>DATHET010000182.1:0-13942 GCA_035490315.1 Planctomycetota bacterium
TCGAATGACGCGAGTCGATTCCCCGTGGCCGTCGATCGCAGGACGATGGCACCGCTCTGGACCTTGGGCGACTCCAGGTAATCGAGCAGGCCGTCGCCGTCGTAGTCGTGATCCAGCTCCCGTAGGCATGCGCGGATCGGACTCTTCTCGAGGGGCAAGAAGGTCCTGCCCGAGATCCATCGCCAGTGCTCCGCGCTTGGGGCAAAGCCGAGGTAGTCCGGCGTCCCATCCTTGTCCGCGTCACCCGGGATCCAAAGACTCGAGATTCCCGGGAGCGTCGCAATCACTTGGGAAGTGTCGAGCGAATAGATCCTGATGCTCTCCTGGCTGATCGCAGTCCCAGGAAGCAGAACATGACATCCGACCGCCAAGGCGGCCGCGACCCCTGCGCTGGCTGGCTTCAAGGTCTTGATGTTCCATCCGAAGGCCAGATCGTTCGCCTGCGCATCGAGTCGAGCAATCACTCGCTCTGAAATCGGCGAGATGATCAGGACGCTCCCGCGCCGGCCGTCCTGAAGCCTCGCCAGCGGCGCGGTCACCGCCAGATCGTCGGTCCCATCTCCGTCCACATCGCCGACCGCCTGGATCTCGTGTCCGAACAGCGTGACGTCCTCGTCGCCAGCGGCGCGCCCTGAAACTTCAGAGCCCATCCCAGTCACAGCAAGTACGACGACCAAGAACACGGTACCCGGTATTCCACCACCATTTTTTACATATGTCACCCGCCACCAGTGCTCGCTCGCTCAGTCGTCTCTCCAGGAGAACGAACCATGCCGAAAATCGAGCGAAACGACACAGAGGACAGCTGGCACCACGTCACGAACCGCGGGCTGGCCCATCGAACGATCATCGAGGACAAGAAGGACGCGCGAAAGTTCATGGCCTTCATGGCGAGAGCCGTCCGGAGCAAGCTCCTGGAGGTGCACTCCTTCTGCCTGATGACGAATCACTTCCATGTCCTAGCGCGCAGCAAGTCTGGTCACCTCTCGGAAGCCATGCGGAGGATTCAGCAGCGCTACGTGCTCTGGTTCAATCGCTCGCGAGACCGAGACGGACCCTTGTTTCGCGGCAGGTACTGCTCACGCCGCATCCATTCTGAGGCTCACTGGGCAAACGTCATCCGATACATCGACGAGAACGCAACGGAAGCACGGATCGTCCATGACTCGGCTGAATACCCGTATTGCAGCCGCTATTACTACGGGCGAGCTCGCGGACCGCGCTGGCTGAAGCGGGAGAAAGTCGAGCGCGAGGTATGCGCTCGCGAGGGATCAGCAAGCTATTCGCCCGAGCTCTATGACGCGGCCTGGTCGCGGACCCCACTTGTACCCGGTCTCGTCGAGCGTCGACTCGGGCCCGCTCGACTCGGCCCCGACGCTCACGACGATCTGGTCGCCGGTTCACCGCTCGCAGTGCAACAATGGATGCTGCAGCAAGCGCTGCTCGCGGACGGCACCGCAGCCGGTTCGCCCGTGGCGGCGTCCGAACGTGTGATGGCCTGCATCGACCAGCTCGAGCGCAGCGACGCCGCCTGGCAGATCCGAGTGAACTCCCGCCACCGTCCGGGATGGCCGATTCTGCGCGCGGGTCTGCTCCGAACCGCCGCGGGACTTCGTCATGGTGAGATCGCGCCACTCCTCGGTCGTTCGGAGAACACCGCCGGTCGGATGGTTGCGATGCACGCAGCGCTGCTCGTCCAGGACGCCGACTACCGCGTTCGAATCTCCCGCGCGTTCGGCGCGGTGCATTTCGCTCGCCGCGAGCGAGATCACGTATGAGCCAAGTTCAGGATGGTGGTGGAATACCGGGTACCAGTCATTGTCCATATCGCAGGACGATTGGCGCGGAGCCAGGGGTCCATTCGACCATCGCGGGTGTCAGTGTGCCGGAGGGCAGAGGGCGGAAGTTCGCGGGGCCGGAAGGCATGCGGAGTAGCAGTTTGCCGGCCGCGTCGAATACCACGGTGGGGTGCGGGGGCGAGTAGGGGGACACGGGGAGGGACGCGCACTCGGGGCCTGTGTGCAACTCGATGCTCAGGTTCGAGAGGGGGAGGCTTGTCGCGTTGTCGACGATCTGCACCTCGCGCTCGATCGTTGTGATCGACATCGAGTGATCGGTGTCGGTTCCTGGTTCGAGGAGCAGCAACGGTTCGCTTGCCCACGACCAGCCAGCCGGCGACATGTAGCTCAAGCATTGAGACACGTGGGGTGCGATGCCTCCAAAGATGAATCGTCCCTCGAGCGTCAGTCCATGGCCTGAGAAGCTGTGGAACGAGGAATCGATCGCGAGGATCCTCACTGACCCCTGAGCCGCTGGAACTCCATCGATCGACACAAGCCCGTGGATTCGAGCGGGGAAGTTCGAGCGCACGTCGATCTCGTGCGTTTGAGGGATTCCTTCCGCGATCTCGAACGTGCCACTGCTGGGGCCAATACCCTCGCGGCCATCATCGCCGATGTCCGTGAAGACCACCACGGCAACGCGAATTTCTCCGGTCGGCAGAGGGCCGAAGTGGAAACTCCCGTCGTTCGCGAGCTCGCTTGGATCGCGCTCCATCGCGAAATCGAATTGAGGGGTCCGGGTTCCGTCAGGACGATGCGCGATGACCTGCAGCACGGTGTCCTCGATCGGAGCGCCCGCGGGGATCAACAACTGCCCGACGAAGTACCCGAAGGACGGCTGCACGATCTCGAGCGGCGTTTCGGTCGGCAATTCGATCGTGCGATCGGCGACGAGCCAGCGGCTCCACTGCGTGCGCACGGACCACGTGCCGGGCTGAAGATCGTCGAAGTGGAACTCACCATTCGCGTCGGTCGAGGCGCGCGTGGTAATTGCCGGGACCTCAGCGTTTCCAGTCCGCATCGTTTGGCCTCCTCCTAGGGTGTGACCCGCGACGGTGCCGCGTGTGAGTTGAACGTCGACGCCCGCCATCGGGCTGGAGCCAGCGTTGGCCAATACACGACCGACGATTCCGCTCGCCCAGCCGAGCGCGACCGCGATCTCGCGAGTTTCCCCCGCAAGGAGGCCTTCGACGACCACGCGTTCCGCAGCGTGGCCCGCGATCCTGATTTCGAATTCGTAGTACCCGGGCACGAGTCCGCGCACCAGGCCGTCCGGCGGGGGCGTGTCGTGGGAGCTAACCAGGATCTGATTCGAGTAGCTGTGCTCCAACGAGCTTGTGCCGAATCTGTTCCAGCTCAATCGATAGCTGCCGGTATATGGCATCTGATTCGCACCGGTGATCGTGACATGCACCGCCGCATTTCCAGTCACGGAAGCCCTCACAACATCGCCAGGAACCACATTCCCCTGGCTCCAGGGTTCGAAGCGCGGATCGTCGATGCGCAATTCATGGACACCGGCCTCGACTCCGTCGAACACGAAGGTCGACATGCGCGTCTTCGACGGGTTCGCATGGACCGCTTCGGCGCCGGGCCGAGTGAGCCAAATGTGATCGGCTGAGGGAGTGAAGATCCATAAGGGCTTGTTCTGGACTCTGACGGCGATGCGCCGAGACAGATCGGGTCCGCGATAGACGAGCTCGACTTCGGTGTTGGCACCGGCGACAACATCGACGATCCGCTCGTCGATGGCAGCGAAGTTGAGACTGCTCGCGGACAGATTGACGCGACGCGCAGGCAGGCGCTCCAACGTGAACGTGGTGCTTCCCTCGATGGGGCGTGCGTTGGCTCTCGATCCGTCGCGGCCGTTCAAAGTCGTCGGACCGGGCGTATCCGCTCTCACGGTCCAACCAGTGCTCAAAGTCGCACCTTGCCCGTCCACAATGTGCACGACGAGCGCGCCACACGCCTCGAGTTGGACGTCGCCAAGCTCGATCGGCCCCGGCGGGACGTGGTTCCACCGCCAATTCGCAGTCGCGCAATTCGCATCCGTCGCGTGGAAGAAGAACTGGAACGAAGGCGGCGGGTCGAAGCTCAGCTCGAAAACGCCGTTCTCGTCCGATGCACCCGGCGCAGGATTCGTCCACGTCACCGGGCCGGATTCCTCGGCAAGCTCTTGACTCGCAAGCGAACCCTCGAGCCCGATCACGGCTCCCACCGCGGGCGCTCCTGACGGCAAGAGCAGTCGACCTCGAACGATCGCCGCCCCGCTCTGCAATGCAGACGGCGCCGTCGGCTCAGGCGCCGGCTCCGCTGCCTCGGCAAGCTCGCGGGCCTCGGCCATCGGCTCCGCACTCTCTGCGCGCATCTCCGTCGTCGCCGCCGGAACCAAGAAGGTTTCGACCGCCGCAACACTCGCATCCGGCGCGCGCCACAAGAGCCACGCAGGAATCGCCAAAGCAACCGGCGCAAGCAAAGCAATCCCGAGCGCCCTCGTCGCAAGACTCGCCACCGGAATCGGAGCCCCCGTGATCTGTGACGCGCGCCGCAGCACCGACCCGCGAACCGCCGCGAGGTCGATCTGACGCGCGATCACGCCTAGTGCCGACATCGACAATCCGACCGGAAGCAGCAGACGCAGCTTCTTGAGCCCGCGGTGCAGACGCACGCGCGCCGCGATCGGCGACATCTCGAATTCACGTGCAAGGACGCGCGGCGTCGCGCCGTCGATCAAGTGACGCCTGACCAGCGGCGCGTAATTCGGCCCGAGCTGCAGCACGGCCGACTCGACAGCTCGCGAGATCTCTTCCCGTTCGACCTCGCGCGAAGGATCGATCTCTCCGGGCTGCCGCACGCGCAACGTATCGATCTCGCGCCCCGCCCGCTCGCGCTGCTTGCGCGCATGCACCGCCAGAATCCCGACTAGCCAAGGCACGACCGGCCGGCTGGAATCGAAGCTCGCCGAGCGCTCGATCGCGCTCAGGAAAGTCGCCTGGAGCAGGTCCTCCGCTTCCTCGGCCGTCTTCGCCATATGCGCCGCGACGCTCGCCAGCTCTGGAGCCGTAGCGTCGAAAACCCTGGCCAGTGCGCGCAGGTCGTTGCGGTCGCGGAAACGTTCGAACAGGTCGGTCAAATGGTCACTCATGGTCCCCTTACTCCCGCCCGGGCCGCCGATCGTTTCGCGGCAAGCCGCTTTTCAGGGTACAGGCTTTCCTCTCCAAGGCGTCGCGGGGCGGTCCAGCAGCCACGCGATGCTGGTTCACGCCCCGCCAACCCATTCCTGAGGCCCCTCCCATGGAAGTCCGCCGTTTCCTGCCTGCGTTGACGCTCCTTCCGATCTTCAATTCCGCCCTAGCCTTCGCCATGCCGCAGACCCGCGACGCGGCCGAGATCATCGAGCTCGTCGCAGCGACAGCCTCGTGATGGAGCACATGGACTACCTCGCAATCGCATGGGGCCGCGGCTTACAGGCTCGGACGGGCTGCAGAACGCCTGCATCTGGACGCGCGAGCAGTTCGAGAGCTTCGGCCTGCAGAACTGTCGCCTCGAGCAGTGGAGCGAGTTCCCGGTCGGCTTCAACCGCGGCCGAACCCGCGTCGTCGGCTGCTTTCCCCGACGGCAACTCTGCGCGGATGCTCGTCGGAGCCAGGGTGCGGCACATCGCGGGCACGAAGTGGGCCACGTGGGTGTACCTCGACATCAAATACTTCTAATAGGCGGAGCAAGTCGCACAGCAAACCAGCGTCGCCGGATAACCACTCCTCGCGGGCGCCCCTCGGGGCGCCCGCGAGGTACTCACTGCCCCTGTCCCCTAACCCCTTACCTGTGAGCCCCGACCCTAGCTCCGGCCGCAAACTCGCAACTGAAAGTGCGAAGGATTCTGGACACTACTGACGATCGCCGGATGTCCTCCCGACTCGAGCCCAACGCAAGTCCCCGAGGGAAACGGTTGCGATGCATCGCGCGGCCCAAGATCGAACGAAGCGAGGCGATTTCCACTCACGTTAGCGCACTAAAATGGTATTCACCCTTTCCGAGAGTGCAGTAATATCTAACGCCAAACTGTCTGGAATGGCTAAGGCTCCAGTTTGCGAGTGCGCTACCAGCTGTTCATACACTGGGAACTCTTTGTATGAAATCCAGTATCGCTTGCCGCCAAGATGCATGCAGGCGTCCGCGCCGGGCTCCCATACCTGCCCGGGGCCATTTCCCAACGGGGGGCCGTCCTTGATGAACGGGGTAGCCCTTTCGGCCATAAGGATGGCAATGCTAAATTGAACAAGGCTCATGGCTGTGGCCGCGTCCTTTTGCGACGCCCACTTTGTTCGCGTCTTTTCAAAAAACATCGTGGTTCTAGCGAGATTATTCGCGGCTGCAACATCACTGCTAGATTCTGTTTGACTGGCGGGAGAAGCGGGTGTTTCTCCTTGGGAGGGCGATGGCAGATTTGTCTGCCGGCTCATTTCGTCTGGGATAATAAGACGTGTCTCGGAATCGTCTGGAATATCAACTTTGCCGCGTGCAATTGGCAACACATCAGAGTCGGGGAGCACTTGTGCAGCGCTCCGTTGAAGCACAATGTAGGTAGCAAGGAATGCAGCTCCCAGCACACCGATCATCAGATAGAGTATGGAGTTTCTAGACATTTGCCGCGTCGTCCACGATTGACCAAGGGATTTCGATCGAGCGCAAACCATGTAGCCTCTCCTGACTGTTTGCATTCAGCCCGCATGTCGACGCCCCGGCGCGATGCGTTCGTGTTCTCCGCGGACTCACCCGGACCGCGACAAGCGCGTTTCTGTCCCGCTGTGCGATCTTGTCGGGCCTCGAATCCAGCCCCGAGTGGCTATCTGTGGCGCAGGCTCCTAGGGCCTGAGGAGCCCGGAGGGTCAGGTGCGATGAATCCATGCTCTTGGTCATCTGGACGTGCTCGTGCGGTGAGAGAGTCCTAAAGTTGACAAGACTTCGCAGTACGTCTTGGGCCAGAAAACCGCGAATCTGTAGACCGCTCGCCAGATCTGCACCTCTGCCGGTGGCCAAACCCGGCATCCCCTGCGCCCCACTCGAAAAAACGATCGTGCGCGAGCGGTTCCTCGCGGATCGGCCGGCGACGCTCGCGACGAGCGGAAGCGCTTCGGCGCCTGCTGGCAGCGGGGCGAAGCGGGAATGGGATGGGAAGCACCAGTGCTGTGCAGCGGAGTTCACCTTGGTCAGAAGGAGTTTGCTGTGATCTCGAGACGGATGGACATGAGACCGCGAGGCGGCGCAACGTCTGTACTGCTCGTTTCGGGGAGAGAAGCGCGCGCGATGGAGTGGGTTGACGGCGGTGACTTGGGCCGATGTCCTGTGGCTTCAGCAGTCAATTCGACGTCGCTCCCAGTCACTCATGGTCCCCCTACTCCCGTCCGGGCCGCCGATCGTTTCGCGGCAAACCGATTTTCGGGGTACGGGCTTTCCCTCGCAGCCACTTCCCGGGGGCGATCCGGCAGCCGCGCTATGCTGGTTCACGCCCCCGCCAACCCATTTCCGAGGTCCCCCCATGGAAGTCCGCCGTTTCCTGCCTGCGTTGACGTTCCTCCCGATCTTCACTTCCGCCCTGGCCTTCGCGCTGCCGCAGTCCGGCGACGCGGCGAAGATCATCGAGCTCGGTCGCAGCGACAGTCGCGTGATGGAGCACCTCGACCACCTCGCGAATCGCATCGGACCGCGGCTCACGGGCTCGGACGGTCTGCAGAACGCCTGCGTCTGGACGCGCGAGCAGTTCGAGAGCTTCGGCCTGCAGAACTGCCGCCTCGAGCAATGGGGCGAGTTCCCGGTCGGCTTCAACCGCGGGCCGGCGTCGGGCCGCATGCTCACGCCGGAGCAGAAGGAGCTGCACTTCGGCACGAACGCGTGGACGGCGGGGACGAGCGGGCCGGTGGTCGGCGTCGCGGTGCTCGCGCCGACGAACGACGAGGAGCTCGCCAAGGTGCGCTCGAAGCTCAAGGGCGCGTGGATCATCGCGCCGGCGGCGCCTGCGCGACCCGAGCGCGGCCCCGCGTCTCCCGTGGCCGGCGCTGGCGCGGATGGAGCGAACCGCGGAGGCGGCGCTGTGGGGTCACGCCCGGCGGCTGGCGGCGCGACGGAAGCGGGTGCAGCGCGCGGCCCCGGAGCGGGCGGCCCGGGTGCAGGCGGCCCGGGTGCAGGCGGATCCGCGAACCCTCCCGTCGATCGCGAGTTCCGCGACAAGCTCGACAAGCTCTACGAATCCGAAGGCATCGCGGGCACGATCCGCGCGAGCCGCAACGAGCTGATCCTGACCGGCGGCAATTCGAAAGTCGCCTTCGACAAGCTGCCGACCCGGCCGTCGATCACGCTGCTCGCGGCCGAGCACAAGGAGATCTGCGAGCGCCTCAAGGCCGGCGACGAGGTCAAGCTCGAGTTCGACATCCGCAACTGGTTCGAGAAGGGACCGATCGCACTCAACAACGTGATCGCCGAGATCCCGGGCAGCGAAAAACCCGACGAAGTCGTGATCGTCGGCGGCCACATCGACTCCTGGGACGGCGCGACGGGCACGACCGACAACGGCACGGGCTGCGCGACCACGATGGAAGCGGCGCGACTGCTCGTGAAATCCGGCGTGAAGCCCAAGCGCACGATCCGTTTCATGCTCTGGAGCGGCGAGGAGCAGGGCTTGCTCGGCTCGGCGGCCTACGTGAAGGCGCACAAGGACGAGATGGCGAAGATCTCCGCGGTCCTCGTCCACGACGGCGGGACCAACTACTGCGCCGGGATCACGGCCACGCCGCCGATGGTCAAGCCCTTCGAAGCGATCTTCGCGCCGGTGATCGGCCTCGATCCCGAGATGCCGTTCAAGGTCAGCGAAGTGAAGGGACTTTCCGGCGGCGGAAGCGACCACTCCTCCTTCCTCTCGGCGAACGTGCCAGGCTTCTTCTGGAGCCAGCGCGGCAAGGCGAATTACAACCACACGCACCACACGCAGTTCGACACGTTCGACCAGGCGATTCCGCTCTACCAGCAGAACTCGGCGATCGTGATCGCGGTCGGAGCGCTGGGGATCGCGAACCTGCCCGAGCTGCTCTCGCGCGAGAATCTGCGCGCGCCGGGCGGCGGAGGATTCGGCGGCAGGCGTCTGGGCGTGTCGCTCACCGAGGACATGACGATCGAGGAAGTCGTCGAGGACGGGATGGCGGCCAAGATCGGGCTGCAGGTCGGCGACAAGATCGTGAAGATCGGCGACACCCTGGTCGCGGACAGCGATGCGATGCGCGCGGCGCTGCGCGAGGGGCCGGCGAAGACCAAGGTCGTCGTCCAGCGCAAGGGCAAGGACGTCGAGGCCGCGATCGAGTTCCCCGCGGACGCGGGCGGCGGTCCTGGCGGGGGAGCGGCGCGGCGCCTGGGGATCCGTCTCGGCGAAGGCCTCGCGATCGACGTGATCACTCCGGGCGGAACGGCGGATCAGGCTGGCTTCGTCGCGGGGGACAAGATCGTGAAAGTCGGCGACAAGGCGGTCGCGAGCACTACGGAGCTCAGCGAAGCTCTCACCGGCGTGTCGGGCGAGACGAAAGTGGTCGTCGAGCGCGATGGGAAGCAGGTCACGGTCAAGGTGACGCTTGCCGAGGCGCCGTAGCGCGTCGACGAAACCTCAGCGCGCGGTCAGTAGCGCAGTTCCGTGACTTCGCCGTCCACGAGGTCGACGGGGAGTCGTGCGAGTTCGGTGCCATTCCGCGAGAGCACGAGTGTTCGCGCCAGCTCGCTCACCCAGAGACTCTGGGCATTGGGTATCGCCGCAGAGAAATCGAGCGTGATCTCCGCCAGCGGTTGGCCGCACGAGTCGAGAGCCGTCGCGTGACCCGGTGACCGCGCACGGTCACCGGACACGAACAGGGGCTCGATAGATGGCTGCGTCGGGTGTCAGCTCGACAGGGGCGAGTTGCTCGATCGTCAATCTACATTCTCTCCTGAAGTCGATTTCGCTGGCGTCGATGAGCTGCGACACGAGGCCGTTTCCTGAAACCCTGAGCCTGATTTCGCCCTGAGGGACGCGCGTCATGCGGAAGCTGCCATCCTCGCCGGACTGCGCGGTGGAAGCCGCGGACCAGCAGGCAGCGTTCGCGTTCCTGAAAGTGCAGAGCTCCAGCGTGAGCTTGACGTTCGGGACAGGAGCTCCGCGGCGATTCATGACCATGCCCCGGAGCTCACCAAGGCTCGCATCGCCCCACGCGCGCATGACCAGACCTCTCGTGCCCGCCGCGATCGCGTTCTCCCGCACGATCGTCGAGCTCGCCTTGCCGGTTGCCTGCACGCCGTAGTTGCGCGGGGACAATCCACTCAGCACGAATTCTCCGGATGCACCCGTGACGCAGGGAGTCGCGGCCGTCCTTCCCGCGGCGAGATCCTCCGCAAGGACCACCGGCAGCGTCCCGAGGGACATTTCGGTGCCGTCGAGCAGCTGCATCTCCCAGCCGACGGCGGGAGTTCCATCAGCCTGCAGCACGATGCCGCTGATCTCGAGCGCCGCGCTCTCCAAGCGGAGCACGAGCGGTGACCCCAGCGCGAAGCCCGCGCTCGCCGCTTGCCAGCCAGGCTTGGCGGCGAAGATTCGCGCATCTTTCGCGAGCTGTCCAGGCACCTCGAGCTCGAAACGGCCGTCTTCCAGAGTCTCCGTCTTGGAAGGCCAGAGCATGACGCTGGCCTTGGCCACCGGATGGCTCTCTGCATCGAGCACGACGCCCCTGAGCCGCAAAGGCTGGTACAGCGTCATGCCGCGAGACTCGCGAGGCGGCTTGCGGAGCCACTCGAACCGCTGACCGGCATCCGGAATGGGTTTCCCGGGCAGCGGGACCTGGGAGCGCGTCGTAGTTAGCTCGGATACCGCCGGCAGCGTCACGGCAAGGATCTCCTGGGCGTCTGCAAGCGGTGCAGCCTGCACTTCGCTCACGAGTTCACGTTCGGCCGGAGGATTGCGCAGCACGAACCAGGTGATCCCGAGGACGAGCAGGCTTACCAGAGCGAGCAGCAGGGCAATCGTTCGATTCATCGTGCCGTCGAGGATCAGCAGCGGATCGTCTCGTGCACGAGCGTAGCAGGAACGCCAGAAGTGGACATTCCCTGCTGTCCACCAGGCGGCCTGATGTATGGAGCTTCAACCGCGATGAAGCCCAAACATGCGCATCGGGCGAGACGAAGGTGGCCGCCCGGCGCGATGGGAAGCAGGTCACGGTCAAGCTGACCCTTCCGAACCGCCGTAGATGGCCAGCTCGCCTCGCCCGAAGCGTGTCCGGTTCTCGCTAGGGCAGGATCGTGACGTGCAGTGCGTTGGTCAGGCCGACGTTGTTCGGCGGCGGGAACCCGGGATCGCGGCTCCAGTGCTGCGCGTAGATCTGATCGCCAGCGTTGACTGTCTGAGCCGCCATGTACGCCTGGCTGAAGTGGTAGTCGTACGCTCCGATGCAGTTCTGCCCGGCCGGCTGCGCGTAGGCCGTCTGTCCCGGCGTGCGTCGAACCGGCGCTCCCAGGCACAGAGTCCCTTCCGAGAAGGGAATGGACGCCGCCGATCGCGACCAGATCAAGAGACCGACCTTGTTCAGCAGCACCGAGGACGCGTGGATGCGGAAATTGTCGCCGATCGAAGCGCTCGGACAGCCGGTGTAGAAGATCGACGGAATGCAGAAGACCGAGTTCGTCTTCGCGGTGCAGTAGGCGCTGGGGAAAGATGTATTGCCGAGCACGACCCGCACACGCCCGCAGTTCGTGCCGTGCAGGTCCGACGAGTTCGCGCCGCAAATGATGTCGCTCGCCCCGTCAGCGTTGAGATCGCCCGCGGACGCGACGCAATGCCCCATGCGTTCATCGGCGTGGTAGCCGTTGATCTCGAATCCAGCCTGCCAGGTCGCTCCCGAGTACATCCGCGCCACGCCGAAATCGACGTTGCCGCCGATGTCTCCGCCGGGGAGCCCCACCATCAGATCGCCGTGCCCATCGCCGTCGGCATCGGCCAGGCCGGCGACGGAATAGCCGAGCAAGTCGTCGTCGGTCCCGTTGATCGTCTGTGCGAGGGAGAGCGTCGCACCGGAGAGCACGCGCACGCGTCCTCGCGGAATCCCACCGATCTTGTAGTAAGGCTCGCCGAGCGCGAAGTCGCCCACACCGTCGGCGTCGAAGTCGAATCCGCCGCCGACCGAGAAGCCCAGGTGTCCGCCGGTCGAGCTGCCGGTCATCAAGGGGATCGGCGCCGCCGGCGGCTGAACGAGCTTGCACAGATAGGCGCGGCCCGCGGGCAAGGCGAAGCCCGTGTCGTAGTAAGGCGCTCCGACCACGAGATCCACGCGGCCGTCGCCTGTGACGTCGCCGATGTTCGCCATCGAGTAGCCGAAATAATCGCCCGCGTCCTCGCCGAGGAAATCGTGCGCCATCGGGAAGCTCCCGGTGGTCATGATGGTCACTCGACCGATCTCGCCGGTCATGATGAGGTCCATGCCCGGCTCGGACATGGCGTAATCCAGCTGGCCGTTGCCGTCGATGTCTCCGAGCCCGAGGACGACCCAGCCGAGCCAGCTGTCGTCCGAGACGCCGCCGTACTTCCAGATCTGGTGGCCGTCGATGCCGGAGATCAGGTACACGGCACCGCGGTCGATGCCGCCCGTGGCCTCGGTCCATTCGTGCAGCGGAGCGCCGACGATGAGATCGCCGAAGCCGTCCGAGTCGTAGTCTCCTAGGCCAGAGACAGACCAGCCGAAGTGGTCGCCGGTGCGCTGACCTTGCAGGTGCAGGAGCAGCCCGCCGGTGCGGCCCGAGTAGACGTTCACGTAACAGGTGCTGGATGAGCTTGGACATGGGAGGGTCGCGGGTTGGGGCGTGGGGGGAATGCCCGCGCCGCTCTCGCTCAATCCGTGAAATTCCCGCGGGACCTGGGAATTGCCGACTCCGCTGAATCGTTTTTCGCGCAGCGCCCACAATGGGGATGGAATGGCACTCCCCAATCCCTCGCCGAGCCTCAAGAGCCTGCTGGCCCACTCCGAGTGGCTCGCAGGCCTGGCCAAGCGGCTCGCGGTCGATGGGGCGGCGGCCGATGATCTCGTCCAGGACACGTGGGTGGCCGCCCTGCGCAATCCGCCGCGGCAGGAGCATTCTCTTCGGGCCTGGCTGGCCAGGGTGGCGCGGCGGATGGCGCGGGTCCAAGGCAGGTTGCGCGGCCGCGAGCTCGAGCTCGATCAGGCCGAGGCTCCGCCGACGGACGAGGTGGTCGCGCGGATCGAGCAGGAGCGCTTGCTCGCGAAGCTGGTGCTCGAGCTCGAGGAGCCCTATCGCAAGGTCGTGCTGCAGCGCTTCTACGGCGGGCTTTCCGCGGCGCGGATCGCAAGCCTCGAAGGCATTCCCGACGCGACGGTGCGCACGCGCTTGCGGCGAGCTCTGGCGTTGTTGCGCGAGCGCATGGAGCGGGAGAACGGCATCGATCCGCGCGCTTGGCCCCTGGCTTCTCTCCTCCTGGTACCTGAGACCTCCACGATTCATGCAGCCCACCACGGAGTCCTGTTGATGAGCACCAAGTCGATCGTCGCGGTCAGCCTCGCCTCGGGGGTGCTCTGCGCGCTGGTGGTGACTGAAGGGATTCTGCCGAGGCTGGGGGAGAGGAAGAGTTCCGCGGTCGCGCCGATCGTCGCGGCCGACTCGGCGGACGTTGCGGATCGGGCTGCGGGCTCGAGAGCCGACGTGGAAGGGCTCGATTCGCCCGGGCTGGCCGCGGCTGCTCGCACCAAGGTCGCGCCGGAAGGGGACGCATTCCTTTCCCTTGCGGAGCTGCGCACGCTGCTTGCTTCTTCGAGCCGGCTCGATCAAGTCCGCGCGATCGACCTGCTGCTGAAGAAGGGCTCGCTCGAAGCGAACCAGGTGCTGCTCGACGCGCTGATCACGGCGCAGGATCCGATCCTGCTGGCTCTGCTCGAGGAGGGACTGCTCAGCTCTCCGCTCGACATGTCGGCGGCCGTCATGGCCGTGTTCGACGCGTCGAAGGATCCGAAGGCGCTCGCGCGACTGTCCGGCATGCTCGCGAAACTCGCGGTGAAGCATCCGGAGCTGCAGCGCGACGTGGCGAAGTT
>DATHET010000183.1:0-15973 GCA_035490315.1 Planctomycetota bacterium
TTTCGGCCGTTCGATCTGCGCGTGACGGGCCTGCAGGCTCCTCACTTCGTATCCGCCCCTGTCCATCGCCGACAGGGCGCTGACCACGGCACGGATGCCGTGCAGCGTGGTGATGCTCGGATTCGATCAGGGCTTCGTTGAGCGCCACGAAGGGCCCGGCGGCGCACGGGCGAGCCCGTCGCCGTACCCGGTAAACCACCACCATCCTGAACACTGCGGATACCGGGTGCAACGCGCCCGGTATCCGCAGTGTTCAGGATGGTGGTGGTTTACCGGGTACCATGGGGGGCGAAACTGACAATGCTGCCTCTGAGCGAAGATCCGCTGCTCACCGACATCCCCGACGTCGACGGGTTCAAGGTGCTCGAGCCCTGTGTGCTGTATTCCAAGCTTGGCCAGGGCGGGATGGGGGCGGTCTACCGGGGGCGGCATCTCAATCTGGACATCGATGTCGCGGTGAAGTGCTTGCCGCGCTCGCTCGCGGATCAGGGCGACACCTTCGTGCAGCGCTTCCAGCGCGAGGCGCGGCTCGCGGCGGGGATCCACCACCAGAACCTGGTGCAGGTCTACGACGTCTCGCACAAGCGCGGCATCCATTACCTGGTGATGGAGTTCGTGCACGGCGAGACCGCGCGCGATCGCGTGCGCCGCAAGGGGCGCTTGGGCATCGACGAATCCATGCGCATCGCCGTCGGCGCGGCGAGCGGCTTGAGCGCGGCCCACTCGCGGCGCATCGTGCACCGCGACGTCAAGCCGGACAACGTGCTGATCGGACGCGACGGCAGCGTCAAGGTCTCCGACCTCGGCCTCGCCAAGGCGATGGAGGGCGAGGCAGAAGCCAATCTCACCCATGGTGTGATGGGCACGCCGCAGTACATGGCGCCCGAGCAGTGGGAAGACTCGGCGAAAGTCACGCCGGCCGCCGACGTCTGGGCTCTCGGCGCGACGATCTACTTCCTGCTCGCGGGGACCGATCCGATCAAGGCCGCGAACATGCAGCAGGCCTACAAGCTGATCTGCCACGAGCCTTTCCCGGACATCCGCGCGGTGAGGCCCGAGGTTCCGGACGAGATCGCGCATCTGATCGAGCGCTGCGTCGCGCGCTCGACCGAGCAGCGCTTCGCGGATTGCACGGAGGTGCTCGCCGAGCTGAAGCGCTTCGTCGGTCATGATCGCGGCGAGCTGATCTCCAAGCCGGGCGAGACGACGGAGATGGGCGCGACCATGGTCTCGCCGCCGCCGCCCGAGACGATCGCGAAGATCATCCTGCAACTGGATGTCTCGCGCAAACGCAAGAAGGAGGAGCCGCGCAAGCCGGAGCCGATCGCTCCGACCATGCCGATGCGGGAGCAGCGTTCCTTCGCGCTTTCCAAGCGTTCGAAGCTGGCCGCGGTAATCATGGGCGGGGTCGCGCTCGTCGCTCTCGTCCTCCTCTTCGCGCTGCGCGGGAAGAACGAGCCTGGCAATCAGCCGAAGACGATCGCGTCGAACGAGCCGGTCAAGCCGCTCGAATCGCACGTCACGGAGAAGCCGTTCGAGTCACGCGTGCCCGAAAAGCCGGCTCCCGCTCCGGCGAAGGTCGTGGCCGACACCACGCCGATGAGCGTGACTTTCGAAGCCATCCCGAATGCGCGTCGGGGCTTCCAGTCGAAGGAAAAGAATTTCCGGCTGACGGCGGTGATCGCAGGCCGCAATCCAAGCCTGCGGGCGAAGATCCGCGAGACCGGCGACGAGGTCATGATCGATCACCGCGGAAATCGAGCGGAGTTCGACCTGCACTTTGCTAGCGACGGTAAGTACACCCTCGAGCTCGAGGGCGATCGCATCACTGGGACGGAGTCGCTCTCGATCCTGGTCGACTCCACCCCGCCTCGCCTGAATTTGAACAAGCCCAAGGGGCCCGTGAAGCGAGGCAAGAAGATCGATCTCGTCCTGGAGTTCAACGAGGAGATCTCGAGCGCGGAGATCGATTCGGGCGCGGCAGAGATCGAGGACAACGAAGTCGAGGCCACGCTCGTGTCCCCGACCGAGGGCGAGAGCTGGACCGTGAAGTGGAGAGCGACCGACAAGCTGGACAACCTCGCGTCCGCTTCCTTCGAGATCGAGCTCGAGCCGCTGCCCCCTGCGCCGCAGCCGCCGGTCGTCAAGGCCACGCCGACGCCAAGTGAACCCAAGAAAACTCCGAGCACCGCGACACCGCCGAGCGTGCCCGACCGGCGGACCTCTCAGGCGATAGCCCCCAAGGGCTGCACTGCGATCGGTGACGACTCGCTCGAAATCGGCGGTCAGCGATGGGCGAAGCGCATCGAGCACACGGCAACGAAGATCCATCTCGTCTTGATCCCACGCGGAACTTTCGTGATGGGCTCCAGCGTGAAGAGCGACAACGCGCCGGCGCCCCGGCCCGTGACGATTACGCGCGACTTCTACATGTCCGAGGACGAAGTCTCGGAGGCCGAGTACGCAGCGGGATCGGGCTCCGCGGCGCTGTCGGGCGAGAGCCGCATGCCCGCGGCCGGCATCAGCTGGAGCGAGGCCGACAAGTTCTGCAGGAGCATGAAATTGTTCCTCCCGACCGAAGCCGAGTGGGAGTACGCCTGCCGTGGCGGATCGAAGGATGCCTACGCCTTCGGCGACGAACTCGACGGCTCGGAAGCGGCGACCAGCGAGGAGGGCCGGACGCGGCGAGCCTGCGGAAAATCCGATCGCAACAAGTTCGGTCTCGCCGACATGCACGGGAATCTCAAGGAATATTGCTCGGACTACTATCTCGAGCCCGAAGAGTATCTGAAGCTCCTCGCGAGCGATCCGCTCGGCAGGAAGGGCAACAAGGGGCGGAGCCTGCGCGGCGGCTCCTACCAGAGCCTGGCGAAGTTCTGCACCTCGGCTTACCGGCAGGGCGTCGACGAAAAGCGGGGACAGCCCGACTGCGGACTGCGCGTGGTCCTGCGGATCCCCTGAGGATCGTCGGGAGCCGGCGCGGTCCGTATACTCTCGCGCCAACATGAATTCGCACTCGTTCCTGTCGAAACTGGTCCTCGCCGTCGCCCTGAGTTTCCTCGCCGCCTGCTCGATGCTCGCCAACCCGACGGGGCCGGTGACCAGCGAAAGCGGCTGGGTGAGCACTCCCGTTTTCGACCAGGGTCCCGCGGGCCGGCGCATCCAGGTCAGCTGCGAGGATCCGGCGAAATCGGGGCTGAAGGAAGAGCTCAGCGCGAGTTTTCTCCAGTCGCTTTCCTCCAAGGGATACAGCGCGGCCTCGAGTGAATCCGAAGCGGATCTCTTGTGCGTGCTCGTCGTGCGCTACTTCGCGCGCACGGTTCCGCCCGAGGGTCACGCCGAGCTGGTCGCTCAGTCCACCGACACCATCCAGGGCGGCGACGAGAGCTGGCTCGCTCCGGATGGCAGCGGCTACGACACGCAGACGCGCAAGCCGCGCGTCTTCAAGTTCCGCTCGGGTGCGCGCAGCCGCATCGGCGAGGTCTTCCGCGGCCACCAGGACGACGAATGGACCTTGCTCGTCGACGTGGCGATCGGCGCGCGCGTCGCGGGACAGCGGCAGGTGGTGCAGCGCCACGAAGGCCGCGTCTGGGCCGCGTGCAATTCCACGGCGCTCGATCGCAAGACCGCGTCGGAGGTCTTGCTGGCCGAGATCGAGAAGCGGTTGCCCGAGACCTTGCCGTAGTTATCGCAACGGAGTCTGGTTCGATCACGACACCCCGCGTCTCGCGCGCAACTCGCGCGAGACGCGGGGTGTCGTGATCGAACCAGGCTGCGTTGCGACGCTAGGGAATGAACGTGAAATCCAGGCCGTCGGTCAAACCCGAGCCGCCGAGTGCCTGGGGATCGCGCGACCAGTACTGCGCGAAGACGCGCTGACCGAGTGTGATGCCGTGTGCAGCGCTGTATGCGTGCGACCACTGGAACGCGTAGCTGCCCGAGCAGTCGTTGCCCGAGCTCGAGCCGCCGCTCGCCTGCACCAGAGTGCGCGTCAACGGCGGCCGCACGCAGAGCAGGCCACCCTGGAACGGGCTGCTCGTGGCCTTGGAGCTCCACAACAGGATTCCCGGTTTGTTGTTGAGGACGCTCGAGGCCAGCACGCGGAGGTTGCCTAGTGCCAGGCTCGGCGCGCCGAGGCACCCGATCATCGGTGTGCAGCCCAGGCTGTTGACCTTGGCCGTGCAGTAGCGCACCGGCGGAGCGTAGTGCGAGACCTCGAAGGGAATCGCTCCCATGTCGGCCCGGCTTCCGTTGGGATCGTTGGGGCTCGCGGGATCCCCTGCGTCGATGCAGGGCGAGTTCGTCCGCAGGTAGTAGTCGTGGAACTGCTCGAACCAGAACTGCGGATTCACCGCGATGTTCCCGACTCCCGGTGCAAAAGTCCCGACGTCGGACCAGCTCACGCTCGCGCCCGAAGCGTCGTCGGGGTGGTTGTTCCACAGGATCGAGTTGACCGCGCTTCCGCCGGACAGGCCTCCTCCGAGCAGGAGCGAGCCCTGGATCGAGTTGTTGTCGAAGGTGCAGTGGTCGAGAGCCGTGGAGCGCGCTCCGCCGCCGGAGTTCGCCTGGTTGTCGTAGACCATGCAGCGATTCGCCGTTCCTCCGAACATGCCGCCGCCCGCGGCGCTGGGGCTGGCGGCGGCGGTCTGGAGCGCCCGGTTGTCGTGGACGATGCAGCCGATCAAGTTCGCGTCGCAGGCACCGGCGCCTTGCGAAGCGAAGGCTCCCACGGCCAGGTTTTCGAAGATCTGGCAGTTGGTGCACTCGCCGCCGTTCAAGCCGGTCCCTCGACCCATCGCGGAGTGGCCGCGGATCTTCGTAAAGCTCACCCTGGTCAAGGTCGTGGGCTCGTTGAAGATGCCCAGGCCGAAAGTCGGCGCGGACGGATCGAGGACCTGGTTGTCGAATACGTCGCAGCCGTGGACGATCGAGCCGAACGAGTAGATGCCGGCTCCGATCTGGCCGACGTTGTCGTGGACCCTCACGTTGGAGAAGGTGGCGGTGCCGAAGGCTCCCGCGCCTTGCGTGGCGCGGTTCGCCGCGATTTCGAGGTCGCCGATGAAAAGGTTCGTGGGCGCGCTTTGGAACGTCGCCTCGATGCCGCCGCCCTGACCTTGGAAATCGCCGGTGGAGGGCGCGCCCGCCGCGTTGTCGGTGATCTGCGCGTTGAGGACCATTCCGCTACCGCCCCAGAGCAGGAGTCCGCCGCCGCGCGCCGGTTGGAACTGGAGCGACTCCGCTACGTTCGAGGCGATGGGACCGGAATCGAAATTGAAGCTCGAGTTCAAGCAACCGACGCCGCCGCCGTGACCGGCTTGGATCGGCGAAACCGTGCTGGCTCGCGCGACGTTGTTCACGATCGCCGAGAAGAAGAAGGTCCCGGTCGAAGACTCGAACCAGGCGCCGCCGCCCTGCGAGGCCTGGTTGGAATCGAGCACGCAGGTGATCAACTGGACCGTGGCGGAGTCCGCGAACACGCCGCCGCCCGCGCCCTTGACGATCGCCGTCCCCGGCAACAGGGTCCGATTGTCGATCAGCGTGCAGTTCTCGATCCGCAGCTCGCTGCCGACGCAGAAGACGCCGCCGCCTTCCGAGCGATTGAGCGCCGCGTCGAAAGTGCCCGAGCCATGCTGGATCGTGAAGCCGTTGAGCATGGTGCCCGCGGGCTCGCCGCTCTTGGCGCTGACCACGCTCCCCAGGCCGGCGCCGTCGAGGATCGTGACTGCCTGGCCGTTGGAGCTGCCGATCGTGAGGCCCTTGCCCAGGAAATCGATGCGCTCGAAGTAGGTCCCCGGATGGACCACGACGATGTCGCCAGTTCCCGTGGTCGGTCGCGAGATCGCGAACTGCAGGCTGGTGTAGGGATCCGCCGGAGTGCCCGTGCCGGGCGGGTTGGGACCGTTGAGGTCGACGTGCCAGGTCGATTGCGCCCAGACCTGGGCTGAAGCCGAGGCAAGGATCAAGCTCGCGACGACGATCGATCGATGGAGGGTTCGCATGGGGAAGTGGAAGCTCCGGTTGCGGGGATGGACGGACGCCTGAAACCCCAGGTTCCGTGGCGGATCCATGGTAGCCCCGCCCGAAGGCCCTTAGAGCCGACCCTCCCGCCAAGTCACGACCTGCGAACCGGCATTATGATCGCGCGCCCATGTTCCTCATCGAACGGCTCGAATTCCTGTCGCTGATCGGCCTGTTCGTCCAGGCCTTCCTGGCCTGGGTGTTCGTGGCGATCCTGGCGACGATGCGGCGAGGCGAGCGAGCCTCGGGCGCCTTCGACCATTTCTTTTTCGCATTCGCTGCGCTGGCCTCGGCGCTGACCGTGCTCGCGGTGCGCTTCTTCCATTCGCATCAACTGGATGCGGCCGACAGTTTCTGGCTCGACGGGCATTGGGCGCCGACCGCGTGCTACGTCGCCTACCAGGGTCTCAAGGGACTCTTCGGATTGTTCCTGGTGCGCGGGAGCTTCGCCCTGGCCGACAAGGCGCCGCCGCGCTGGCTCTACGCGCTGATCTGGGCCATGGTCGCGATGCTCGCGGTGTCCCCACTGCTCCTGCCTGAGATCACGGCCCTGCTCGTCGTCCAGGCGCCGGTCATGGTCGCCTGTTCCTTCGTCGCGCTGAGCGCCCTCGCCGGCGTGCCGGTGGAGGGCTCGGGCCCGCGCGTCGTGCGCGGCTCGTTGATCGGCCTGGCCTGCGCGTGGATCCTCGACGGCGCGGCCGCGGGACTGCACGAACAGATTCCCTCGCTGCGTTATGTCCTTGCGACGAACTCCTACTTCGATCTCGGCGTGCAGCTCGCGCTCGGGACAGGGCTGGTGGTCAGCCTGCTTCAAGATACGCACCGGCGCCTGCGCGCTGCGGAGCTGGAGCGTGAGCGTCTGCAGCGCGAGCTCGATCGCGACGAGAAGCTGCGCGCGCTCGGCACGATGCTCTCCGGCGTCGCGCACGAATTGAACAACCCCTTGACCGTGATCCTGGGCTACGCCGACCTGATCGCCAGCACCGAAGCGGACAACGAAGCTGCCAGGATCGTCGCGGAACAGGCGCAGCGCTGCCGCGGAATCGTGCGCAACCTTTCGGCGCTGGCGGGACAGTCGCAGCATCCGCTGCAGGAGATGAAGGCCGCCGAGCTGGTCGATCGCGTGGTGCGCGGCATCAACCTGGATCGCGAGGCCGCGCAGCGGCTCCGTGTCGCACGGATCGATGAACTGCGCTTCCACGCCGATCGCGTCGGGATGGAGCAGGTCCTCGCCAATCTGATCTCCAACGCGCTCGCGGCGAGCTCGCCCCAGGGCCTGGTGTGGATCGAGGCTGCGCCTTGTGCGGCGGGGATCACGTTCAGCGTGCGCGACGAGGGGCCGGGTGTGCCGCCCGAGCTCCGCGCTCGACTGTTCGAGCCCTTCTTCACGACCAAGGGGCCCGGCAAGGGCATGGGCCTGGGTCTTTCGATCGCCCACGCCATCGTGCGCGCCCACGGCGGGACGATCTCGGTCGAGGACGGCCCCGACGGGCGTGGCGCGCTGTTCCGTGTCGTGATTCCCCACGCCGCCGCTCAGAAGCAGCGCGAATCGAAGGTCCTCGTGACCGCCGGGCCGACGCGGCGCCTGTTGATCATCGACGACGAAGCCGCCGTCCGCTCGGTCGTGCGCCGACAAGCCGAGCGGCGGGGCTGGAGAGTCTCCGAGGCCGATTCCGCCGAGAGCGCATTTTCGGGCTCGAATCGGATCGCCGAGTTCGACGCCGTGCTGTGCGATCTGCGGATGCCC
The DNA here is from genome assembly GCA_035490315.1 of Planctomycetota bacterium. Classification (GTDB taxonomy): domain Bacteria; phylum Planctomycetota; class UBA1135; order UBA1135; genus JADJQU01. The sequence goes on from DATHET010000183.1 coordinate 7,766, forward strand.
GGGATGGGCGGCGCGGGACTCCACGACCGCTTCCAGAGCGAATTCCCCGCCGCGCTCGAGCGGACCGTGTTCGTCACCGGCGATCTGGCCTCGCCTGAGTCCGTGCTGTTTTCCAGGCGCTGCGCCCGGCCCCTGGTGCAGAAACCCTTCGAATTCGACGAGCTGTTCGCGATCGTGGATCGCAAGCCGGGCTACGCGCGAATCTGAGCCTCCGCCAGCCGCGGGAAGCTCTTGGGCTCGGGGGCCCGCTCGCGGTACAACCAAGACCGTGTTGCAGCAGATCCTTGCGGAATTGGTCTCGGTCAAGTTCCTGATCGCATATGCGTACATGGCCTGTGTGTGCTACGTGCACTTCCGCGGCAAGGTCAGGCTGCGATTCGCGCGTCAGGTCACCGAGCACTCCGGGCTCTTCAGTCCGTTCAACGTGCCGATGTACCTTTTCTCGGCCGTGCCGACGACGCCGCTCCTGCCGGTCGCGACCTTCCCGGAGCTCGCCGTGTTGCGCGACAACTGGAAGACCATGCGCGACGAGGCCCTGGCCTTGTTCGATCAGGGGCGCATCGAGTACGGCGAGAAGCAGAACGACCTGACCTTCGTCGCCTTCAAGAAGCGCGGCTGGAAGCGCTTCCACATGAAGTGGTACGACGAGTTCCTGCCCTCCGCCGTCGCCCTGTGTCCGAAGACCGTCGCGCTGGTGCGCTCGATCCCGAGCATCAACGCCGCGGCTTTCACGATGCTGCCGCCGGGCACGAAGCTCGGCAAGCACCGCGATCCCTTCGCGACCTCGCTGCGCTACCACCTCGGCCTGGTCACGCCGAAAGCGCCGGGATGCCGGATCTGGGTCGACGGCCAGGAGCACACCTGGCACGACGGCGAGGATCTGGTGTTCGACGAGACCTACATTCACTGGGCGGAGAACGCGACGGCCGAGAACCGCATCATTTTGTTTTGCGACGTCACGCGACCGCTGCGCACACCGGTGATGCGCGGGATCAGCACTTTCATGAACCGCTACGTGTGGAAGATCACCTCGAGCCACAATCTCGAGGACGAACGACCTGGCCTGCTCAATCGATTCACGCCGGCGGTGTTCAAGATCAAGTACCTGCTGATCGACCTGAAGAAAGCCCACCTCTGGGTCTACAACGGTCTCAAGGTCGTGCTGCTCGGCAGCTTGATCTACCTGGTGTTCCTGCGCGGAATGTTCAGGAGCTGAGCGCCGTACCCGGTACAACACCACCATCCTGAACATGCGCGATACGTATCGCGCATGTTCAGGATGGTGGTGTTGTACCGGGTACCAGACTCAGGGAGTCCAGGTCACGCGCACGGCGTTGGACGTGTTGGCGCCGCCGCTCGTGCAGAAGGGCTGGCTGTCGCGGTACCACACCTGGTAATAGAACACGCCGCCGCCGGGCGGCACGTTGCCGATCGAGGACAGGGGAGCGCCGGCGTTGGCGCTGTCGAGGTGCACGTAGCCGTTGGACGCCGTCTGCGCCGGGAAGCGCTTGATCGTGCCGCCGACGCACAGGAGTCCGTCGTAGATCGGCGTCGCGCCCGCCGCCGGAGCGGTGCCTTGCAGCACGATCGTGCGCGCATTGGCGGGCATCCCGCCCACGTTCAGGGCGAGGGAATCGTTGCCCACGCTGGCGCGACCTTGCGCGAGCAGCAGCGCTCCACCTGCTCCGATCGAGTTCTCGCAGCCGTGGCCGGGGAGCCCGAGATTGGCGCAGGGGCACCCGGCCAGCGTGCCTTCGCAGACCGTCATCGCGTCCAAGGCACCGTTCTCGCGGATCGTGACCATGTCCGTGGTCTCGTCGAACAGGGCCAGGTCGAGATCGCGGTCGCCGTCGATGTCGAGCATCGAGCAGCAGGCGGGATTCTGTACACCCGGAATCGTCTGATCGAACGTGAACGTGCCGTTGCCGTTGTTGCGCCACAACTGGTACACGCCGCCGCCGAAACTCGAGAGGACCCAGTCGAGATCGCCGTCGCCGTCGAGGTCGCCGAGATCGGTCGCTGCCATGTGCCCGACCGTCGTGGTCGAGAATGGAGCCTGCAGAGTGCCATCGCCGTTGCCGAGCAGGACCGTGCCGTAGCCCGACGGACCGTTCGCGATCGACACGTCGATGTTGCCGTCGTTGTTGAGGTCGCCGCAGGCGATCATCCAGCAGAATCCAGCGGAGTTCTGCACGGGCTTCGGCGTGAACCCGCCGGCGCCGTTTGATTTCAAGACCATCACACCGCCCCCGGAAGACGCGCCGACGACCAGGTCGACGATTCCGTCGTTGTCCATGTCGCCGTAGCTCAAGCCGTAATCGCCGCTCACCGACGTCGTCGTCGAAGTGACCGGGCCGAGGACGCCACTGCCATTGTTGAGTCGCAGATGAACCTTGTCGCCGCCCGCCAGCGCAACGTCGGAGTCGCCGTCTCCGTCGGCGTCGAAGATTGCCATGCCGTGAACGCCGCCGGGCTCGAACATGTAGCTCACCGAGGGTTGCAGCGATCCATCGCCGTTGCCAAGGAAAATCGACGCGGTCCCGCCGAAGTTGTCGCAGGTCACGATGTCGATCAATCCATCGCCGTTCATGTCGGCGTTCTCGTTCGGGCTCGGCGTGTTGCCCGCCGGGTACGGCCCGTTGAGAAGCGGACCGAAGCTTCCCGTCGCGTCGTGGTTCGAAAGGAAGATGCGCACGTCCGAAGCGTTCTCGCACACGATCGCCAGGTCGCTGAAGTCGTCATCGTTCAAGTCGCAGGTCTGGCCGCCGTAGATGCGCGCGAACACGCTCGGGCTGACGCTCCAGGTCGCATTGACGTTGAACTGGCGCAGCGCGGGCGCCGTGGCGATCCGGAACGATGCCACGAAGCCCTGCGTGCGCAGGAACGAGCCGTCCTGAGCCTTCAGGTTCTCGTTCATGTTCGTGGTCACGATCTCGTTGGCGAAGTACGGCCGCTCAGGCCGGAAACGCAACCGCGTGCCGCCGTTCTCCAGCGTCTGCGTGCCCGCGATCGCTCCGCTGACATTTCCGTACAGGCGGACGTTCCCGAGCGAGCTCGGGTCGAGCGCGCGATCGAAATCGACGACCACCGAATCATTGGCCGCGCGATTGTTCGCGTTCAGCGGCGGATCGATCGCGACGACGCTCAGCTGCGCTGACGCGATCGAGGAGACGACGCAAGCGACGCACAGTGCATGGATGTAGCGCATGATGATTTTCTCAGGACGAGGTGATGCCGCGGAGGCGGAGGACTCCTGGTGTCCTCCGGCGCAGTGTGCCTCCGCGGCGAAGCCACCAGCCTAACCCGATCGCCCCGCGATGGGGGCCGAATCTGCCTCGGAAGGGGGATCCTTCAGCGTTCCAGAAATCTGGTGGAGAGCGTGCGCAAAAATTTCGCGACGATCCATCGCCACCGCATGAAGTGCGGCAGCATGCGAGCCGGCACCGCATACAGGCCGCCGCGCTGAGTCAGCTCCCAAGCCTCTGCGGCGTACCTTGTGACCGCCACGCTGCGCTCGACGGTTTCCTTTCCAGCCCAGAGGGGTACGATCCGCTCCAGCACTTCCACGCCGTTCCGGAGGTTCGCATGTTCCAAATGCAGCTCTGTCGGGCTCTCGTCCTCTCCAGCGTCGCACTGCTCTGCGTTGACGTGCGCCTCGAGATCGTCGTGCGCGCGCGCGATCCCGTCACCGACGAGCTGCAGCCCGTGGCGGGCGCGCAAGTCCTCTTCCGCGAGGCCGGCCCGGAAACTGACGGCTTGACCGACGTCCAGTACGTGGATCGACAGATACCTGGGCAGGAGTTCGTTCACTTCACGCCCAAGGTCGCGGACACGGACGAAGGCGGAAAGTGCTCGTTCCGATCGCAGTATGGTCACACCCGCTGGCGCGATACGCAGGGAATGCTGACCATCTTCGAGCCGCGCTTCGTTCCGCTCCATATGAACGTGAGCACCTGTTTCATGGCATCGGAGCTCGTGCTGGACCCTGGATTGACGGCCCGGACGAAGTTGCGCGCCCCGCCCGGCATCGAGGTCGGCCAGACGCTCGATTGCACCGTGCATGTCAGCCTCGATTCCAACGGAACCGCGGGTCGCCACGGACTCGGCAGATTTTCCGTCGGATTGAGCTGGCACGCGGATCCCGATGGTCAGCACAGAGCCGAGTTCGCCCTGTCCGGATTCGAGCGGGAAAGCACGACCGCCTTGCTCGCTTTCACGGGCTTCGATCCGATCGAGATCGGCCCTTCCTTGCAGGACGAGATCCTGCTGCGTCCGAGCCGGCGTCTCGAGCTTCGCGTCTGCGACTGGGAGAGCGGAGCGCCCATCGAGGGCATCAGCCCGAGCTTGCGCTACGGTGTCCTCGACGAGCGCGGCTTCTTCACGCCGGCGACGAAATACGATTTCACGCATTTCGACGCCAGGCAGCGACGCGATCATCGCCTGGCCCAGCTGTCGGGAATTCCGATGGTGCTGCGCAGCGACGAGCTCCTGATGCCGGGCGACTCCGCCGCGCAGATCACCAATCTGCCGCACCTCGATTACCAGCCGAAGATCTACCTCGACCGCCGCGGCGAAGCCTCTCCCGGTCCGATCACGATCCTGGGACCCGAGTACGGGGACGGGGTTTGCACGCTGTATCTGAAGCGCCGATAGCGCCGGTATCTCTCGGGCTGCGCGGTCCGTAGAATCCCCGGCTTCCCCCAGGCCCAGGACACCGCTCTCCCATGTTCCAACGCATCCTGATCGCCAACCGCGGCGAGATCGCGCTGCGCGTCATCCGCACCGCGCGCGAGATGGGCATCGACACCGTGGCGGTCTACTCGGATTTCGATCGCCGGGCGCTGCACACGCGCATGGCGCACCGGGCCATGCCGCTCGGAGGCTCGCTGCCGCGCGAAAGCTACCTCGACATGGCCAAGGTGATCCGCGCGGCCAAGGAGTCCGGCGCGGAGGCGATTCACCCGGGCTATGGCTTCCTTTCGGAGAACGCCGACTTCGCGCAGAAAGTCACCGAGGCAGGCCTGGTCTGGATCGGTCCGCCGCCGAGCGCGATCCGCGCGATGGGGGACAAGATCACCTCGCGCCGCAACATGAAAAAAGCGGGCGTGCCCGTGGTGCCCGGCCTGGTCGATCCCGTCGACGACGTCGCGGCGGCGATCGCCGAGGCGAAGCACATCGGCTATCCGATCGCGATCAAGGCCGCGGCGGGCGGCGGGGGCAAGGGCATCCGCATCGTGCGCAACGAGAAGGAGATGCCCGGCGCTTTCCGCACGGCCTCGGGTGAAGCCCTTGCGTCCTTCGGCGACGGGCGTCTGTACCTCGAACGCTACCTCGAGGAGCCGCGCCACATCGAAGTGCAATTGATGTTCGACAAGCACGGCAACGGCGTGCACTTCGGCGAGCGCGAGTGCTCGATCCAGCGCCGCCACCAGAAGCTGATCGAGGAATCGCCCTCGGTGATCGTCACGCCCGAGCTGCGCGCGAAAATGGGCGCGATCGCGGTGCAGGCCGGCCGCGCGGTCGGCTACGAGAACGCGGGCACGGTCGAGTTCCTGTATTCGAAGGGCGAGTTCTTCTTCCTCGAGATGAACACGCGCCTGCAAGTCGAGCACCCGGTGACCGAGATGGTCTACGGCGTGGACCTCGTGCGCGAGCAGCTGCGGGTCGCCGCGGGCGAGCCGCTGGGCTTCGAGCAGAAGGACATCGTGCCCAAGGGCTGGGCGATCGAAGTGCGCATCAACGCCGAGGACCCGTTCAACAATTTCGTGCCTTCCACGGGCACGATCCGCAATCTGCGCGCACCCGGCGGTCCAGGCGTGCGCATGGACAGCGCGCTCTACCGCGGCATGGAAGTCGGGCTCAATTACGATCCGATGCTGGCCAAGCTGATCGTCTGGGGCTCGGACCGCGAGATCGCGATCGCGCGCATGATCCGCGCGCTGCAGGAATTGAACGTCGGCGGCGTGCGCACGGGAGCCCCTGCGGCGCTCCTGGTCCTGGAGGACGAGCGCTTCCGCAAGGGCGATTTCGATACGCACTTCCTGACCACGCTGGATCTCTCGAATCCGCGCGGAGGCGAGGACGCGCTGGTCGCCGCGGTCGCCGCGATCCATCGCCACCTGCTCTCCAAGCGCCGCGCCCTCGCGACCACGGCCTCGTCGCGCACGAACTGGCTCGAGCGCAACCGCTCGCGGCTCTCTTCCTACCCCGCGCACCAGGCCGAGCCCCACATTCAAACGGGTCCAGCGCCGAAGGGAGCGCGCCCGTGAAATACTTCATCCAGGTCAACGGCCGCCAGCACGAGGTCGACGTGATGGAGCGCCTCGGCGAGCTCAAGGTCGCGGTCGACGGCAAGCCCCTCGATCTTTCTTACGAGGAAGTCGACACGCTCGGCCAGGTCGCGCTGCTCTCCGACGGCAAGAGCTACGGCGTCTCGATCGAAGGCGACATGTCCAAGGCCTCGGTCGTGATCGCCGGCCACCTCTACGCCGTCGAGATCGAGGACGAGCGCGAGCGCGCGGCCCACGCCGCCGAGCGCGCTGCTTCCAAGGGCGGCGGATTGGTCAAGGCGATCATGCCGGGCATCGTCGTGAAACTGATGGTCGCCGAGGGCGAGATCGTCGAGGCAGGTCAATCGCTCCTGATCCTCGAAGCGATGAAGATGCAGAACGAGATCTCGGCCACGGCAGCCGGCAAGATCAAGACCATCCACGTGCGCGAGCGCGAGGCCGTCGCGGGCGGCGCGCGGCTCGTGACGATCGTCCCGGTGGAATAGAAACGGCGCTGCCATGCCCTCCCGCGCTGAAACCCTGCAGGACTGGATCGCGGTGCCGTCGATCACGGGCGCCGAGGCGGACTACGCCGACTTGCTCGGCCGCTACTTGATGTCGCGCGGCTTCGCCGTCGAGCGCCAGGAAGTCGGACCGGGTCGATTCAATCTGCTCGCGCGCGCCGGAGCGCCTGAAGTCGTCTTCTGCACGCACCTCGACACGGTTCCTCCGTTCATCGCGCCGAGCGAGGACGGGGACTTCGTGCGCGGCCGCGGTTCCTGCGACGCGAAGGGCCCGGCCCTGGCGATGATCGAAGCGGGAGCGAAGCTGCTCGAGCGCGGCAGCGATCGCATCGGATTCCTGTTCACCGTCGGCGAAGAGACCGATTCGCTCGGCGCGCAGATCGCGAACGCGCGACTCGCACAGCCCTGGCGACCGCGCTTCACGATCGTCGGCGAGCCCACGGACAATCGTTTCGTCAGCGGGCACAAGGGCATTTTCAAGGCGAAGCTGGTCGCCGAGGGAGTCGCGCGGCACAGCTCGCAGCCGGGCGGACCGAGCGCGATCCACGAGCTGGTGCATTGCCTTGCGCACATGCTCGAGCAGGACTGGGGGGTGCACGCGGACCTCGGCCCGGGCAGCTTGAACGTCGGCGAGGTCGCCGGCGGGATCGCTCCCAATGTCGTCGCCGACCGCGCCAGCGCGACGCTGCTCCTGCGCAGTGTCGAATCGCCGCAGGTCACCGAAGCGAAGCTGCGCAAGCATCTTTCCAGCCACGTGCATCTCGACTGTCTGTACAAGAATTACGGGCCTGTCGAATTCCACGTTCCCGCCGGCGAAAAAGGCACGCCCGTGGCGTTCGGCACTGACGCGCCGCACCTGGGCAAGTGGGGCACGCCGCTGCTCTACGGTCCCGGTCGCATCGCCGACGCGCACACCGAGCACGAGTGCATCTCGAAGCGCTCGCTCGAGGAAGCGATCGAGGTCTACGCGAAGACCGCGGGGGACCTGCTGTCGCGGAGCGGACGATGAACGAAGAGCTGCGCGGCGATGCCTTGCTCGACGCCCTCGAGGCAGGCGAACTGCGCGTCGCCGAGCGAACGAGCGACGGCGCATGGAAAGTCAACGCCTGGATCAAGTCGGAGCTGCTCGCCATTTTCCGGGCCAGCGAAAACGTGCTGCACGGCGACGATGGCAATCCGCTGGGCACCTTCATCGACAAGTCGGCGCTTCCCGTGCAGCGCTTCGATCTCGCGCGCCGCGTGCGCATCGTGCCCGGCGGTTCCTCGGTGCGCCGCGGCTCGCATCTTGCACCAGGCGTGATCTGCATGCCGCCGATGTACGTCAATGTCGGCGCCTTTGTCGGCGCTGGCACGATGATCGACAGCCACGCGCTGGTCGGCTCCTGCGCGCAGATCGGCGAGCGCGTGCACCTCTC
>DATHET010000184.1:0-26712 GCA_035490315.1 Planctomycetota bacterium
GGGGCCGACGCTGGTCGTCGCGCCGAAGACCTTGCTGTTCAACTGGGAGAGCGAGTGCAAGCGTTTCGCGCCCACGCTGCGCGTCCTCATCCACCACGGCAATGCGCGCGCGCGCACGGTCGAGCCGCTCACGGACACCGATCTGGTGGTCACGACCTACGGCACGATGCGGCTCGACATCGAGCTGCTCTCGAAGATCGAATTCGATCTCGCCGTGCTCGACGAGGCCCAGGCGATCAAGAACCCCGCGAGCCAGGCCGCGAAGGCCGCGCGCTTGTTGAAAGCCAAGCTGCGACTGGCCTTGACCGGCACGCCGGTCGAGAACCGGCTCGGCGATCTGCTTTCGATCTTCGATTACCTCAATCCCGGCCTGGTCGAGGGCAGTCGCGCATTGCGTTCGCTCGGAGCCGAGGACGACGTCGACGCCGCGCGAATCGCGGCCAGGGCCCTGCGGCCTTTCATGCTGCGGCGCACGAAGGAAGAAGTGCTGCGCGATCTGCCGCCGAAGACCGAGCAGACCTTGCTCGTCGAGCTCGAAGGCACGCAGAAAAAGGAGTACGAGAAGCTGCGCGGGCATTATCAGCGCACCTTGCTCGCCACCGTCGACGACATCGGCCTCGACAAGGCGCGCATGAACGTGCTCGAAGCCCTGCTGCGACTGCGCCAGGCCGCCTGCCATGTCGGATTGATCGACGAGACGCGCGTGGACGAGCCCTGCGCGAAGATCGAGACCCTGCTTCCGCTGCTGGAAGAAGTGCTTTCCGCGGGACACAAGGCCCTGGTCTTCTCGCAGTTCACGAGCTTCCTCGCGATCCTGCGCGCCGATCTGGACAAGCGCGGCATCGCTTACGAGTACCTCGACGGCCAGACACGCGATCGCGCGGCGAGAGTCACGCATTTCCAGGAAGACGCCGCGGTCGGATTGTTCCTGGTCAGTCTCAAGGCCGGGGGCGTGGGCCTGAACTTGACCGCCGCCGACTACGTATTCCTGCTCGATCCCTGGTGGAATCCCGCGGTCGAGCGCCAGGCCGTCGATCGCGCGCACCGCATCGGTCAGACGCGCGCGGTCAGCGCCTACCGGCTCGTCGCGCGCGACACGGTCGAGGAAAAAGTCCTGGCCTTGCAGGATCGGAAAAAGGCCCTTGCCGATGCCCTGTTCGCCGGAGAAGGCCGCGCGCTGCGCGAGCTGACCCGCGAGGATCTCGAGTGGGTGCTGTCGTGAGGACGTGACGTTCAGGGGCGCTGGGGCTCCGGCGGATGGGCCTCCCAGGCCCGGGAGATCCTTGCCATGGGTAGATCTACGGGTCATGCCCACGTCCTGCAGGCGTCGATGACCGGGGTTGGAGCCGGCTCCCTTGCCGTCCGCGCTCCTTCTCAATGCCTCAACCCCATGCCTGCTCCTGCGCGCATTCCGGCGGCGGGGCGATCCGCCTCGCCTTGGCGACGCTCACCCTTGCGAGCCCGGCCCTGGCTCAAGAACCCGCCGAGCCAAAAGCGCCTGCGAATGGGGAGGACCTGTACAGCTTGAGCCTCGAGGACCTGATGCAGGTGGAAGTGACTTCCGCCTCGCGCAAGTCCGAGCCGCTCGATCGCGTGCCCGCGGCGATCTTCGTCCTGACGCACGATGACCTGCACCGCTCGGGCGCCACCTCGATCCCGGAAGCCTTGCGGCTCGTGCCCGGCCTGGACGTGGCGCGCCTGGACTCGAATCGCTGGGCCGTCTCGGCGCGCGGATTCAACGGTCAATACTCGAACAAGCTGCTGGTCCTGATCGACGGCCGCAGCGTGTACACGCCGAGCTTCTCGGGCGTCTATTGGGACGCGGTCGACGTGCCCTTCGAGGACATCGAGCGCATCGAGATCATCCGCGGACCCGGCGCTGCTCTCTGGGGAGCGAACGCCGTCAATGGCGTGATCAGCATCATCACTCGCGATTCCGCGAAGACGCAGGGCGCACTGGTCAGCGCTGCCGCCGGAAATCTCGATCGCTCGATGACCTACGCGCGCTACGGCGGCCTGTTCGACGACGGCAGCTGGCGCGTGTGGGGCAAGTACTTCGATCGCGATGCGACCGAGTTCAGCGATGGCAGCGATGCTCAGGACGACTGGCACAAGGCGAGCGGCGGATTCCGCACCGACCTGACGCTCAGCTCCAAGGACACGCTGCTCGTCGAAGCCGACTTGTACCGCGGCGAGGTGCACAACCGGTCCACGGTGCCTTCGCCGAACCCGCCATTCCAGGTCACGAGTCGAGAGGAGACTCCGATCGAAGGCTGGTCCGTGCTCTCGCGCTGGACCCGCATCACGGGCGAGTCCTCGGAATTGCAGCTGCAGGCCTACGTCGACGCGACATCGCGCGACCAGAGCGTCTTCGACGAGCAGCGCACCGACCAGTCGCTCGACCTGCAGCACCGCTTCAGGCCCTTCGACAACCATGAGGTGGTCTGGGGCATGTCCTATCGCTCGACCCGTGCGGACTCCGAGGGCAGCTCCCTGATCACGATGGGCGACTCGCACCGCACCGACAATCTGTTCGGCGCTTTCCTCCAAGACGAGATCGGTCTCGTGCCCGATCGCTGGACCTTGACGCTCGGCACGAAGCTAGAGAACAACGATTACACGGGCTGGGAGCTCCAACCCAACGCGCGGCTGTGCTGGACGCCCGACGAGAAGCAGACCCTGTGGAGCGCGGTCTCACGCGCGGTGCGCACACCCAGCCAGGCCGACGACGACATCAACTTCATCCAGGCGATCATTCCGGGCGCGCCCGCCCAGGTCGTCACGATCACCGGAAACGATGACCTCGAGGCCGAGCGGTTGACTGCCTACGAAGCCGGTTACCGCGTCCGGCCCATTCCGGAGCTCTTCTTCGATCTCGCCGCGTTCTACAACGACTACGAAAACCTGATCAACTACGAGCCCGGGACGCCCTTCATGTCCGGCGCCAACTTGATCATCCCGGTCATCGCCAGCAATGCGACGCAGGGGCACTCCTACGGGGCCGAGCTCGCGGCCGACTGGACGATGCGTTCAGACACGAGAGTGCGTCTGGGGTATTCGTTCATCGACGTGGACGTCGACGCCACGGCGGGCACGCCTGCCCCGCTGGACGACGATGACCCGCATCATCAGATCCAGTTGCGGACCACGCACGACCTGACGGAGCACCTCGATCTCGACTTGACTCTCATGTACGTCGACAGCGTGCAGAAGGGCAGCATCGGGGACTACTTCCGCACGGACGTTCGCACCGAATGGCGCCCCACGTCCCACATGGCCTTGATCGTGGGAGTCCAGAACATCTTCCACGATGGGGACATCGAATTCGCCGCGCAGCAATTCGGACCGAGCAGCGAGAGTCGCACCACTTTCTACTTCAAGGTCACGTGGAGCAGCTGAGGAACAATCCATCGATGCTCGCCTGGATGCGCCGGCGGATCGCCGACTGCTGGTTCGGCGTCGTGCTGATCACCGCGACCTCGATTCCGATCCTGGGTCAAGGCGAGGCGATCGCCGCGCCCGCGGCTTCCATGCTCGCGACGGTCAGCGACGAGTTCTCGATCAAGGCCGCCTTCCTGTTCAACTTCGCCCACTACGTCAAGTGGCCGAAGTCGGGTTTCGAGTCCGCCGATGCGCCCTTGATCGTCGCGGTCTTCGGCAAGAATCCTTTCGACAAGGTGCTCGAGAACGCGTTCAAGGGAAAGCTGGTCGACGAGCATCCGCTGCTGGTCGTGTACTTCGAGAGCCGCGCCGAGCTGAAGAACTGCCACATGATCTACGTCCCGGAGAGCGAATTCTCCGACCTCGATCGGATCTGCGACAACTACAAGGACCACCCGGTGCTGATCGTGTCCGAGTCCATCGCGGCGGCCGAGCAGGGCGCGCAGGTCGGCTTCTACGCTGAAAAATCCAAGGTGCGCTTCGCGATCAACGAGCTGGCCGCGAAAGCAGCCCGCCTCGAAGTCAGCTCGGAGCTGCTCAAGCTCGCGAAAATCGTCAAGACTCCAGCCACAGCGATCGAATGAACGGTTCCGTGAAGCGCTCTTCGCTCGGGACACGCCTGACGAGGATCATCGTCGCCACGAGCAGCCTGGCGCTGCTCCTCGGAGCGCTGTTCTTCGCGATGTACGACTGGAGCCAGGCCAAGCAAGCGCTGGTGGGCGACCTGCACCTCGTCGCCGACGTGCTGGGCACGAACATGCGCTCCGCGCTGGAGTTCGACGATCGCGGTTTCGCCGCCGACGAGCTGAAGAAGCTGTCGAGCCAGAAGCACGTGCTGGCCTCGCGCCTGTTCGCGAGCGACGGATCCCTGTTCGCCGAATGGTCGAGGCCCGGTCACGAGGCGTTCGGGCTTCCCGAGCGCCTCGAGGATTCCGACAACGGCGAGATCGAGGACGACACACTGCGCGTCTTCCACGAGATCCTGCGCGACGGAAAGTGCGTGGGGACGATGTTCATCGAGAGCGATCTCTCGCCGGTCTACGTGCGACTGAAGAGTCTTCTGTGGGTCCTCGCCGGAGGCTTCCTCGCCTGTCTCGCCCTGTCCTGGTGGCTGGCGCGCCGCATGCAGGCGCGCATCTCGGCTCCGATCCTCGATCTTTCCGTGACGGCGCGGCGCGTCAGCCAGGACGCCGACTATTCCGTCCGCGCCCGGTTGCTCTCGCCCGAGGAGAGCAGCGACGAGACCCACGAGCTGATCGACTCCTTCAACCGCATGCTGAGCGAGATCGAGTTCAAGGACGCGCAGCTCGAGCTCCACCGTCAGAATCTCGGAGCCGAGGTCAAGCGGCGCACCTCGGAGCTGGTCGAGGTCAACGTCCAATTGAATGCCGCGATGGGGGAAGCGACCGCGGCGACCTCGGCCAAGTCCCAGTTCCTCGCCAACATGAGTCACGAGATCCGCACGCCGATGAACGGCGTGATCGGGATGACCACGCTCCTGCTCGACACCGAGCTCGACACGCACCAGCGCGAGACCGCGTCGACCGTCCTGTACTCCGCGGAATCGCTGCTCGTGTTGCTCAACGACATCCTCGATTTCTCGAAGATCGAAGCCGGTCGCATGGAGCTCGAGATGATCGATTTCGACGTGCAGCAGCTCGTCGAAGAGAGCTTGCAGGCCCTGGCCCACCGCGCGGACAAGAAGGGCATCGAGCTGGTCAGCTGGGTGCGCCCCGGGGTGCCGCGGCGCTTGAACGGAGATCCGGTGCGCCTGCGCCAGGTGCTCTTGAACCTCTTGACCAACGGAATGAAATTCACGGAGCACGGCGAAGTCGTGCTCGAGCTCGTCCTCGACGATCCCGCTCTGGACGCGGATGCGCCCGGCCAGCGGCTGCGATTCAGCGTGCGCGACACCGGCGTCGGCATCCCCGAGGATCGCATGACGCGCCTGTTCCAGCTGTTCAGCCAGGTCGACGCGTCGACGACGCGCAAGTACGGCGGCACGGGCCTCGGCCTCGCGATCTCCAAGCAGCTCGTGAACCTGATGGGCGGCGAGATCGGAGCGACGAGCGAGCTCGGCAAGGGCTCGCGCTTCTGGTTCACCCTGCCCTGCACGCGAGCGAAGAGCCCGCAGCCGCCGGCTCCCGCCTTGTCGCGCCACCTGCCGGCGACGCGCATGCTGGTGGTCGACGACAACGACACCAATCGAAAGCTCGTGCGCGAGTACGTGCGCTCCTGGGGCTCGACCTGCGACGAGGCCGCCAGCGCGGTCGCGGGTCTGGCGGCGATGAGCCTGGCGCTCGAGCAGCAGCGGCCCTACGAGCTGGTGTTCGTCGACCACGACATGCCCGAAGCCGATGGAGAAGAATTCGCGCGCAGCGTGCACGCCGACGACGGATTGAAATCGACGCCGCTCGTGATGCTGACCTCCCTGGGCGGCGCGGGCGACGCGCAGCGCATGGAGGGCCTCGGGTTCGCTGCCTACCTGGTCAAGCCGGTGCGCCAGGCGAGCCTGTTGCAGTGCGCGATGACCATCGTGCGCGGCGAGAGCGCTTCGCGAGGCAGCGCGAAGCAGAGCATCCTGACCAGCACGCGACTCGAGCACGCCGGCAGCCTGCGAGCGGCGCACTTGCTGCTCGGCGAGGACAATCTCACCAATCAGAAAGTTGCGATCGGGCTGTTGCGCAAAATGGGCTTCACCTGCGACGTCGCGGCCGACGGACTCGAGGTTCTGCGAGCCCTCGAGGTCCATCGGTATGACCTGATCCTGATGGATTGCCAGATGCCCGAGCTCGACGGCTACGAGACCACGCGCCGCCTGCGCCAGATCGGCATGCGGATCCCGATCATCGCGATGACGGCCAATGCGATGACCGGCGACCGCGAACGCTGCCTCGAAGCGGGCATGGACGACTTCGTAACCAAGCCCGTGTCGCCCGCTAGCCTGGAAGCCGCGCTGCAGCGTTGGCTCGGCCGGACCCACGCATTTCCCACGCCGAGCTGATCCTGGCCCGCGGGCCCTCGAACCAGGAATTGCGGCGTCCCCCGACGGATGCTTGCGCTTCGGCCGAAGGGCGCCAAGATGTGCGCCGGCAGGGGCGTTCGCCGCGGCCGGACCAGGAACGCCTGCGGAGGGGCGGCCCGAAAGCCGCGCTCGCGGAAGACGGCGAGCGAAGGATCGTATTGGAACGACGAACCATGCACAGACCCTGGATCTTCGCGTTTTGTCTCGCAGCCGCGCTCGGAATTGCGGCCCCCGCAAGCCGCGCCAATTTGCCGAGCCAGCAGCCGGTTGCGGCCGAGAGCTTCGAGGCGGATCGCACGACCGCCGCCAAGGAATTGGTCGCCGGGCTCGAGAAGTACGCAGAGTGGTGCTCCTCGAAGAAGATCTGGGTCGAGCGCAACCGCGCGCTCGAGCTGATCCTCACGATCGACCCAGGCAACATGTCCGCGAAGCGCGGACTGGGCTGGCTGCAGGTCGCTGACGGCGTGTGGGAGCCGCCCAAGGACCCCAAGCCGGCCAAGAATTACGATCCCTCCGCGCTCAAGGAGGCCCCGGCGCACTTCGCCGAGGCGATCAAGGCCTGGCGCGAGCACGTGATCGCGCTGCTGGAAGCGCACAAGAACGAGATCAGCGCTTCCCAGCGCGACTCGGTCTGCCAGCAGCTGCTCGCGATCGATCCCAACGACCCGTTCGTGCGCACCTCGCGCGAGGAAGAAAACAACGGCAAGAGCTGGGTGCTCGCCGAAACCGTGCGCGCCAAGGCGCGGCGGACGGAGATCAAGGCGATCGTCAAGCAGGCGCTCGCGGATGCAACGGTGGTGAAGGACTTCGTCCCGACCACCAACGACATGGTCTTCACCCTCGATTGGAAGTCCAGCGTCTCGACCGACCGCGTGCGCGTGCTGTCCACGGGCGAGCGGGCCGAAGCGGTGCGCGTCGCGCAGGTGCTCCACGCGACGCGCGACGTGTTCCAGAAAGTCTTCGGCACGACCACCGCGCTCGAGGGAAATTTCACGATCTATCTCTTGTGCGACAAGGAGAGCAAGAAGCAGTACCTCGACAACATGCCGGGCCTCAGCCCCTCGCAGCGCAGCTTTTACGATCAGGTCGACGGGACCGGGCTGCAGGGCTCGAACAGCGGAATCTGGTGGTCGCCTTCGCCCGAGCGCCGTCTCGACGGCGTGACGCGCCACGCCATCGGCGCGATGTTCCAAGCCGAGTTCAACCTGACCGTGGACACCGCCTGGGCCTGGGAAGGACTGGGTCTGTACCTGACGCGCGAGCTGATCGGAACTCGCTTCACCTGGTACATCGTTCCCGCGCAGGAGAATCAGTCGGTCTCGGCGAAGCGCGTGGGCCCGGATTGGATGAAGAAGCTGCTCACGCCCGGCACGAACTGGATGAACGAGGGCTGGCGCCTCTTGAAGGCCGGCGGAACCACGGAGCTGACAGCGACCCTGAATCGGCCGTTGAACAAGATGACTCCGCAGGACCTGTTCCTTTCCTACGTCGTCAGCGCCTATCTGCTGGAGACGCAACCGGCGCAGCTGCCCGGCATGCTGCGCTCCCTCGCCGGCGGCAAGGCCAGCGGACCGCAGAAGGCCGGGAAAGTCTTCCCCGCCGCGCTGGCGATGGACCTGGATCAATTCGCCACGCGCCTCGAGCGCTGGCTGGGAGAACGCCGATGAGCTCGAGAATCGGATTCCTGTGCGCGGCCCTGCTCTTATGCAGTGCCGCTGCCTTCGCCCAAGCACCGAAGCCCGGGACGGTCGGTTTCCGCGGCAAGTTCTACGAAGCGACCGGGCTTCCCGAAGAAGTCGGAGCTCCCGCCAAGGCGGCCGTGCGCGAATGGGCGCTGTGGGCGAAGACCCACGGCTATCGACTCGATCTCGATCCGTCGCGCCGCATCCTGATGATCAGCACGAAGAGCAATGTCGACGCATCGCTGCTGCTGGTCACGAAGACGATCGCCCTGTTCGACAGCCTGTTCCCGGCCGCGCCCAAGCCCGCGGCGCCGGAAACGGCCGCGCCGGCCGCTGCCGCGAAGACTGCCGCGCCGACCGATGGCGACGTGATCCCCGAGGATCCCGAGACGCCGCCGCCCGGAGCGCCCGAGGTGCTGCCGCCGGAGAAGAACGAGGTGCTCGAGGTGACGAAGCAGACCTCGAACTTCGTTCCGGACTCGAAGACGGCGGTGATGCTCGTGATCAAGAATTCCGCCGACTACGACTCGGCCCTCGCTCAGCTGGTGGCGGCGCGCTCCTACCTCGGGCCATGGAAGAGCACGGCGACGACCCAGATCGGCTTCGCGCTCGAGGATCCCCTGTGCGGCGCCTACAACGAGAATTCGCCCGGCCAGGAGGAATGGAATCCCGACAACGAGCTCGTGCACCGCGTGATGGCCCTGCTCGTCCTGCGCCGCTTTTCCGAGCAACCCTACTGGCTGTACACGGGCCTGTGCTGGTTCGGCGAGTTGAGCATCACGAAGAGCATCTACTGCATGCCCTACCGCGACAGCTTCGTCGGGATCGGCGAGCACGGCGGCTGGCTGGCGGCCTTGAATTCGCTGTATTCCGGCCGCGCCAAGCTGCCCCTGGAAATGCAGGAGTTCAAGCTGGTCCGCGGCAAGTGGGATGACCGGCTGGCCAAGACTTCGCTGGGCATGGTCGATTTCATGTGCAAGCAGAATCCGCGCGCCCTTTCGGGCTTGATGGAGGAGCTCCGTCGCTACCGCGATCTCCACGGTCGTCAGACCGACGCCGACGGGACCTGGACCAAGATCCTCGATTACGAGGTGCCCGGCGATCAGCAGAAGATCCTGCTCGAGCGCTACTACGGAGCCACCGTGCTGCGCGACGCGATCAGCTACTGGACGAGCGGGGCGATCGCGCCGGCCAAGTAGCGGCTCGTCGATCGGGACCGGCGACGCCCCGCAGAATCAACGGCCTGGTGCTGGCATAATCCGGGGCGAGGCACCCGAAGGAGCGATCGCCCACCCCCTTGCTGTTCAGCTCCACGCTCTTCCTGTTCCTGTTCCTGCCGCTGGTCCTGACGCTTTATCACGCGTTCGGAGTGCGCGCCAAGAACACGGTGCTGCTGGTCTCGAGCCTCGTGTTCTACGCCTGGGGCGAGGCGTGGATGGTGCTCTTGATGCTGCTGTCGATCCTGGCCAACTACGGTTTCGGCCTGTGGGTCGAGCGAGCGCGAGAGACCGGCCCCGCGCGCCTGCAGGTGACCCTCGCGGTCGTGTTCAACCTGGGCCTCTTGTTCCTGTTCAAGTACGCCGACTGGCTGTGGATGAGTCTGGGAGGGCTGCTTGCCGGGCATCCGATCCAGCCGCTCGGCGGATTGCTCGTCACGTCGGACCTCGGGCGCAGCGTGCTGCTCACCGGCGCGGGCCACCTGCGCCTGCCGCTCGGCATCTCGTTCTTCACGTTCCAGGCGATGTCCTACGTGATCGACGTCAGCCGCCGCGAAGTGCCGGCGGAGCGCAATCCGGCGAGCTTCGCGCTGTACATTTCCTTGTTCCCGCAGCTGATCGCGGGCCCGATCGTGCGCTACCGCGACGTGGCGGCGCAGCTCGTCGATCGCAGCGAGACGCTGACGCGCTTCGCTTCCGGCTTGCGGCGCTTCATCATCGGTCTGGGCAAGAAAGTCCTGCTCGCGAACATCGCCGGAGCCACGGCGACGGAGATCTTCAGCGCGAACCGCGACGACGTGACCATGCCCGTCGCCTGGATCGGTCTGTTCGCTTATTGGGTGCAGCTGTATTTCGACTTCTCGGGCTACTCCGACATGGCCATCGGTCTGGGCCGGATGTTCGGCTTCGAGTTCCTCGAGAACTTCAACTATCCCTACATCGCGCAGAGCCTGACCGACTTCTGGCGACGCTGGCACATCTCGCTGTCGACCTGGTTCCGCGACTACCTGTTCATTCCGATGGGCGGCAGCCGCGGCTCGCCGCTGCGCACGTATTTCAATCTCGCGACCGTGTTCATTCTTTGCGCCCTGTGGCACGGCGCGGAATGGAATTACCTCGTGTTCGGCTGCTTCCAGGGCTCGGTGCTCGTGTTCGAGCGCGCCTGGTTCGGCGCGAAGCTGGAAAAATGGCCGAGGGCCTTGCGCCACGTGTACCTGCAGCTCGTCATCGCGATCAGCTGGGTCCTGTTCCGCAGCGAGGACCTGTCCTTGTTCCCGGCCTGGCTCGCGGCGATGTTCGGGATGTCGAAAGGCAACCCGGCCCTGGTCTATCCCGCCCTCTATCTCGATTCCGCGCGCGAGCTGGTGCTGGTCGCCGGTCTGATCGGCGCCATGCCCTGGCTGCCGAAACTCAAGCAGTGGCTCGACCGCGAGCCGGCCTTCGCCTGGCGCAAGCGACTTCTCGGCGCCGGCAGCGACCTGCTGCTCTGCGCCATCCTGCTGCTCTGCTCGCTCGAGCTCAGCGCGGGGACCTTCAATCCCTTCATCTACTTCCGGTTCTAGCCATGGAACCTTCGAAAGTGCGCCGCTGGAGTCTGCAGGACCTGTGCCTGAGCGTGGTCGTGGTCTCGTTCCTCTTCGCGCCCGCGGTCAAGTACGGCCTCGGTCACGACCAGGGACCGGTGAACCTGCTCGAGAATCGGCGCGCCGCGGATTTTCCGTCGCCGCCCGCGACGGCTCTGGACTGGGCCGGCTGGCCGCGCGCTTTCGAGACCTGGCACGACGACCACTTCGGATTCCGCGCCCTGCTCGTGCGCGCGCACAATGCGCTGAAGATCTGGGTGCTGCACACCAGCCCCTCGGCGCGCATCCTGGTCGGTCGCGAGAACTGGATCTACACCACCGGCGCCGACCTCGATCCGTGGCGCGGCGCCGATCCCTTCTCCGAGCCCGAGCTCGAGGCCTGGCGGCGCAGCCTGGAGAGCCGCCAGCGCGAGCTGAAGAAGCAAGGCATCGATTACTACTGCATCGTCGCGCCCGGCAAGCCCGAGATCTATCCGGAGTTCCTGCCCGCGCGGTACCACAAGGGCGGGCCTTCGCGCACCGATCAGCTGGTCGCGTACCTGACGAAGAACTCTTCCTTCGCCGTGGTCGACCTGCGTCCCGCGCTGCTCGAGGAGAAGACTCGCGACGTGGGCGACGATTACTCGTTCTTCCCGCTCGGCATCCACTGGACCGATCGCGGAGCCGCGGCGGGCACGCGCGCGATCGTGCGCGAGATCGCGAAGCTCCACCCCGAGGTGAGCCAGGTCGACCAGACGATCGAGAGCCTTCCGATCGCCGACATACCGGGCGACACCTGGGCCGCGCGCCTCTACCTGCCGGACGTCCTGAAGCAGCGCGTGCGCCAGGTGAGGTTCGAGGACAAGCAGGATCGGCCGCTGTCGATCACGCGCGTCGACGAAGAGCGGATCGTGGTCGTCGACCAGGACGACAAGAGCTTGCCGCGCGCACTCGTTTTCCACGACTCCTTCGGCGCGGCCCTGCCGCCGATCCTCGGCCGCCATTTCTCCCACGCGGTGTTCGTCTGGAAACCGGACATCGATCCCGCGCTGATCGAGCGCGAGAAGCCCGACGTGCTGCTGCACGTGCTCAACGAGCGTTCGATCGCCACGCTCCAGCCCCAGGAGTTCCACGCGGCGGACGACACGCGAGCGAAGGACGATTTCGAGGCCTCGAAGGAAATCGCGCTGCGCTTCGACGTCGCCACGAACTCGCCGCGGATCGATCCCATGGCTGGCGGGCGAGTTTCCGTGCGAGGGTCGGGTGCTTCGGCCCGTGTCGCCTGCGAGACGCAGAATCTCGCCGACACCTTCCTCCTGCCGGCCTTCCCGGTGCGCGGTGGAACCCATCCGATCGTTCGCCTGGAATTCGAGAGTTCGGTCGCCAGCTCGGCCAGCATCCTGTTCCAGACCAGCACGGATGCCACGTACACTCGCCGGCGCCAGTTGCAGTACGAGATCCACATCGGGCTCAACGAGCTGTACGTCGAGATCATCGATCCCGAGTTCGAGGGCCGGATCCTGCTGCGGCCTGCTCGCGAGGTCGGCACCTTCCTGATCAGTGCTCTCGAAGCGCGCCTGGTGGCAAACTGAATCGGGCCCGGGCTCCATGCTGTTCAGCTCGACGCTTTTCCTGTTCCTGTTCCTGCCGCTGGTGCTCGTCTGCTATTACGCCTTCGGCCGACGCGCGCGGAACTCGCTGCTCTTGGTGTTCAGCCTCGTGTTCTACGCTTGGGGCGAAGCCTGGCTGGTCGGGTTGATGCTGGCTTCGATCGTGGCGAACTACGCCTTCGGTCGCTGGGTCGAGCGCGAGCAGGCCGCGGGCAGCGGGCGCGTCGCCGTCACCGCCGCGGTGGTGTTCAATCTCGGCCTGCTGTTCGTCTTCAAGTACGCGGACTGGCTGTGGCAGAGCCTGGGCACGCTGTTCACAGGGCATTCCGTCGAGCCGTTCGGCGCCTTGTTCGTGACCTCGGACTGGGGCCGCAGCGTGCTGCTCACGCCGACGCAGCACTTGCGACTGCCGCTGGGCATCTCGTTCTTCACCTTCCAGGCGATGTCGTACGTGATCGACGTGTTCCGCCGCGACGTGCGCGCCCAGCGCAGCCTGACCAACTTCGGCCTGTACATTTCCCTCTTTCCGCAGCTGATCGCAGGACCGATCGTGCGCTACCGCGACGTGGCGGAGCAGATCGTCTCGCGCAAGGAAACCGTCGCGAAATTTGCCTCGGGCGTGCGCCGCTTCGCCGTCGGCCTGGGCAAGAAAGTGTTGATCGCGAACACCGTCGGCGCGGTCGCGGCGCAGATCTTCTCCACGCCGCCCGAGCAGGTCACGCCGTCGGTCGCCTGGCTCGGCGTGTTCGCCTACACGCTGCAGATCTACTTCGATTTCTCGGGCTACTCCGACATGGCGATCGGTCTCGGCCGCATGTTCGGTTTCGAGTTCGTCGAGAATTTCAATTACCCGTACATCTCGCGCAGCCTGACCGAGTTCTGGCGCCGCTGGCACATCTCGCTGTCGACCTGGTTCCGCGACTACCTCTACATCCCGATGGGCGGCGGCCGCGTCGGGCGCTCGCGCGTCTATTTCAATCTGGTCGTCGTCTTCGCCCTGTGCGGTCTGTGGCACGGCGCCTCGCTGAACTACCTGCTGTTCGGCTGCTTCCATGGCGCGGTGCTCGTGCTCGAGCGCGCCTGGCTCGGAGCGCGGCTCGCGCGCTGGCCGATCGTGCTGCGCCACGTGTACCTGGTGTTCGTCGTGGCCCTGGGCTGGGTGTTCTTCCGCTGCGAGGACACGGCCGTGCTCACCGCGTGGTTCGCGGCCATGTTCGGATTCGCGAAGGGCGTGCCCGATTTCGCCTACCCCGCGCTCTACCTCGACAACGTGCGCCTCCTGGCCCTCGCGGCGGGAGTGATCGGCTCGCTGCCCTGGGTTCCCTACGTCTTGTCGCGCCTTTCGCGGGCCTGGCAGGAGCGTCCGGCGAAGTGGGCGCTGACCTTGAATGCCCTGGCCCTCGCGGGCGTGCTGATCCTCTGCGCTCTCGAGTTGAGCGCCAGCACCTTCAATCCCTTCATCTACTTCCGCTTCTGAGATGAGCGAGTCGCGAGTCATCAGCTGGAGGCGGCTCGACCTGTGCATCTGCGCGGGCTTCCTGCTGTTCCTGCTCGCTCCCGCGATCGATTTCGCGCTGCACCACGACCGGACGCCGGGAGAGATGCTCGAGAACCGCAGCGCGGCGGAGTTCCCGAGGTCTCCGCGGTCGACGCTCGACTGGGCCGCATGGCCGCGCGCCTTCGAAGCCTGGCACGACGACCATTTCGGGCTGCGAAACGTCATGGTGCGCAGCCACAACCGCCTGACGATCTTCGGTCTGGGGAGCAGCCCTTCGCCGCGCGTCTTGATCGGCCGCGACCATTGGATCTTCGTCACCGGGCCGGGCGTCGACCTATGGCGCGGGAACGATCCTTTCACGCTGACCGAGCTCGAAGCCTGGCGGCGCGCGCTCGAGAGCCGCCAGCGCGAGCTGGCGAAGCGCGGCATCGATTACGTCTTCGTCCTCGCGCCGAGCAAGTCGGAGATCTACCCGGAATTCCTGCCGCCGCAGATCCGAAAAGGCGGGCCTTCGCGCACCGACCAGCTGGTCGCGCACCTCCAGGAGCGCTCGACTTTCCGCATCCTCGATCTGCGCGAAGCCTTGCTCGGGGAGAAGCGCAACGACAAGGGCGACGACTGGACCTTCTTTCCGCTCGGGACCCATTGGACCGATCGCGGCGCGCTGGCGGGAACGCGGGCCATCGTGCGCGAGCTCGGCAAGCTGCGGCCGCAGGTCGCCAGCGTCGAGGACACGCTCGAGGAGCTCGTGCCCGCCGAGGGCGCCGGCGATTCCTGGGCCGGCCGCCTGTACATGCCCGATCTCTTGAAGCAGACCGTGCGCAGCGTGCGCTTCCACGAGTCCACGCCGCGCACGCTGACGATCGCGCGCGCCGAAGCCATGCGTCAAGCGACCGTCGATCAGGGTGATCCGTCCTTGCCGCGCGCGCTGGTGCTCCACGATTCCTTCGGCGAGCCGCTGGTCGGGATGCTCGGGCGGCATTTCTCCCATTCCGTGTTCATCTGGAATCCCGAGATCGACCTCGACCTGCTCGAGCGCGAGAAGCCGGATCTCGTGATCCACGTCTTCAACGACCGCGTGCTGTCCACGCTGCAGCCGCAGGAATTCAACGCCGCGGACGGAAGTCGCGCGCGCGAGCAGTTCGAAGCCTCGCGCGACGTCGTCCTGCAGCTCGACCCCGGCCGCAATGAGCCCGAGATCCGCGCTTTCGGCGAAGCCACGGTCGCGCTGCGCAGCGATGGCGCGACCACGCGCGTCGCCTGCAAGCTGAACACCGCCGCCGGCGGTTTCCTCTTGCCGGAGATCAAGCTCAAGGCCGGCATGCACCCGATCCTGCGCCTGGAATTCGAGAGTCCGATCTCGAGCAGCGCGAGCGTGCTCTACCAGACCCGCTCGGACCTGACTTTCAGCCGCAAGCGTCAGCTGCACTACGAGATCCGACAGGGCACCAACCTGTTGTTCGTCGAGATCCTCGAGCCCGAGCTCGCCGGAGCGATCCTGCTGCGGCCAGCCAACGAGCCGGGCAAATTCCTCGTCAGCGCTCTCGAAGCGCGCCTGGTTCCCGACTGATCAACGCGCCTGGGTCGCGACCTCGTCGGGCCGCTTCAGCTGCGCGTGGTAGCTCTGCAAGCTGGCCACCTTGTATTCGCCGCGGTGCATCGCCGACAGGGCGCTGACCACCGCGCGCATCCCGTGCAGCATGGTGATGCACGGAATGCCGAGCTGCACCGCCGAGGCGCGGATCTTGGAATCGTCGACGCGCTGCTGCTTGCCCAGCGGCGTGTTCAAGACCAGGTCGATCTCGCGGTTCTTGATCCGGTCGACGATGTGAGGGCGGCCTTCGTGGACCTTGTTGGCGCGCTCGACCGGGATGCCGGCGGCTTTGAGCGCGCGCCAGGTGCCTTCGGTCGCGATCAGGTCGTAGCCCAGTCGCGCGAGCTCGCGCGCTTCGGGAACGATCGAGCGCTTGTCGACGTTCTTGACCGACAGGAAGATCCTTCCGCGGCGCGGCAGCTTCATGTTCGCGGCCTCGAAGGCCTTGACGAAGGCGAAGCCCAGATCGGCGTCGATGCCCATGACCTCGCCAGTCGAGCGCATCTCGGGCCCGAGCAGCACGTCGACGCCGAGGAACTTGCTGAAAGGGAACACCGGCACCTTCACCGAGAAATAAGGAGGCAGGACTTCCTGGGTGAAGCCCAGCTCCTCGAGAGTCATGCCGGCCATCACCTTGGCCGCGAGCTTGGCCAGGGGCACGCCGATCGCCTTGGACACGAAGGGCACGGTGCGCGAGGCGCGCGGGTTGACCTCGAGGACGTAGACCTTGTCGCCCTTGACCGCGAACTGCACGTTCATCAAGCCGATGACTTCGAGCTCGCGCGCCATAGCCTTGCTCGCCGCCGCGATTTCCTCTTGTATCGCGCGATCGAGGGTGTGCGGCGGCAGGACGCAGGTCGAGTCGCCCGAGTGCACGCCCGCTTCCTCGATGTGCTCCATCACGCCGCCGATCACCACCGTCTTGCCGTCGCTGATCACGTCGACGTCGACCTCGATCGCCTCCTCGAGGAACTTGTCGACCAGGATCGGCCGGTCCGGCGTGGCCTGCACGGCGTTCTGCATGTAGAGCTCGAGCGCCGCGTCGTCGTAGACGATCTCCATCGCGCGGCCACCGAGCACGTAGCTCGGGCGCACGATCACGGGATAGCCGATGCGCCGCGCGACCTCGAAAGCCTCGGCGGCGGTCCTGGCCATGCCGCTCTCGGGCTGGTTGAGCCCGAGTCGTTTCAGGAACTCGGTGAACAGCTTGCGGTCTTCCGCGCGGTCGATCGACGCCACCGAGGTGCCGATCAAGGGCGCGCCGGCTTCGTGCAGACCCGCGGCGAGGTTGAGCGGAGTCTGGCCGCCGAACTGCACGATGATCCCTTCCGGCTTCGTCGCTTCGACCACCGCCATCACGTCCTCGTGGGTCAGCGGCTCGAAGAACAGGTGATCCGAGGTGTCGTAGTCGGTGGACACCGTCTCGGGGTTCGAGTTGACCATGATCGACTCCAGGCCCATCTCGCGCGCCGCGAAGGAGGCGTGGACGCAGCAGTAGTCGAACTCGATTCCCTGTCCGATGCGGTTGGGGCCGCCGCCGAGGATCATGATCCGCCGCGCGCCGACCGCTGGGGCCTCGGACTCGTCCTCCCAGGTTGAGTAGTAGTACGGGGTAAAGGCCTCGAACTCGCCGGCGCAGGTGTCGACCAGCTTGTAGCTGGGCTCGAGTCCCCATTCCTTGCGCATCGCTCGCACGTTTTTTTCCGTGAGCCCCGCGGCCAGCGCGATCTGCTTGTCGCTGTAGCCGAGCTTCTTGGCCTGGCTCACGCGCTCGCGCGTCAGGCGCACGCCGCCGAGCTCGCGCTCGAAGTCGCACAGCTCGCGGATGTTCTCGAGGAACCAGGGATCGATGTTGGTCGCGGAATTGATCTCGGCCGTGCTCCAGCCCGCCATGTACGCCGAGCGGATCGCCAGGATGCGCAGCTCGTTGGGCACGCGCAGCGTGCGGTTCAAGGCGTCGGAATCCGCGGCCAGGGCTTCGGCGGGGTTTCGCGGATCGAGGCCCATTCCCGGCCGGCCGGTCTCCAGTCCGCGGATCGCCTTCTGCAGGGCTTCCTTGAACGTCCGCCCGATCGCCATCGTCTCGCCGACCGACTTCATCTGCGTGGTCAAGGTCACATCCGCGCCCTTGAACTTCTCGAAGGCGAAGCGCGGGATCTTGACCACCGTGTAGTCGATCGCGGGCTCGAAGCAGGCCGGCGTCTTGCGCGTGATGTCGTTGTGGATCTCGTCGAGCGTGTAGCCCACCGCCAGCTTCGCCGCGAATTTCGCGATCGGGAAGCCGGTCGCCTTGGAAGCGAGGGCCGAGCTGCGCGAC
Organism: Planctomycetota bacterium; assembly: GCA_035490315.1. Lineage (GTDB taxonomy): Bacteria > Planctomycetota > UBA1135 > UBA1135 > JADJQU01. The sequence continues at coordinate 17,947 of DATHET010000184.1, forward strand.
ACGCGCGGGTTCATCTCGATCACGATCACGCGGCCGGTCTTCGGGTCGATCGCGAACTGCACGTTCGAGCCGCCGCACTCGATCCCGATCTCGCGCATGACCTTGATCGAGGCATTGCGCAGGTTCTGGTACTCGCGGTCGGTCAGCGTCTGGGCCGGGGCGACCGTGATCGAGTCGCCGGTGTGCACGCCCATCGGATCGAGGTTCTCGATCGAGCAGATGATGACCACGTTGTCGGCGCGGTCGCGCATCACCTCCATCTCGAACTCTTTCCAGCCGATCAGGCTCTCCTCGACGAGAACTTCGCTGTTCATCGAGAGCGCGAGCCCGCGGCCGACGATCTCCTCGAATTCGTCGACGTTGTAGGCGATACCGCCGCCGCTGCCGCCGAGCGTGAAGCCGGGTCGGATCACGCAGGGCAGGCCGATCTGGGCCAGAGCGCGGCGCGCGTCGTCGAGGTTGTGAGCGACGCCGGAGCGCGCGCACTCGAGGCCACAGGCGGCCATCGCGGTGCGGAACAGGTCGCGGTCCTCGGCCTTGCGGATCACCTCGGCCCGCGCGCCGATCATTTCCACGCCGAGGCGATCGAGCACGCCGCTGTCGTAGAGGGCCAGCGCCGTGTTCAGCCCCGTCTGCCCGCCCATGGTCGGCAAGAGCGCATCCGGCCGCTCGAGCTCCAGGATCTTCGTGACCGCCGCGACCGTGATCGGCTCGATGTACGTCGCATCGGCCGTGTCCGGATCGGTCATGATCGTCGCCGGATTCGAGTTGACCAGGATCACCCGGTAGCCCTCCTCGCGCAGGGCTTTGCAGGCCTGCGTGCCGGAGTAGTCGAATTCACAGGCCTGGCCGATGACGATCGGGCCGCTTCCGATGATGAGGATGGACTTCAGGTCGGTGCGGCGCGGCATGGAGGGTCACCTCGTCGGGCGGCTGCGTGGACTCTTGGAACGCGCCGCTCGGAGGCAAACTGCGGGATTGAAACAAACCCTGCTCGCGCTGTCGACGGCGGAGCCGCCCGGCGCGCGGATCTCGAGCGCGCGCTCGAACCTCAGAGCTGATCCAGGCCGTCGGGGTCGACTTTTTTCGGAGGCGGCGGAGGTTTCTCGAGGTGCAGGGTCGGCGCCAGGAGCACCAGCTCGTGCAGCTCGTTCTGGAAGGCATACCCCGGTCTCCCGCCCGGCGGATCGCTGACCTTCCAGTCGACGAACACCTTTCCGCCATTGCGAGTCCGCTCGCGCACCGATTCCTGAGCGGCTTCCCACCAGTCGAGTCGGGCGACGTCGTCGAGCTCGTGGGGGACGCGGAGGTTGACGGTCTTCAGGTGGAAGCGGTGGTGCAGCAGATAATCGTGTTGCTGATCGCGCGTGAGGACCAGATCGCCCGGGTTGAGCAGATCGGCCGTGTACTCGGTCCAGGCGCGGTTCGGATCGCCGCGGAACATCGTGTAGCGAAATCCCCAGGTGAGGCCCACTTGGAGGACAATCAATCCAACGATGGCTGTCCAATGCCAGCGCTCTAGGGCGTGGCCGAGGAAGCTCGCGAGACCCAGGACGGCCACGGGACCGAGTGCCCAGGCCGCGGTGTCGAGGCTCGGTGTCCCTCCGAGCAGGCGGACCACGATCGGCACGGCGACGAAAGCCGAGATCCAGGCCGCCGGCGCCGATTCCATGCGCTCGGAAGGCCGGCGCAGAAGCTCGACCAGCCCGAGCACGCCGACGCCGAGCGCCGGGGCCAGCACGAGCAACCAGGTCAGGCTGTCCGGCGCGCCGATGGTTCCCCGACCGAGCAGCGTGGACCCGAATCCGCCCCACACGGCGCTGAATTGCCCATCGTGTCCGATTCCGGCCGTCGACGCGAGCAAGGCGGCGAGCACCACGACCGTGAGCAAAGCTTGGACGGCGACCCGCCAGCGTTCGGGCTGCACATTCCCGCGAGTCCCCTCCGCGCTGATCAAGCTCCAGACCACGGCGGGCAGGAGCAGCACGAGGCTGGGATCGAGCAGGCACACGCCGAGCCAGACTCCCAGAGGATGGCGCGCGCGCCTGGCATCGCCCTCGGCCTGCGCGAACTCGAGCAAGGCCTTGAACAGGATCGCGGAGCCGAGCAGGGCCGGTCCCGATGCTCCCGGAAGGGTTCCCGCCAGGAATCCGAGCGGTGAGATCAGGACGAGCAGCGAGGAGACGATCCCCGCGAGGCGCGGCACGCCCAGGAACATCGCCGTGCGCAAGAGCACCAGGTAGGCCGCTCCCCAGCAGGCTGACGCGACCAGGTACCAGGCGCGCTCCGCGCCGACCGAAGGCAGCAGCGAGAGCAGATGAGTCAAAGGCTGCAGCAACACGTACATCGAGAACCACTCGCCGCGCTCGGTCGACTGGACCAGGGCCGGGCCGGTTCCCAGCAGGCGCGCCATGGGCATCGCCAGAGCGAGGAAGGTGAGGCCGAGCATCAAAGCCAGGTCCTGCCACATCTCCCTCCGCCGGCCGTCGACCAGCGTCTGTCCGACGAGGTCGCGGACCGCCGCGCGCGGGAAGGCCTCGTTGGTGTCGTGCTCGTCACCATGGTCGTGACCGAGCCCGCCCGCGGGGAGGGCTGACGCACGAACCGGACTGCCCACGATTCGGGCGGGAGACGGATGATCCTGGGGCGACACGGCTTGCGGGGGAAAGCGGGGGACCGGCGTGGCCCTTGCGCGTCTAGCCTACCGCGGCCACCGCGATGCGGGTGGATCGAGCGGAGGTCTGGCCGCAGTACCCGAGCGATCCGGCAGGAGCCGCGGCCGGTGCAAGCGCGGTTTCAGCTCTAGATCGTCGACGACCCCAGCTGCTGCCTGGAAACTCGGATCCCGGGCGTCAGCACGCCGACCAGGGACAGGGGATCCGCGGCCGACACGGAAATCGGCTCGGAACCCTCGCGCTTGCGGATCCGGCGCAGGAAAGGAACGGCTTCGGGCAAGGCGAACTGCTCGCCGGCGTAGCCCGCGACGAAGCGTCCGCCGCGGATGTCGCCGCGCAATTCGAGGGCTCGGCAGGCCCTGGCGAGGTCGCGCCAGGGAATCGGAAGGCGTTCGCGCTCCAGGACGGTGCGGAAGATCACCCCGTAGCGCCGCAGATAAACCCGCGCGGCGAACTCCGCGTCCGGCGCTCCCGCCTGACCCTGGCCCTCGCGGCGGAACAGACTCCAGCGGCCCGCGGCCAGGGAAGGCTGCCGCCGCTTCCACGCAGGGCGCATCAGGAAGCGCAGGGCCGCGAAGGAATCGTTGGTCAGCCGGCCGAAGCCGATCAGCTCCTCGATGCCGCGCTCGACGTCGGAAGGAAGCATCCCGGCGCGCTTCTCGAGCTCGCCGGGGAACAGCGCCCCGCCTCCCTGGAAGGTGTCGCGAATCGTGCGCGCCGGCCAGGTCAGCGCCGTCTCGTCGGGCAGGCTGGCCATGCCGAGCCAGGTCTCGAGCTCGTCCCTCGGCAGCAGCGCGATCGGCGTCGAGCGCAGCGCGGAGCGGCCGGCGCCCCACATCCGGCCCCAGGCAACGCCGCCGGAGAGTCCGAGCTGATCGAGCCATTCCGGCCGGTAGCCGCGCACGCGCGAGGCGAAAATCTTCTTCTCCCAGGCGCCGACCGGAGCTTCGAAGCCCGCGAGCTGGCGCACGACCTCGGCGACTCCCGCGGGTCCGTCGAGGCGGTATTCGGGATCGACGTGCTGCCAGGCGGCGAGGAACCTGAGGTACTCCGCGGTCGAGACGGCCTCGATCTCCCGGCGCAGCGCGTCCAGCGTGTAGCGTTGGATCCGCGCGAGAAGGCGCCGATCGCACCAGGCCTGACGGCCTTCGAAGGCGATGCGCATCAGCGCGCCCTCGCGCTCGAGCTCGAAGAGCAGCGGATCTTCGGAATGGACCGGCCCCAGCGCCTCCATGCGCCCGCGCAGCACGGCTTTCGGGTCGCGCGTCGCCTCGACGGCGAACCAGCGCTCGCCGTCCAGGACCACGCGATGCTGGGCATGGAGCTCGTCGAGCCAGGCCTGCCACGGCCCCGCCTCGGCTCGCGTCACATACCCCATCCAGCCCAGGGCCTCGTGCACTTCCTCGGCGTCGCGCGGATCGGGCCAGGCCTCTTCGCGCACCCGCGCCACGGCGAGGGGATCGAGGGCGCCGATCTGATCGGCCGAGCGCGCGTCGAGGGTGCGCCGCGAGTGCACGGCCTGGGTGCGCCGCTCTTCCAGGGGCGCGTCGTCGAGGAAGCCGTAGGGGCGCACGGTCAGGATCGAGCGTGCAAACGCCGAGGGCTCGGGCGTGTCGATCGCGACGCGGCGGATGCGGCCGGCGCGCAGGCCGCGCAGGACTTCGATCAGGCCGTCGAGGTCCATCGCTTCGTGCAGGCAGTCGTGCAGCGTCTGGCGGACGATCGGATGGTCCATCGGCACTTCGATGTCGCCCGGCGGCAGAGTTTCGCCGCAGCTCGCCGCGGCCGGGAAGGCCTGGACCAGGTAGTCGTCGGCGCGCATGCGGAAAATCGGCGCGGGCACGCGCTTGGACCCCTGCGAACGCTCGACCACCAGCGAGCGGGCGACGTTCCAGCGCCAGCGCGCGCCGAAGAAGGGCGAGACCAGCACGGCTTGCGTCAGGAGCTTCTCGACGCTGTCGGGGTGCAGGTAATCGAAGACTTCCTCGAGCGGGAAACTGTGCTGCGGCCCGAGCGAGAGGACGATCGCTTCCTCGTTCGAGGCAGCCTGCAGCTCGAAGCCGAACTGGCGGCAGAAGCGCTTGCGCAGCGCGAGGCCGAGGGCGCGGTTGATCCGGCCACCGAACGGCGAGTGCAGGACGAGCTGCATGCCGCCGCTCTCGTCGAAGAAGCGCTCGAGGATCATGCAGGTCGGCGTCGGCACGGCGCCGAGCGCGCGCTTGCCTTCGTCGACGTAGAGCTGGATCTGCTCCGCGACTTCGGGAGTCAATCCGCAGTTCTGCGCGAGCCAATCGCGATCCTGGCCGTGCTCGCGAATCGTGCCGATCTCGGCCGAGAGCTCCTGGGTGCGAGCCGGCGCTTCGCCGAGCCAGAAGGGCAGCGAAGGCGGCGCCCCTTGGGCATCCGCGACGCGCATCGTCCCGGCCTCGACGCGCAGCACGCGCCACGAGGCATTGCCGAGCTGGAAGACGTCGCCGCCGTTCGACTCGACCGCGTAGTCCTCGTCGATCGTGCCGACCAGCGTGCCTTCCGGCTCGAGGATCACGCGATACTGCGACGTGTCCGGGATCGCGCCGCCGGAGGTGTACGCGACCAGCTTCGCCCGCCGCGTCGCGCGCAGCTTGCCGCCCACCGTGTCGCGGTGCAGCAGAGCGCGTCGCCCGTCGGTGTGCAAGGCGACGACCGAATCGAACTCGCTGCGCTCGAGACGCCGGTAAGGCCAGGCGCGGCGCAGGCGCTCGAAGAGCTCTGTCTCGTCCCAGGTTTCCTGCACGCAGGATGCGACGATCTGCTGAGCGAGGATGTCGAGCGGCGCGGAGGGCTGCGGCGTGCGGTCGAGGATTCCCAGGCGCACCGAGCGCAGGATCGCGGCAGCTTCGACCAGCTCGTCCTGCGTCAACGGGAACAGCCGCCCGCGCGGCGTGCGGCCGACGCCGTGGCCCGAGCGGCCGATGCGCTGGATGAAGGTCGCGATCGAGCGCGTCGAGCCCACCTGGATCGCGAGGTCGACGTCGCCGATGTCGATGCCGAGCTCGAGCGATGCCGTCGCGACGAGACAGCGCAGCTCGCCGCGCTTGAGCCGCTGCTCGGCGTCCAGCCGGCGGTCTTTCGAGAGACTGGAGTGATGGCAGGCGACGGCCTCGGCGCCGAGCAGCTTCGAGAGCTCCGCGCCGACGCGCTCGGACATCTTGCGCGTGCCGACGAACACCAGCGTCGTTCGATGCTCGCGCACGAGGGCCGCGATGCGCGCGTAGATCTCCGACCAGGTCTCGTGAGAGCAGACAGCCGACAGCGGCGAGGGCGGGATCTCGACCGCGATGTCCATGGGCCGCAGGTGGCCCTCGTCGATCAGCGTGCACTCGCGGCCAGCGCCGACCAGGAATCGCCCGACGTCCTCCAAGGGCTTCTGCGTCGCGGAAAGTCCGATGCGCTGCAGCGTGCCCGCGAGAGCTTCGAGCCGTTCCAGGGAGAGCGCGAGGTGCGAGCCGCGCTTGTCGCCGAGCACTGCGTGGATCTCGTCGACGATCACGGTGCGCACGGTGGCGAGCATCGCGCGGCCGCCTTCGCTGGTCAGCAGGATGTACAGGCTCTCCGGCGTGGTCACCAGGATGTGAGGCGGGCGCTTCGTCATCGCCGCGCGCTCCTTCGCCGGCGTGTCGCCCGAGCGCACGAAGACGCGGATCTCGGGAAGCGCGAGATCGCGCGCCCGCAGCTCCTCCAGCGGGCCCTGAAGATTCTTCTGCACGTCGTTGCCCAGGGCCTTGAGCGGCGAGACGTAGAGCACGCGCGTCTCGTCCGCGAGCTCGGGCCCGCTGCACAGGAGCGCGTCGATCGCCGACAGGAAAGCTGCGAGGGTCTTGCCGGAGCCGGTCGGCGCCGCGATCAGCGTGTGCGCGCCCGATCGGATCGCCGCCCAGCCGCGTCGCTGCGGCGCGGTCGGCTCGCCCAATCGCTCGGCGAACCAGGAGCGGATCGTCGGATGGAAAGCGTCGAGAGCAGTGAGATCCGGTGACTTGGGCATGGCGCTTCGCGAGGCTCGAGTGTCTTCACAGCGGGTCGCAACAACCCGATTCTAGCAAGGAGACTCGCGGATTCTCGGTCAGGTCCAGGGGTGTAACCCGCCGCTCCATGCAAGCCGTGGGGAAGGGGAACCTGTAGTGCAAAACGCCGGCCCGAAAAGCCTGACAGTCGATGCCGGTTCCGTCACGGCGACGGAATTCACGTGAGCCGAGCTCGACGCGATCGCACCATCGTGAACATTCCGTTCCCGACCGAGCAGCCGACATGAAGATCCAACTGTTCAGCATCGGCTTCACCGAGAAATCCGCCGAGCAATTCTTCCGCGCGCTCGCCCTGGCCGGAGTCAAGCGCGTGATCGACGTGCGCTTGAACAATACCTCGCAGCTGGCGGGATTCTCCAAGCGCGACGACTTGAAGTATTTCCTGCGCGAGGTGGCCGCGATCGATTACGTCCACATCCCCGAGCTGGCGCCGACTCAGGAGATGTTCGACGCTTACAAGAAGGAAAAGGGGAGCTGGGCCGAGTTCGAGAGGGAATTCAAGGCTTTGCTGGCGAGTCGCGGGGCGAAGATCGTTCCGCGCAAGACGGCCCACCTCGGATGCCTGCTGTGCAGCGAGAAGAGTCCGCACCACTGCCACCGCCGTCTGGTCGCCGAGTTTCTGGAGAGCGCTTGGGGAGATGTCTCCACCAAGCATCTCGACTAGGCCGATTGCGTCAGGCCAGCCAGCTCTCGATCAGAGCCCCATCGACAGCGACGGAAAGCTCCAGCTTGCCCGCTGCGCGCGGCAGCACGAGCTGCAATTCGCCGCCGCGACTTTTCTTGTCATGGCGCATCGCCGCGACCAGCTCGCGCGGCTCGAGGGCACGACCGATCGAGCGGCGCAGGCTGGCGAGATCCGGGAGCAGATTCAAGCGCAGCAGCAGGCGCCGCACCCGCGCTTCGAGCTCGCGATCGTCGAGGCAACCCATTTCGCGCGCGGCCCGCAGTGCGATCGCGATCCCGACGCCGACCGCGACTCCGTGCGCAACCTTGCCGAAGCCCGCGCTCTGCTCGATCGCGTGGGCGAAGGTGTGGCCGAGGTTGAGCGCCTTGCGCGCGCCTGCTTCCATCGGATCGGCGGCGACGATCCGAGCCTTGGTGCGCACGCAGGCCTCGACGACTTCGCTCAAGAGACCCGGATCGCGCGCCGCGAGACGGTCCGCTTCGCGCTCGATCAAGCCGAGCAGATCGCCGCCCGCGACCAGGGCCGTCTTGACCACTTCGCCCAGGCCCGACCGATACTCGGACTCCTCCAGCGTCGCGAGCACGCGCGTGTCCGCGTACACGGCGCGCGGCTGGTGGAATGCTCCGGCGAGGTTCTTTCCCGCGCCGAGATTCACCGCGGTCTTTCCGCCTACGGACGCGTCCACCTGCGCGAGCAGCGTCGTCGGACAATGCACGACCGCGACGCCGCGCATGTACAGGGCCGCGGCGAGCCCGCCGAGGTCGCCAACCGCGCCGCCGCCGAGCGTCCACACGCACGAGCGCCGATCCAGCCCTTGCTGCGCGAGGAATTCCAGCGTGCTCGCGAGGTGCTCGAAATCCTTCGCGGCCTCGCCCTCGGGCAGCAGCGCGAGGCGAGCGTCCGCTTTCGGATCGAGCGTCCGCCCGTGCAATCCGTGCACGCGCGCATCGCTGATCAGGACGCGCGGCTTCTCGTTGGCGAAGCTCGCGCGCGCGAGGTCGAGCGCACCCGGGCCGATGTGCACCGTGTACGCTGGCGCGAGCTCGACCTCGACGCCGACCAGGGTCACGTCTTCGCGGCCGGACTGAATTTCCGCCGCTCGCGCCGGCGTTGGAGCAGCTCGGCCTCGAGGGCGTTGCTCTTGGCCTTGTCGTGTCGCAGCACGATCACGATGCCGATCCCGAGGACCAAGAGCGATCCGGCGACGAGGTAGGCCATGTGGCGCAGACCTGGCGAATCGGGGCGCACGAAAGGCTCGATCGATTGCACGACGAAGAACGGCGCGATCGCCACCCCTCCGTCGCGCGGCGTGTAGGCGAGGTTCTTGTAGAAGAAGCCGCGCAGG
>DATHET010000185.1:0-12012 GCA_035490315.1 Planctomycetota bacterium
CTGAATGCGGCTTCCTGGCAAGGCGCCGCGACGACGCGTGTTCTCTGCAACACTCGGAGGAGCGGCAACGCAGCCAGGGAGCCGCAGGCAGGCCGATTTTGTCGACGTACTTCTGGTACGGGACACTCGCAGTGGAAGGAACATGCCGCCCGACGACGCCATCCTGAACGCGGACTTCGAGGCCCATGCCTAGTTTTGGTCTCGATTTGCGCATTCCACGGGCGGAGCGCTTGGGAGAAGTCTCCCCGCCTGACAGATGTCGAGCTAGTTGTCATGTCCGCTACACTCGTATGACATTCCCTGGCGAAATTCTCGAATGTACCGTGCTGCCGTACAAGGAGGTACGGCATGCGAACAGGACGACCCAAGTCGGCGTTGGTGTTGAGCGAGGAGGAGGAAGAACTTCTCCGCAGCTACTCGCGCCGACATTCGATGGCTCCGTTGCTCACCGAGCTCGTCTCGTGTTGGCGTGCGCTTCAGACCTGTCCAACCTGGCCGTCGCCGAGCGACTTGACTGCCATCAGAACAGCCCCCGGCGTCAGGAGGCTCGTGGATCAACCAAGTCGAACCCTGGCTTGCAGATCTTACCCGCGGGCAAATCGAGCGAGGTGCCCACCGATCGACAGCCGCGCTGGAAGGCGCGATCCGCCACGACATCGAAGTCTACAACTCGAACCCCAAGCCGTTCGTGTGGGTGAAGACGGCCGAGGAGATCCTCAGCAGCATCGAACGCTTCTGCGTCAACACCTTGCAGGTGCACAATCCACGACTTCTCACTCGCGTCTCACGGACAGGACACTAGGCAGGGCTCGCGCTGTAGACGTTAGTCGCGCCCGGGAATTCGCCGGCGGCGATCTCCGCGATCTTGGCCAGCGTGGCCGCGTCGTCGGTGTCGGCGAACACGTAGAACTTCCACAGGTCGCGGTAGCTGCGCTCGAGATCGGCGAGCCGCGGCACGCGCGCTCCGAAGTCCGACAAGGGGTGCACGCCCTCGACGCCGGGCCAGCGCACATGCGTGCGCGCTTCCTTGAGCTGCATCTTGCGCGCGGGGCAGGTGACCAGGATCTCGACGCGCTGGCCGGTGGCGAAATGCGCGAGGTCCTGGATGCGCTGCTCGACGGCCGCGCGCTCCGCCTGGCGATCCTTCGCGAAGTAGCCCTCGACCAGGCCGTCCTGCGCGGCTTGGTTTTCGTAGCGCGGAAAAACGCAGACGCGCTTGGGCAGCTTGCGTCGCTCGAAGCGCTCGACCAGCGAAACCACCTGTTTTCCCGCGGCACCGCCTAGTTTCTGGCCCTTGCTGGCGAGCAACACGAGCATCGAAGCGTCGGTCGTGTCGTAGAACTCCTCTTCGCGCACGGCCCCTGCCTGGAGCAGGAGCGCCACTGCTCGCGCGATCAAGGCCCCCGCGGCGATCTTCGCGTGGTGGTAATAGACGCGCTCGGAAAAGTGATAGCGCGCTTCGAGCAGGCGCACGATCTCGGACAGGATGTCCTCGCGCAGCAAGTTGTGCTTGGCCAGGTCGACGTAGAGATTCCCGCTGGCGCGATCGACGCGGAAATACGACAGGACGCGCGGGTCGATCGCGAGCTTCAGACCGGTGAAATGCGCGTCGCGCTGCAGGTAATCCAGGATGTCCGAGCTGATCGTGTCGGCGTTGATCTGGCTCCAATACGGCGGCACCTTCTGCGGCGCACCCTCGCTGGTCAAGACGTTCAGGACGTCGCGCGCGAGCCCGATGTCGCGCAGCACGCGGCCGATTTCACTGGAGGCCCCGAGCATGCGCTCGTAGCGATACGCGGAATCGTGGCGGTGGATCAGGCCGGCCTGGTCCTCGACGTTGTGGCCGAAGGGAATGTGCGTGACGTCGTGCACCAGGGCCGCGACGCGGATCACCCGCGCTTCCTCGTCGCTGACGCCCAGGCAATCGCGCGGACTCTGCTCGAAGGAGCGGTTGATCGCCTCGATCATGCGCTGGGCCTGGTGCAGCGTCCCGATCGAATGGTCGAAGCGCGCGTGCATCGCGCCGGGGAACACGAGGTAGGCGCTGCCCAGCTGCTTCACGCCGCGCAGCCGCTGCATCTCGCGCGTGTCGAGCACGCGCAGCTCCTCGTGCGTCAGGTAGACGTCGCCGTGAACGGGATCACGGACGACACTGTAGCGCTTGCGCGAGGACACCCTGGTCCTGGAGGCGCTATTTGACCGGTCGCACGTCGCCCGAGCCGCTGACCGCGATGTGCGTCTGCGCAGGCCCGCCGAGGTAGTCGACGTCCCCCGAGCCGCTGACGGACGCCGTCAAGCTCTGCGAGCAGCGCACGCGCACGTCGCCGCTGCCATTGATCGAGACGTTGGCCTGCAGGCTCTCGAGACCGCCGAGGTCGATGTCCCCGGATCCGTCGATCGCGACCGTGACTTTCGTGGCCTTGCCGCGTGCATTCAAGTCGCCGGAGCCGCTGATCCGCACTTCGAGGCTCTCGCCGTTCACGCCAGTGATGTCGACGTCGCCGGAGCCTTGGATCACGGCGCAGTCGAAGCTAGGCACGCTGATCGTCGCGCGCGGACCGACGCGGAAGGAATCGTTCGCGCCGTCCTTCATCGAGATCACCAGCACGCCCTCGACGACCTCGGTCGTGATGTCGTCGATCAGGTTGTCGTCGGCGCTGATCTCCAGACTCGCGGCTCCACCTACGGCGACCTTCGCGTCGCAGGAGCCCTCGATGCGCAGGGCGTGGAACTCGGGGACCAGGCGGGTCTGGGTTGCGCTGACACCGGAGCCAGGACGGCCGGAACCGATCCAGGAAGCGTGGTGGCCCGGGCCGATGGCGACGATGCAGGCCGAGAAGGCGAGGACGGGAAGGAGCACGAACAGTGCGAGGGACGTGGATCGCATGGTGGTGGGAGGATAACCGCTGTCGGGGGGAAAGGCGCGCGGGGATGGATGGATCCGCTGGAGCGCCGGGGAAAGCGCCCGGTACGCCGCCGCGATGCAGAGATTCTCGTTCGTGTCGGTACGGAGTCAGGTGAATTCGTCCGGAGTCGTGATGGCATCCCGGGCGCCGCAGTGCGGCGCCCGGGATGCCATCACGACTCCGGACGAATTCACCTGACTCCGTACGTGGCATCAACCGGGATGCGACCGCGCCTCGCGGCGATAGCGGCGCATCTCGCGCCACAGCTCCCCCACTCCGACCGTCGGCGTGCCCCGCGCCCGGTTGCGGCGCGCGATCTCGAACAGGATGCGCCATTGCTCGCGCAGCGTGCGCCAGGCCTCGAACACCGAGAATTTCGGGTCGTAGATGTGGGTCGCCTCGCTGGTCGCGCCGTTGAGCTCGATCACCGTGAAAAGACCGGCGCGGAAGCTCTCGATCGATTCCGTGCGCACGTCGTAGCGGCCGAAGTAGAAGCCCTCGTAGCCGCGGCTGAGATGATCGATCGCCGACTCGATCTGCGGTGTCAGGAGCGGCGTCCCGTCGAGGAAGATCGCGCCCTGGCAGTGGTTGCCGAGGTCGACGAGCTGCACGCGCTCTCCCGCGGCGGGCACGTCCCATAGCCGCGTCTGATTGCGAATGAAGTACACCTCGGCCATCGCCACGGCGCGGCTGTCGGCGAGGATCAGGTCTTCGAGCGTGTCCGTCCCATTGCCGACGAGCTCGGGAAACACCTTGCGCGTCATGGAGAACACGCGGCCCTGCTCGTCGCCGGGGTAGCGATAATAGAAGATGCCGAACTCGAGGCCCGAGGCAAATTGCTGCACGATCGCGTCGGTCTCGATCGCGCCGATCCAGGCCGCGACCTGCGTGTCGTCGTGGACGATCTTGACTCCCGACCCGCGCTGGCCAGCGTCGGGCTTGAGCACGATCGGAAATCCAAGCCCCTGCTCGAGCTGGAATTCCGCGACCATCCGGATGCGCTCCTCGACGCTGCTCGCGGCCGGCAGGCAGCGCGCGCGCGCGATGCGCTCGGACTGCATGCCGAGGTCGGACAGGATCGAGAGCTTCGATTCCCCGATGAAACCGCCGGCGGGCATCGCCGGATTGACGGCGGTGAACAGGGTCAGGCTGCGGTGCTTCCAGGCCAGGCCGAGGACGTAGACCACGATCGGCGGATAGAAGGCCCAGGGCGGCCAGAACTCCCAATGCGTCCAGCGGATCCAGCGGCCGACCAGCATCCGCCGGCCGCGCCAGGTGAACATCGGCAGGATCAGCTTGGCCGCGATCACCACCGAGACCACGGCCGCGACGAGGATCCAGAAGGCGTAGCTCTTGTACGTTTCGGCCAGCTCGAGCGCTCGCACACCGAGGAAATATGCCGCGCCTCCGAGCAGCGGCGTCCAGATCAGGCAAGCGATGAACGTGACCCACGCGAAGCGCAGGAAGGGAGCGTGCAGCGTGCCCGCCGCGAGATACGTCGCGAGCCGGGTGCCCGGGATAAGGCGCGCGATCCAGAGCACTGCGGTGCCGCGGTGCGCGAACCATTCGCGCGCGCGATCGAGGTGGGCTTCGTCGACGAACCAGGACACCGGCCGACGCCGCGCGAGCGGCCTGCCGACCGCCGCGCCCAGCGCGTACACGCCGAGATCGCCGGCCCAGATGCCGAGCCCGGCCGCGCTGAGGGTCGCCAGGGGACTGAGCTCGCCGCGCGCCGCGATCAAGGCCGCGGCGATGCAGGCGAGGTCCTCGCTGACGAAGGTCGCCAGGGCGATCATGACCAGGGCCAGGGGCAGGGGCAGACCCTCGATCCGCTGGGTCAGCGCTTGCAGGAACTCCACGGCTGGAGACTCGCCTAGGAGCGCGCGACGGCGCGGCGTTGGATCTCGACGCGTTCGACCGGCATGGACTCGCAAGGCGAGAGGGGCTGATACAGCAGCTCGACCTGCCTCGCGCCGACCCGCACGCGCGTGAAGCTCACGGTGTGAGCATCCTCGCGGTGCATGCAGGGCGAATAGGCTCCGCGGCTCGGCGCGTGGCTCGAGTGGAAGCGCTCGAGCTCGTGCTCACTCGCCTCCCCTGAAACCAGCTTCGCGTACTGCGCCCGCCGCTGGACTCTCGCGCCATCGTCGTCGAAGGAAGACGAAACCAGCGGCCGATCGCCGCCGTGCAGCTCGCGCGTGATCAGCGTCGAACCGGTCCACGACGCCAGAGTCGCGGCCCCCGCGGTGTCGAAAGCGGCAAGCTCGAAGGGCCGATAGCGCTCCAGATCGAACTCCGAAAGTCGCGTTGCGACCTCCGCGACGCTCGCGGCGTCGCCGAATTGCAGCGCGAGCTCGCCGCGGCTCGACCACGTGCGCCGCTCGTCCGCTCGCTGCGCCTGCGCGCCCTGGAATCGATAGCCGTTGAGCAGCGCGAGGGTCAAGCCTTGCTCGTTGACCGCGATCCACGTCCCGCCGGCCTCGCCGTCGATCGGCGCGATGCCTTTCACACCAGCGCGCTCGAACAGCTTCGGCCCCGTGGCCGGCGCGCGCGTGCGGCGTTCATCGCGACTGAAGGCCACGAAGTAGCCGTCGTCGCGAAGCAGCCATGTCAGCGTGCACATGCTCCACGATTCGCCTCTTCGTGGCGCAGGGTGGACGGCGCGACGCCGAATTCAGGGCTCGGCTCGTGACCGGCCAGGCGCAGGGCCACGGCCATCAAGGCGAAGTGGTGCACGGTGTGAGCGACGAGGTATTGCAGCTCGCGGCCGACGCTGGAAACGCTGGCGTTCGAGCGCGTGCCGGAGAGCCCGCCGAGATCCATCGCGACCTCAATGTCGCGGCCCGGGCTGCAGCGCGGATTTTCCGGCCTGGCCAGGATCGCTCCCATGCGCGCGATCGTGGCGCACAAGCGTTCGCGAGCGACGGAAAGATCGGCCTCGGTCGCGGGATCGCGCTGGCGCGCGTCGTAATCGATGCAACCCGAATCCAGCCCGTCGAGGAAGGCGTCGTAGTGGTCGAGCACATGGCGCAGGTGCACTCCGACCCCGCCGCGCTCGAAGTGCGCCGGTCGCGCGGCGTAGACCTCGGGAGCGAGGGAATCGAGCAGCTCGAGGGCCTGCTCGAGGAAGGCCGCGTTGCGCTGGGCGAGGGACGTGTTCATTCGCATGGAGTCAGGATTCGATCAAGCGCTGGAGCATGTCGCCCACGGCGCGCTCGGTGCGCGCGGCAAGTTCCTTGCGGCCCTCGCCGACGTGCGGCTCGGGATGGAATACGACTCGGGCGCGGAAGTGAGACAGACGAAACAGGCGCACCAGGTGTCCGGTGAAATCCATGTCCCCCCACCAGCAGACGGATTGGGATGCAGGAGGGTCTCCGGGAGAAGTGGAATAGTGCACCGCGGCACAGAAAACAGGATAGCCACTGCGCGCGGCAGGCTCCAGCAAGGAGGATTTGAAGGGCAGGATCCCGCTTCCGCCCGTGCTGGTCCCCTCGGGGAAGAACAGGACGCGATCGCCCTTCTCCAGCGCGGCATGGATTTCCGCGTTGACTGTGGGCAGCTGCCGCCGCGCCTCGCGATCCAGGAAAATCGTCCCGAAGGCGGCCGCGCCCTTGCCGATCAAGGGCCAGTTGCGCACTTCGGCCTTGGAGACGAACAGGGTGTCGACGCTCGCGCCGAGCACCAGGATGTCGACGTAGCCCAGATGGTTCGAGACGAGCACGCAGGGCGCCGGCGGGACCGGCCCGCTGACCTCCAGCTTCGCGCCCATCATCCAGAGCACGACTCGCGACCAGCGCCCCACGAACCAGCGCCGCAGGTGCAGGCCGCGAGGCGAACGGGCGCCGACGCACAGGCGGGCCGGCACCATGAAGGCGAAGAGCGAGAGCGTGGTGACGAAAATCACGAACAGGCGCACGAGGGCGCGGAGAGTGCTCACTCGGCTTGAACGTCCCGGCTCATTCTTGGACTCCCTCGCCCTCGCGTGCCCCCTCGCGTTCTTCGGTGTGGCGGTAGAAAGTGCGCCGCACGGTGGGATCGAGCAGGTTGGTGTCGAGCAGGGCGAGGAAGTCGATGGTCTTGAACTCGCGGTCGAGCGCGGGCTCGCCGGTGACCAGGGCGCCGATCTTCAAGTAGGCCGCGAACAGGGCCGGCAGCTTCACGCTGACGTCGAGATCGGGCACGAAATCCGAGGGATAGCAGAGGAATTCGCGCGTGGGCCGGGTGCGATACTTCGGGTGCAGGAAGCCGCCGCGCTCGAGGAACTCGTAGGTCTGGCGCGCCACGTGCGGATCCTGCGAGGTCAGCGAGCAGCAGCCGAAGAGCACGGTCTTCTTGTTGTGGACCAGGTAGCTGGCGAGCCCCTTCCACAAGAGCGTGATCACGCGTCCATTGCGGTGATCCTTCTCGACGCAGGCGCGGCCAGTCTCGATCGAGCGCTCGAACATCTCCTGCGGCAGCTCCGAGAGATCGAATTCGCTCGCCGTGTAGAAGCCGATGCCGCCCTGGGCCATGTCCCAGGTCTGCAGGCGGTAGGTCCCGACCACGGTGTCGGTCGGCGTGTGCAGCACCATCAAATGGTGGCAATGCAAGTCGAAGGGGTCGCTGTCGCGGCCGGTCGACCAGGATTCCTGCAAGCCCTCGCCAAGCTCGCGGTTGAAGACCTCGAAGCGCAGGCGCTGGATGCGCTCCAGATCCTGCTCGTCGCGCGCGAAGCGAGCCAGGTAGGTCCCGCCCTGCAAGCTCAAGCCGGGGCAGGACTCGGGCGAGCCGGGATAGGTTCGGGGAGCGGCGGGCTCGTTGGTGCGTAGGGTCTGAGGCGCTTTCGATTCCACGGCTGCTCCAGTGAAAGAAGTTTCCGGCGCGCTGCCGGGCGCGCGTTCGCCCGGCCGGACAGGAAGTGACCCCGAGACGCGCGAATCGTAAGGAGCGCCGCGGGAGGGGTCAATCGCGCTCTCGAGTCGCCGCGCCGAGCGCACTAAGGAGCTGCGCGAATCGAATTCCCGCAGGAAGGCCACGGCAATCCGTGCCAGCGGATGAATGCAGGGTCGATCACCGCATACTGGCGCGCCGCCCGGTCCCGGCGACCTGAGTCTCTACCCCGAGAAATCCTCGCGTCCCATGAAATCAATCCAGCGTCCTTCCTCTCATCTTCGCGCGCAGCAGACAGGAGCCTTGAGCGGCGCGCTGATCGCCGTGGTCGTCGTCGTCGGCCTGCTCGTGCTCCTGGTGGTGAGCTCGATCGGCTCGTACAACGGGCTTCAATCGCGAAGGACGGTGGTCGAGCAGAAAATTGCCGCGCTCGACTCCGCTTTCGTGCGGCGCAACGACTTGATCCCGAATCTCGTCGCGACGGTCCAGGGCTCCGCGGACTTCGAGAAGACCACGCTCGAGAACCTGGTCAAGGCGCGCGCGAGCGTGGGCTCCATGCGTCCGCCCGACGTCAATGATCCGGCCCAGGTCGAGGCCTACCTGAAGGCCCAGGCCGAGCTCGGCGGAGCCCTTTCGCGCCTGCTGGTGGTGGCCGAGAACTATCCGGATCTGCGCGCGACCGAGCAGTTCGGCATGCTGCAGCAGCAGCTCGAGGGCACCGAGAATCGCATCAACGTGGCCCGCGTCGACTGGACGACGGCGGTCAGCGACTACAACACGAAGCTGCGCTCCTTCCCGGGCAACATCCTCGGCGGCATCTTCAAGTTCAAGGAATTGCCGCAGTACCAGGCTCAGGAGAGCGAGCGTTCTGTGCCCAAGGTCGATTTCGGCAAGCAGAAGTGAGCGCACTCGCCGCATTGGTGCTGTCGATCGCCGCGCTCTTCGTCCAAGGCCCCGCGGGCATCCCGAAGAACGACGGCTGGGTCACGGACCTCGCCGATCTCCTGCCGGCGGCGCGTGAAACAGCGCTCGAAGCGCGCATGGAGTCCTACCGCACGGGATCCTCGCACGCCGAGATCGCCGTGCTGACCGTGCCGAGCTTGAACGGCGAGCCGGTGGAGAAGTTCGCGCTGGAGACAGGCCGCGCCTGGGGCATCGGATCCAAGGCGAGCTCCAACGGCGCTTTGCTGGTCGTCGCGCGCGACGAGCACGAGGTGCGCATCGAAGTCGGCCGCGGGTTGGAAGGCGATGTTCCCGACGCGGTCGCCTGGAGCATCATCCAGAAAGTGATCGTGCCGAAGTTCCGCGCAGGCGATTTCGCCGGCGGCATCGAGGAGGGAATCACGGCGCTGCACAAGGCGATCGGCGGCGACTACGGGCCGATCGGCGGACGCCCACAGAAGAGGCGCTCCTCGGGCGTCGGCATCTCGCTGTTCCTGCTGTTCCTGATCATCGCGGCGCGCAACGCCCGACGCCGCGGTCGCGGGTTCTTCCCGCCGACCGGCGGTCGCTACCG
This sequence comes from Planctomycetota bacterium, assembly GCA_035490315.1. Classification (GTDB taxonomy): domain Bacteria; phylum Planctomycetota; class UBA1135; order UBA1135; genus JADJQU01. The sequence goes on from DATHET010000185.1 coordinate 9,292, forward strand.
CGGACTCGGATTTCCTCTGGGAATGGGCCTGGGCGGACTTGGCGGCGGAGGGGGCGGAGGCGGTGGGTTCTCCGGTGGTGGCTTTGGCGGATTCGGCGGCGGCGGCGGATTCTCCGGCGGAGGAGCCTCGGGCCGATGGTGAGCAACATCTTGCCCGCGCAGGATTGGAAAGCAGCCGGCCACAGCGGCGACTGGCTGACCTCGGAGCTGTTCCAGATCCTGCCGTGGATCTACGTCGCTCTCCTGGCCCTGCTGATCGTGCAGGCTCTCGTCACGCGGAGGCGTTACCGCGCGGTCGACGTGCTGACGACCGCGGACCAGGAGCGTGTGCGCGTCGCGATCCGCGAAATCGAGGACGCGACTTCGGGCGACATCGTGCCGCTGGTCGTCGAGCGCTCGGATCCGCAGACGCACACGTGGCTGCTCGCGGGAGCCTCGCTCGGCCTGCTCGGGAACTTGATGCTCCTCGGCTGGCTGCCGCAGCAGGGATTTCTCGCCCTCGGCGCAGCGGAAGTCGCGCTTTTCACCCTCTGCCTGGGAGTGGCGGCCCTCTGTCCCGATCTTCGCCGCTGGTTCCTGACGCGCCGGCGCGCCGATGCGACGGCGGGCGAGCAGGCCCTGATCGAAATGGGGCGGCTCGCGCAGGTGAAGCAATCACCGCCGCTGGTGCTCTTGTTCGTCTCGCTGTTCGAGCACCGCGTAATCGTGCTCGCCAACGCGGCGGCCGCCGGGACGGTCGCTCCGGAGAGTTGGCCGAAGGCCGTGGAAGCCGTGTTGGAGGGGGTGAGGCGCGGGCGCCTGGCGGACGGCCTCGCTGCGGGAGTCCAGGCCTGCGCAGCCGAGATGAAGGTCGCCTTCCCCCACGCTGGGCCGCGCGACAACAGCTTCGCGGATCGGGCGATCACCCGCCGCGAATAGGCGGAGGCGGTAGAGTTCGAAGCGGGGCTGCGAACCCCGGTCGGATTAGCGCGTTTGGGAAAAGCGTGATAGGAATCATGTACCCGTCACGATCTGCGACGTCCCGCCTTTGCGCGCCGATCCTCCCTCCCCCCCGTCCCCCGTCCCCCACCATGAAGCTACCCCTCGTCCCGGCCCGTCTCGTCCTCACCAGTCTCGGAATTGCGATTCTCTCCGCCGCGAACTTCGCAGCTGCCCAGGTCAGCCAGAACCACCAACCCGCGGCTACCCACCTCGATCAGTTCGCGCTGAATGCACTGGTCCAGGCGGGGCAGAATCCTGACGCCTTCACCCAGGCTTTCGACGCCGGAAGCGACCAGTTCAGCGTCGGGTTCAACATCCTCGACGGCATCGGCGTCAACGTCGGCAACGGCGAGACTTTCACGCGCATTCCGCGCGCCGATCTCAACGGGCCTGGAGCCTGGGCTCAGCACACTCCGCCGCGCATCACGGGTCCCAACGCACAGAGCTGCGAGGCCTGCCATGGCATTCCGTTCGCCGACGGCAGCGGTGACATCGCCTCGAACGTCATCCGCGATACCTTCCGCACTGGAAACATCTCGCAGATGATCCAACGCAACACGCCGCACACCTTCGCGCCCGGCGCGATCCAGCGGCTGGCCGAGGAGATGACCCAGGAGCTGCACGCCAAGCGCGACTCCGGGATCAACCAGGCTTGCCAGACGCAGTTGCCCGTGCTCGTGCCCTTGAGCGCCAAGGGCGTCGGCTTCGGCTCGATCACGATCAATCCGCAAGCCGGTCAGCCCTGCCAGCACACGGTCGACAACTCGCAGCTGCGCGGAGTCGACACGGACCTGGTGGTCAAGCCCTTCGAATGGAAGGGAATCAAGCCTGATTTGCGCACGTTTTCGCGCAATGCCTTCAACAACGAGATGGGTCTGCAGGCCGTGGAGCTCGTGGGCTCGGGCGTCGACGGCGACTTCGACACGGTGACCGACGAGATCACCGCGGGCGACGTGACCGCGATGGCGATCTACCTCGCCGCGCAGCCGCGGCCGGTGAGCAAGCTGGAGCTCGACACCCTCGGCCTGCTCGAAACGCCGCTGACTGCCCAGGAAAAGACCTCGATCAACACGGGCAAGCGACTGATGGGCCAGACCGGTTGCACCTCCTGCCACGTGCCGATGATGTTCATCGACACGCCGATCTACTCCGAGCCCAGCCAGTCGCCTGACTACCGCGACGTGCTGACGCCGAGCGGCGTGAACCCGCTCACGCTGGGAATCGATCCCGCGCTGGCGATCACCTTCGACCTGACGGCCGACCAGCCGGACAACCAGATCTTCAATCCCGTCTCGGGCCAGTTGATCATGCATCTCGGAGCCCTGGAGCGGACCGCCAGCGGTCGCGCGGTGATCCGGCCCTTCGGCGATCTCAAGCGCCACGACATGGGCAGCGGCCTGGCCGAGTCGATCGACGAGACCGGCAGCGGAGCCTCGACGTTCATGACCGAGAACCTGTGGGGCGTCGGCTCGACGGCTCCCTACCTGCACGACGGCCGCGCGACCACGCTGACCGAGGCGATCCTCGCCCACGGCGGCGAAGCCCTGGCCTCGCGCACCGCCTTCGTCGCTCTGAGCGCCGGCCAGCAGCAGGACATGATCGCCTTCCTCGACAGCATGATCCTGTTCGTGAACGAATAGCGAGCGCCCGGTACCCGGTATTCCACCGCCATTTTTTACAGTCCGCGATGACGGCCTAGGCCGTCATCGCGGACTGTAAAAAATGGCGGTGGAATACCGG
>DATHET010000186.1:0-27338 GCA_035490315.1 Planctomycetota bacterium
GATCCTGGTCACCCACTGGGCCGGCCAACGCGTCCACGCCCTCGTCGACCGCTCCCACCCCGCCCAGGTCGGCGACCGCATCGGCCTGCGCATCACCGCCGCCCGCGCCGTGATCTGGCCGGGTACCCGGTAAAGCACCGCCATCCTGAACCTGGCCCATACCTGCCAGGTCGCCCGCGATGAGTGAGGGATCGGACGGGTACGGGCCAGGTTCAGGATGGCGGTGCTTTACCGGGTACCGCATCGGCCGGGTAGGCTTGGGAGGATCGACTGCTCGACCCAGGGCGGGCTCGTTTCCATCGTTCTTCACCCATCTGCGATGCGCACCAACTCGACGCTCAACCTCGGACTTCCGCTCGCCCTGCTCGCTCTCCTGCCTGCCAGCGCGTCGGCGCAGCAGTACTTCACCCAGCAGCCCGGGATGCTGCCCGGACCGGACCAGTACTCGGAAGGTGTCGAGGCCTGCGACGTCGACAAGGACGGGGACCTCGACCTGTTCGTCGCGGACGGCGACGGGTTCAGCTCGCCGGGGATCAAGCACCAGAACATCCTGCTGATCAACAAGAAGATCGAGACCGGTACGCTCTCCTTCGCCGACGAGAGCACGACGCGCCTGGGCGTGCACATCTCCTACGCGAAGTCCGTCTGCACCGGCGACGTCACTGGCGACGGCTGGCCGGACGTCCTGTTCGCGAACGCCTTCAACACCGACCCGCCGTCGCTCTACATCAACCAGGGCCCGGCGAATCCCGGGGTGTTCACCCTCGAGAGCTCGACCCGCGGATTGACCACGCCGCTCAACGGCCGCGGCTCGCAGTTCGGCGACCTCGACAACGACGGCGACCTGGACCTGATCGTCTCGGATTCTGGCGCGAGCTACCAGGGCGGAGCCGGAGGCAAGCCGCGGCTCTACGTCAACGACGGCACGGGCCACTTCACCGAGCACGCCGTCGACTTGAACGCGCCGATCAAGGTGTCGCAGATGGACGTTTCGCTGGTCGACCTCGACAACGACTTCGACCTCGATTTCTACGGCGCGAACAAGGGCAACTCGGCGGGCGGCTCGCAGTACGTGCTGCTCAACAACGGCAGCGCGGTGTTCTCCAACTCGTCCGCGCTGATCACGGTGACCTCGGCCAATTGCTACGAATCCGAGCTGGGCGACCTCGACGGCGACACGGACATCGACGACTTCGTGATCAGCCTGAGCGGGCTCTCCGAAGGGGTGATCAAGAACAACCTGGTTCCGAGCGGAACGCTGGGTTTCACCAACGGCACGCCCTTCGGCAGCGCGGACGACAACGAGGCCTCGTTCATCGACTACGACATGGACGGCGATTACGACGTGCTGGTCGGATCGCTCGGGGCGCGCGAAAAGCTCTACCGCAACGACGGCAACATGGTCTTCGTCGACGACAGCACGCGCATCCAGGCGATCAACGACCCGACGCTCAACTGCACCGTCGGAGATTTCGACAACGACGGCCGCAACGACATCGTCACCGCGCAGGGCGAATCCTTCCCCAGGACGAACCAGTTCTATCGGAACGTCGCGGGCCCTCAGGACACGCTGGCGCCGAGCTTCGTCGCCTTCAAGGATCCGCCCCCTAGCCCGGCTGGTCCATTCGTCGCGCGCACCAAGGTCCGCGACCAGCTGCTCGACGACGGCGTGGACTACTTGAGCGGCTCGGTGCGCTCGGTGGTCTCGACCGCGCAGCAAGGCGCGCAGATCATGATCACAGCCTCGAGCATCTTCCCCGCAGCGCCCAGCTATCCCGTCGGCACGCGGGTCTTCTGGGGCAATTTCTCGGGCGTGACGCAGAGCGTGCAGAGCACCACTCCGCCTTACACCTACAACTCCGGCCCGATCCCCGCGAACGGCGGCTTCGAATACACCTTCGTCAACCCCGGCGTCTACAACTACATGAGCAGCACCGGGCTCTCCGCCTCGATCACGATCACGGGCGCGGTGACGACGACGCCCTGCACCCACTCGGGCGGTCAGATCTTCCGTTGCGCGATCCCGGACACGGCCGGCGGCGCGGGCGTCGAGCTCGCCTACGAATACGTGTTCACCGACCACTCCGGGAACCTCGCGGTCAGCTTGAGCCGGCGCGTGGAATTGTTTACCTGCCCGGCGCCGTTCACCTACTGCACGGCCAAGGTGAACTCGCTCGGCTGCCTGCCGGTCATCAGCTCCACGGGCTCGCCGAGCGCCAGCCTCGGCTTCAATTTCATGCTGATCGGCTCGAACGTGCGCAACGAGAAGCCCGGTCTGTTGATCTACAGCAATGCAGGCCAGGCCTCCGCGCCGTTCCAGGGCGGGGTGCGCTGCGTCAACGTGCCGATCAAGCGCTCGATCGCGGTCTTCTCGTACGGAAATCCCGGCCCGATCAACGATTGCTCGGGCGCCTACACGCTCGACATGAACACCTTCGCGACCGGATCGCTCGGTGGACTGCCCGCTTCCTACCTGCTCGTGCCAGGAACTCAGGTCGATGCGCAGTGGTGGGGCCGCGATCAGGGCTTCGCGCCGCCGAACAATTCGACGCTCACCGGCGGATTGGAATTCGTGATCTGTCCGTGAAGCGCGAAGTCTTGTCGTAACGGAGCCAGGTTCGATTCCGACACCCCATCCCGCGCGCGTCGCGCGCGGGATGGGGTGTCGAAATCGAACCTGGCTCCGTTACGACGCAGTGACTCCGCGCATCACTGGATGAAACCGAATTTCCGCGGCGACTGGACCCCGAGGTGCGGATTGACGACCTGGATCCCCACGGGTCCGGTCGTCAGATTCGGAACGATCACGATCGGCGTCTTGATCTCGTAGCGGTTGTTGCCGAGCGGCTGGCAGTAGCTGATCGGCAGCTCCAGCTGCAGATTGGCGTGGTTCGAGAAGCGCACGATCGTCGGCGGAGGCGCGCCCGTCGGCATGGAGATGATCATGCTCGACTGCGTGAACACGTGCAGCCAAGGCAAGGCCGTGAGGATGAGGAACCTCTCCGGGTAGGCCCGCTCGATCCGGTAGCGCGGCAGAGGCTGGGCGAAGCCTTGCGGCAGGACTGCCAGGACCAGCGCGGTGAGGAGTTTCATGGGTCCGTCCTTGTCCGAGGTCAGGGGTGGTTGTCGTCGCGCCTCGCGTCGGGACCAGCTTACATCAGACTCGTGGAGTCGCCTGAGCGAGCCGCTCAGCCCGCGGCCAGAGCCTCGCTGAGACTGCGCAGGATCGCCGCCATGGTGAAGGGCTTCTCGAGCAGACCTTGGATCAAGGGCAGGATCGACAGGTGCTGTCCATTGGCGCCCGCGTCCCCGCTCATCACGATCAGCTTGACGTTCGGATCGCCGGCGCGGATCGCCTTGACCAGCGCCTCGCCGTCCATTCCCGGCATCATCAAGTCGCTGAGGATCAGCTGCAGCTGCCCCTGCTTCTCGCGGTGGATCGCAAGGGCTTCCTCGCCCGAAGTGGCGAGCAGCACGCGGTAGCCGTTGCTCTCGAGCATGGCGCGCGTCACGCGCCGGATCGAAGCTTCGTCGTCGACGACCAGGACCAGCTCGCCGTGGCCGCGCGGAAAGGGCTCGAGCTTCTGCTTGGTCTCGGGGCGTTGCTCGACCGACGAGGCGGGCAGGAAGATCTTGAACTCGCTGCCGCGGCCCAGCTGACTCTGCACCTGGATGAAGCCGCCGTGGGTCTTGACGATCCCCAGCGCGGTCGCGAGGCCGAGGCCGGTCCCCTGCCCGACGCCTTTCGTCGTGAAGAAGGGCTCGAACAGCTTGTCCATGTGCTCGGGATCGATTCCTCGCCCGTCGTCGGTGACGCTGACGACCACGAAGCGGCCGGGTCGCGTGCCTGGATGCATGCGCGCGAGCAGCGCGTCGACTTCCATGTTCTCCAGGCGCAGATCGAGCGTCCCGCCGCCCTGCATCTCGTCGCGCGCGTTGACGCACAGGTTCATCAAGACCTGGTGCAGCTGCGTCGCGTCGCCGATCACGGTCCACGAAGCGTCGAGCCCGGAGCGCCGCGCCTTGATGTTGCGCGGGAAGGTCTCGCGGATGATCTGCAGCATGTCGTCGATGACCGCGCTGCAATCGACCGGCGTGCGCTGGCCTTCGGAGCCGCGGCTGAAGGTCAGGAGCTGGCGGATGATCCTCGCGGCTCGTTGCGCGCTCGATTCGATCGTGTCGAGGAGGCTCCTGGCTTCGCGATCGCTCACCAGCGGGCGCAGCATCGCGGGGCCGATCAGCATCGGCGCGAGCAGGTTGTTCAGGTCGTGCGCGAGCCCGCCCGCGAGACGGCCGACGCTCTGCAGTCTCTGCGAGCGCAAAAGCTGCGCTTCCAGCTCGTTCTTCGTGGTGACGTCGATGTTGACGCCGATCATGCGCGTCGCGCGGCCGCTGGGGTCGCGCTGCATCGTCGTCGCGGCTTCGATGAAGCGCAGCTTGCCGTCGGGGCGGATCACGCGAAAAGCTGCCTCGAAGGGGCGCTGGCTCTCGATCGAGTCGTTGACGCCGTCCTCCGCTATCTTCAGGTCGTCGGGGTGCACGCGCTCGCGCCACGATTCATAGGTCCCCTTGAACTCCTCGCGGGACACGCCGTAGATCGCGAGCATCTGATCGTCCCAGTCCAAGCGGCCGCTGACGATGTCGTAATCGAAGATGCCCATCTGCGCCGACTTCGTGGCCAGGGCGAGCCGCTCGGCGAAGATGCGCAGCTCCGTCTCGCCGCGCTTGCGCTCGATCGCGAGCCTGGCGATCCGCACGCTGCTCTCGATCGCGGCCAGCTCGTTCTGCCCGGGCGCGCGCGGCTCGTGGTAGTAGAAGGCGAAGGTGCCGAGCACCTCGCCCTGGCCGTTGAGGATCGGCACCGACCAGCAGGCGCGCAGCGAAAAACGCAGGGCGAGATCCTTGTACTTGGCCCAGCGAGGATCGCTCTCGATGTCGGTGACGATCACCGACTCGCGCAGGAAGGCCGCGGTTCCGCACGAGCCGACGTCGGGACCGATCTCGACACCGTCGACGGCCTGCATGTAGGCCTCGGGCAGGCTCGGGCTCGCTCCTTGCACGAGGTGGCGGCCGTCCGAGTGCAGCAGGAGCACCGAGCCCAGCGTCCCCGGGAAAAGGGCTTCGTGCCCGAGGATCAGGGCTTCGAGCACGGTCTCGAGCGGATCCATGCGCGCCAGGCGCTCGAGCACGCCGCGTTCGTGGGCGAGCTGCTGCGTCGCGCGATGCTGCGTGGTGCGCACGCGCGCCGCGCGCTGGGCTTCGATCAAGCTGGCGCAGGTCGTCAAGAGCGGCTGTAGCGAAGTCGCGAGCTTCGGATCGAATCCGCCGGGACGATTGGCGATCCCGACGATTCCGAGCACGACTCCCGCGCGCTGGATCGGCAATCCGAGGAAGGACTTCACCTGGATCCCTCCCAGCAGCCGCTGCGCGCCGAAGCTCTCCTCGCCCGGCGCGTTGGCGATCACCGCCGCGCCGCACTTCATGACGGAGTCGAACAGATCGCCGAGGTCGCGGAACTCGCGGCCTTCCGCATCGACGAGGGCGGGCAAGCCGCGCGGATCGCTGCTGCAGGCCAGGTTCGAGATGGCGAAGACCCGCAGGCTCGGCTGACCGTGCGAATCGAACAGGACCTCCGCGCAATAGCCGCACTCGCAATTCGCCAGCGCCAGGATCTTGGCGAGCCAATCGGCGTGCAGAGCGCGCGGGTCGGCGCTCGCCAGGAAGGACTCCTGGATCTGCTGGATGGCAGCGAGCAACTGCGCGCTGTTCACGGAATGGCTGCGCGCGGCATCCGTGGGGTTGGGAAGGTTCGTCATCGAGATCTGAACGATTCCAAGCGGCAAGGACCGCGCGCCCCGTTCCGTGCGCGCGACACCACTGAGTGTACCCTCCAGGTTCCCACTGCCATGCCCCGCGAGCCGCGATTGGCAGGTCCTGAGTTACACTGCCGCTCATGAAGATCCACGACGTGCCCCATGGTCTCAATGTTGTCATCGAAACCAACAGCGCGCGCGTCTACATCGGTCGCTTCGACTCGACCAGCGGCTTCACGGCGCTCCTGCACGACGTCGACGTGCACGAGGTGAAGCCGGGGACCGATCCCGAGCCCTACATCCGGGAAACCGCGCTGTACGGCGTCGACGTCAAGTCGCGCGATCTGGAGGTCGACGTCCTCGACATCAAGCGCATCCGCCTCCTGCGCGACATCCCCAAGCCCTGAGCCACCGTGAAACGCGCTGAATCCATTTCCTCCGAGCGCAGCGCCGCCCCGCGTTTCGCCGCGGCGATGTCGACCGACACGGAGTGCGATCTCGCGTTGGAGAAGATCCAGGACAGCCTGCGCTCCGACATGACCGGGGTCAGCGTCGACCTCGCCTGCGTCTTCGTGTCACACCACTACGGAGTCGCGCTCGAGGACCTCGGCCCGCGGCTGGCGAAGGCCTTGGGCGCCAAGGTCCTGATCGGCTCCAGCGGCGAGACGATCATCGGCGGCGTGCGCGAGGTCGAGGAGGGCCCGGCCCTCTCGGTGTGGGCCGCGCACCTGCCGGGCACCGAGGTGCGCCCCTTCGAAGCGACGCTCGAGATGCAGCCGGACGGCACGGGACACTTCAACGGCGCGCCGGAGATCCGCGACAACGAACGCGCGAGCGTGCTGCTCTTCGCCGATCCCTATTCCTTCGCGGCGGACGAATACCTCTCCATGCTCGACCAGCGCTTCCCGGGAGTTCCGGTGGTCGGCGGCATGTCCAGCGGCGGCCAGGGCCCGGGGCAGAATCTCCTGATCACCGAGCGCGGTCTGGTGGCCGCGGGAGCCGTCGGCGTGGTGCTCGAAGGCGAGGTCGAAGTCCAATCGGTGGTCAGCCAGGGTTGTCGGCCGGTGGGCAAGCCCTGGGTCGTGACCGCCTGCGAGCAGAACGTCCTGCGCACCCTGGCCTCGCGGCCGGCGGCCGAGGTCCTGTTCGAGACCATGGCCACACTCTCCAAGGCCGATCGCGCCCTGTTCCAGCGCCAGCCTTTCATCGGGCTGGCCATCGACGCGGCGAAGAGCAGCTTCGAGCGCGGCGACTTCCTCGTGCGCGGCATCGTCGGCATCGAGCCGAAGACCAAGTCCTTCACCGTCGGCGACACGCTGCGGCGCGGCCAGACCGTGCAATTCCTGGTGCGCGACGCGGAGTCGGCGAGCGAGGACCTCGCGGCGATGATGCGCTCCCACACCTCCCAGACCCTGCGCCAGGGTGCCCACGATCACGCCAGCGGCGCCCTGCTCTTCTCCTGCAACGGCCGCGGCACGAACATGTTCAGCGTGCCCGACCACGACATCAGCGCCGTGCGCTCGGGCCTCTCGAACGACATCCCGATCGCCGGATTCTTCGCCAACGGCGAGTTCGGCCCCGTCGGGAGGCGCAATTTCCTGCACGGGTTCACCGCCTCGCTGGCGGTGTTCCAGGTGCGCAGGGCCTGAGATGGAAATCGGCGCCCTGATCGCAGCCCTGGTGGCGCTGGTGATCGCCTTCGTCGCCATGTCCAAGGCCTCGTCCTTCGCGAAACGCATCGAGGAGGTCGAGATCGACGCGCGGCGGCGCGGCAAGAATTCTTCCGAGGAGCTGGAGGCGGCCCTCGCGACGCAGCGCGAGCTCCTGGCCCAGATCGCATCCGGCGCGAAATTGACGCGCGAGATGATCCTCGAAGGCCGCTTGTGGCACGACGTCGACGGAGCGCGGGCCAAGGCGCTGGTCGAGGCCGGAGCGCGTGTGCTCGACGTGCGCTCGAGCTCCGAAACCGCATCGGGAATCATCCCCGGCGCGCTGATCATCCCGATCGACGCGCTGGAAGAGCGCGTTCGCGAGCTGCCCAAGGACGAGCGCGGCTGGGTCGTGTACTGCGCCGCCGGCGGCCGCTCGGCCGCGGCCTGCGAATTCCTCTCTCACTCCGGCTACTCCGGCTTGCACAACCTGAACGGCGGCATCGGCGCCTGGGCCGGGACTCTGGCGCGCCCGAGTTGAGATCGATGGAAGCGCGGGCTTCCCGCGGAGGGCTTCGCTACGATCCCGTGAACTCGTGAAAGCTCGCAAGCTCGTTCGAATCGGGCTGGTCCTCGTCCTGCTCGCCGTCCTTGCCGTCGGCCTGGGATTCGGCTGGCTGTTTCGCACCGGCCGTCCAGCTCGCAGCGGCTCGGTCGCCCTGTTCGAGCTCGCCGGCCCGGTGACCGTGCGCTTCGACAGCTGGGCCGTGCCCCACGTCGAGGCCCAGAACGTGCGCGATCTCGCGATGGCGATGGGCTGGCTGCACGCGAGCGAGCGCATGGTGCAGATGGAGCTCGGCCGCCGCTCCGCCTTCGGCCGCCTCTCGGAAATCCTGGGCGGCGACACGATCGCCCTGGACCGCGAAGCCCTCGAGCTGCGCCTGGGCGAGACCGCCGAGCGCCTGGTCGACAGCTTGAGCGTCGAGCACCGCGGCCTGCTCGAAGCCTACGCGCTCGGCGTCAACTCCTGGCTCGACCGCAACAAGAGCGGCCTCCCGCCCGAGCTCGCCGTGCTGCGCGTCAAGCCCAAGCCGTGGCGCGTGGCGGACAGCCTCGCCTTCATGCTGCTGCTCTCGCGCGACCTGTCGTATCCGATGCACTTCGAGGAGCTGCGCTGGCAATGGCTCGCGCGCGCCGGCGCCGAGCGCCTGCGCGACGTCAGCGGCGGAACGGCGATCGACGTCGATCCGGAAATCGCGGCCTACGTGCAGGCCCACGCCCAGGACAAGCCGGAGTCCCCGACCTCGACCGAGCCGGTCAAGAACGGCAGCAACAGCTGGGCGCTCGGCTCCTCGCGCACGAAGAACGAAGCCCCGCTGGTCGCCAACGATCCGCACCTGAGCCTCGGCGTTCCGAGCCTGTGGTACCAGGCGCTGCTGCGCTCGCCCGAATACGAAGCGATGGGCATGACCGTGCCCGGCATGCCCTTCGTGATCATTGGCCAGAACGCGAACCTCGCCTGGTCCTTCACGAATACCGAGCTCGACACCAACGACCTGTTCGTCGAGGAGCTCTCGAGCGACGGAGCGAGCGTGCGCCGCGGCGAGCAATTCGTCCCGTTGACGCGCGAGAAGGCGAGCATCCCGGTGCGCGGCAAGAGCCCTCTTTCCATCGACCTGTTTCGCAGCGACATCGGCCCGTTCTTCCCCGCCGACCGCGCCCACGGATTGCCGCCGCGCTCCCTGGCCTGGACTTCCTACGAAGTGTTCGATCCGCTGGATGCCTTCTACGGCCTGGCGCGAGCGCAATCGGTCGCCGACGTCCCCGCCGTGTGCGCGAGCTTCGTCTGCCCCGTGCAGAACATCGTTTTCGCCGATCGCCGCGGCGGCCTGGCCTTCACCCTGCTCGGCCGCGTGCCCGATCGCGCCGCGGGCGACGGCCGCCTGCCACTGCCCGCCTGGAATCCCGCTCGCCGCTGGCGCGGACTGCGCCCCGCGAGCGACAACCCGCGCATCAATGCTCCGGTCGAAGATTTCCTGGCCACCGCCAACAACGACGTGCGGCCGCCGGGTTTCGCGCTCGATTTGCCCGCCGAATTCGACATGGACTTCCGCGTGCAACGGATCCGCGAGCGCATTGTCGCCGGCAAGGCCTGGTGGCCCGCGGACGTGGCCGAGGTCCAGGCCGACGTGACTTCGCTCTACGCCCGCCGCGTGGTCGCGCTGCTCCCGGAAACCGTCGAGGGCGAAGCCGCCTTCGCACGGCGCGCCCTGGTTGCCTGGGACGGAACCATGGAAGTGCGCGGAGCCGCGGCCCTGTTCGTGCTCTTCGAGCGCGAGTTCTTCACTGCCGTCTACGGCGACGAGCTGGCCCAGTTCAAGCTCACCGCCCTGCCGGGTTTTTCGCGCGGCGAATCCCTGCTCGCGGCCCTCGACGGCAGCCTGCCGCCGGTCTGGTTCGACGATCTGTCCACCAACGGGCGCGTGGAGACTCTGGTCGACGCCCTGCAAGGCTCGTTGACTCGCGCGTGGCGCGAAGGCTCCAAGCGCTTCGGCCGCGAAGTGCTCGAGTGGGACTACGGCGAGCTGCACACCTGGACGCTGCGCCATCCCCTCGACGCCATGCCGTTTGGCGAGCGCTTCCTCGACCGCGGCCCCTTCCCGATGCCAGGCTCCTCGACGACCATCGCAGCCTTCTCGGGGCGCTGGCGCGGCGACCACATGGAAGTCACGCACGGGCCTTCGATGCGCTGGATCGCGGACACAGGGAATCCCGATCGTTCGATGTGCGTGCTGCCAGCGGGCCAGAGTGGGCATCCGGCGGACGATCACTACGCGGATCAGCTGCCGGTTTTCCGCTCGGGCAAGACCCACGCGATGCAGTGGAGCGAGGCGGCGATCGCGAAGGCGACGGTTTCGACGCTGACCCTGACGCCCTGAGCGCGCCCCGGCTCGCCGCGAAATGCAGCGGTAGAGGCTTCCGCCCATGGAAGCTGCAAAGAGTTGAACCTGGATCGCCCCGCGCTCCGTTCCATGCGCGAGAGTTGCAGACGTGGCCCTGGAAAATCAAAGGACGGGCGAGGCTTGGCTGGAGCACGCGACGGCTCTGCGCTCCCTGGCGGCAGCACTGACCAGCGACGGGAGCGAAGCCGATGACCTCGTGCAGGAAACCTGGCTGCGCGCGCTTCGCAAGGGCGACACTTCCGACCGTCCGCGCTCGTGGTGGTCGACGGTGTTGCGAAATCTGGTTCGCGACCGTGCGCGCGAGCGATCGCGACGCTCGCACACCGAGCGCCAGTCGGCGCGTCCCGAGAGACAGCCCAGCGAGCTCGAGCTCCTGGGCCAACTCGAGATCGCGCAGCGCGTCGCCGCGGAAGTCGCAAGACTGGCCGAGCCCTACCGCGCGACGCTTCACATGCGCTACTTCCAGGGCTCGAGCCTCGAAGAGATCGCCGAGCGATCGCGGTTGCCGCTGGAGACGATCCGCACGCGACATCGCCGCGGACTGACGCTCCTGCGCGACCGCATGGACCGCGCCAGCGGCGGCGACCGCAGCGCGTGGACTCAGGCACTCGCCGCGATCGCCTTCCGCGGCAAGCCAATGGCGCTGGCGACCGTGGGTGGTTCCCTCATTTCCGTCGGAGGTATCGCGTTGAGTGCGAAAACTGCCGTGGGGATCGCGACTGCGATCGTGCTGGGCGTTTGCGGGTACCTTCTGCTGCCCGATCGAGAAGGCACGCCGGTCTCCATCGACCGAGCCGAGACCGCCGCGGTGTCCGAGGATCGCGCTCAAGCACCGAACGTGCAGCCCGAAGCGAATCCGCTACCGGCCCGCGTCGTTGCAATCGGACCGGAGCCTGCTCCGCCTTCGACAACCGTCGGCGAGTACCTCGAGACCTACTGGGGCGAGCTCTGGCCCGAGATGAAAGCAGATTACGAGGGCTATTGTTTGCTCACTGGCCAGCCGGAACTCCTGTCGAAACCCTTGGAGAAACTGCCGCCGCCATGGGAGTCGGCCGCCCCGCGAATCGAGCAGTGGCTTTTCCGCGACGACGGCCCGACCACTGTCGACTCTCTCGTTGGATGGCGATCCGAGCCCTTCACCAAGCAAGAACTGGAACAGAGATTCGAGATCCTGCCGAGTCGTGATCTTGATGCATCCCAGCTCGCGGCCATGGATGAGATCGCACAGGCCCACGACGCGGTGATCCGCTTGCATGCTGGAGCCTGGGTGTCCGGCCTTCAGGAGGCCACCCATGCTCGGTGGCTCTCGGGAGACTACGAGCGGAGTCCCATCCTCCCGCCGATGCCTCTGAATCTGGGTCCGATCATGAGCACGCACACGACCATGCGAGACGACTGGTGCGTGATCATGACCTTCAGGCGCGAAGATTATCCCTTGCTCGCGGACACGATGGATGCCCTGACCGCCGCCAAGACGGCTCGCGACGACGAAGTCTGGCGCTACCTGAAGACGTTGCAATAAGCGCGCGCAGAGCAGTGGTCGAGATGCGCGCCTGTCCGTACGCTCTGGCATGAGCAATACGGATTGGATCGAGCGCGACCTCGCCCTGGCCATCCACGCGGCGCGCGAAGCAGGCCGGCGTGTGCAGGGTTTGAGACTCACAGGACGCTGGAAAGACGAGTCGATGATCGCCGACATCGGCGATCAGGCGGCGGATGGCTATCTGCGCGGGCTGCTCGAGGGTCGCTGTCCCGACGACGGCGTGCTGTCAGAGGAGACGGCCGACTCGAGCCTGCGCCAATCCAAATCGCGCGTGTGGATCGTCGATCCGCTCGACGGAACGAAGGAATACAGCCAGCTTCGCGACGACTGGGCCGTGCACGTCGCGCTGTGCATCGATGGAAAGTGCGCGCTCGGCGCGGTCGCTCTACCGGCAACGGATCAGGTCATGTGGGGCGTCGCGATCGAGGGCAAGGAGCGCGGTGGAGTGGAGGGCGGTGGCTCGCTTCTCTCTGGAGACAGCCCGCAACCGGCGAAACCGCGCATGGTGGTGTCACGGTCGCACACGCCCGAGTGGATCACGAAGTTCGCGCAGATCCTCGGCGTCGGCGAGCAGCAGCCGACCGGAAGCGTCGGGTACAAGGTCTCGCGATTGCTCTTCGGAACCGCGGACGTGTACGTGCACAAGAAAGGCCTGAAGGAGTGGGACACCTGCGCGCCGGAGACCGTGGCGCGCGCCCTAGGTTGGACAGTGTGCAAGCTGCGCGGCGAAGCGCATCGCTACAACCTGCCCGATCCGAAGAACCACGAGCTCGTGATCTGCAGGTCGAAGGAAAAGGCGCGCGTGCTCGCGGCCCTAGCTCAATCAGGCGCTCTCGAAGCCTGAGATCGAAAACTCAGGCTGCAGGATTCCACAAGGTCCTCAGGCTTTCGCATCGCCAGCCTGACTTCGCGATCGAGCCCTCCTACGGCCCAATCACGAACGCCAGACCATTCGTGAGTCCAATGTTGTTCGGCGCGGCGAAGCCTGGATCGCGGCTCCAATACTGCGCGTGAACCGTCTGCCCCGCCCCGAGGAAGTTGTTCTGGATGTAGGCGTGGCCGAAGTGGAACGAGTACTGCCCGGAGCAGTCGTTCGCGGGCGCGGGTGTCCCGCCGGACTGTTGCCCAGCGGTACGGATCACTGGCGCGGACAAGCACAGCGTTCCGCCGCCGAGCGGGGTCGAGCCGGGCTGCATGCTCCAGATCATGAGGCCGGGTTTGCGGTTCAGGACGCTCGAGGCGGTGACGTGGAAGTCATCGGTGGGGCCGGACGATGTGGGAGAGCCGAGCCAGCCGATGCTCGGGGAGCATCCCTGCGAATTGATTTTCGCCGTGCAATAGGTGCTCGGCGAAGGAGTGCCGTCCACCATCGCGACGTTGAGATAGGTGCCCGCGCTGATTCGAGTGTAGGAGGACCCGATCGGGAGCGCCGGGACGAGATTCAATCCATATCGGTCATCTCCCCACGCATCGAGAAGGCCATCGCTTCTCCGTGCGAGTGAGTGATATCCACCCGCAGCAATCTCTACATAGGAGACGCCGTTGGGCAGCGACGGAACGTTGCACTGGCCATGCTCGTTGGCGCCGAATGCGATCACGATGCCATTGCTCAGGCGAGTGAGCGTGTGGCTCCCGGACAAGTCCCCGCCTCCTGCGACCTCGACATAGGAAAGCCCATTCGGAAGCAAGGGAACATTGCACTGACCATTGCTGTTGTCGCCCCACGCGATTGCGGTTCCGTCGCTCCGAATGGCAACGGTGTGGTAACTTCCCGCAGTGACTGCGGTGTAGGCAAGCCCGGGCGGCAACACAGGCACGTTGCATTGCCCCTTGTCGTTCCGGCCCCACGCAATGATCGACCCATCGCTGCGCCGGGCGACGCTGTGATCCCATCCCGCTGCGATCTCGACGAAGGAAACACCGTTGGGTAGCGGCGGAACGTTGCACTGGCCGAAGCTATTGCCACCCCACGCGGCTGCGGTGCCGTCGCTGAGACGCGCGAGCGAATGGTAGTGGCCCGCCGCAATCTCGACGTACTGGAGCAATGGCGGCAATGCGGGTACGTTGCACTCGCCCGTGAGGTTGCGTCCCCAGGACACGACGACGCCGTCGCTGCGCCGGGCAAGCGTGTGTTCACTGCCCGCCGCGATTTCCACGTAGGGAGATCCCTGGGGAGCGGATGGCGCGTTGCACTGGCTGTACTGGTTTCGCCCACAGGTCACGACCGTTCCGTCACTCCGCCGCGCGACGGTGTGGTTCCAGCCCATCGCGACTTCGACATACGTCAGCCCGGGTGGAAGCGCGGGGATGTTGCATTGCCCGAACTGATTCCCGCCCCACGGCACCAGACTGCCGTCGCTGAGTCTCGCGGCGGAGTGACTCGAGCCCGCCGCAACTTCGACGACTGTGGGTCCCGCGGGGAAGCTGGGCACATTGCATTCACCCTGACCGTTGTATCCCCAGGCAACGACGATTCCGTCGCTCCGACGGGCGACGATGTGTTCCTGACAGGCCGCGATCTCGACGTACACGACCCCGGGGGGCAACGAGGGAATGTTCTGCAGCCCGCTGGATGACGCCCCCCAGACGAGAAGCGTCCCGTCGCTCCTGCGCGCGACCGAATAGTATCCGCCGCACTCGACATCGACGTAGGTGAGGCCGGCAGGCAGGGCGGGCACGTTGCACTGGCCGAAAGTATTGGCACCCCATGCCTTGATCGTGCCGTTGCTTCGCCTGGCAAGGCTATGCTCGCCCCCCGCTGCGACCTCCACATAGGTGAGCCCCGCAGGCAGAGCAGGCACGTTGCACTGATGGCTGAAGTTGGCCCCCCAGGCAACTGCGTTCCCGTCACTTCGGAGGGCAAGCGCGTGGCCGCCCCCCGTCGAGACGTCAGCATAGGTCGTCCCGTTCGGCGGCGCGGGGATGGTGCCGAGGTTGGTACCCCAGTTCACCACCGAACCGTCTCCGCGCCGTGCGATCGTCACATCCATCCCAGCGGCGATCTGCGCAAAAGGTTCCGAGTTCCAGCGGCTATCGAAGACCTGTGCCCCCCAGCCGACAAGGTTCGCTTCCTGTGCACTCGCGTTTCCGAGTGAGCACACCACGACCGCTCCAGCGGCCGCGAGCAACATGAAACTGTGGCGGATCGTGCTGAACATTTTCGCTCTCCCTGTAGATGCGATTGAGGTGAGGACCCTGGTCGTCGAACCTGGAATCAATTCTGCGCGTCGGGGCGTAGGCGTATCAGCGTAGCACCTCCTCGCAATCTCGGGACACCCATGCGTCGAGCCGCGAGTGTGCAGCGATCCGCCACCTATCCGCGGTCTGCCCTGAGGTTTCAGCCCCGCTGACCTTCTCCCCAAGCTCTCAGGCAATTGCGGCGCACGGAAGCCTCGAACGAGATGCTCCTCCCTTAGACGAGCGCCGAGCCCGTGCTTGGTCCGGCACGCAGCACTTCGGACACGATCGACAGGGCTTCGCTCAGCTCTTCGCGGGCGCTCGGCGTGCCGATGCAAAGGCGAACGGCGTGCGGGACGTTCGAGCGCAGCACGGCGAAGGACTCGGGAGCTGAGACGGCGACGCCGCGTTTTCTGCAGCTCTGCACGAACTCGTCCGCGCGCCACGGATCGGGGAGCTCGAGCCAGAGCGTGCTGCTCGTCGACGCCGACGGCGTCTTCGGATCGTCGAGCAGCCGGCGAGCGAGGGTCTGACGCGCGGCGACCTCGTTCCGCTTGGCGCGGGCGATGCGCGCGGCCGTGCCGTCTCCGATCCACAGCGCGGCGAGCTCGCACATCAAGGGCGCGCCCATCCACGCAATCGCGTTGTTCGCGCCGATCAGGCGCGGCATCAGGTCGGGATCCGAGCGCGGGGCGAGCAGGTAGGCGACGCGCAGGCCGGCCGAGACGCTTTTCGACAGGCTCTCGATGAAGAGCGTGCGCTCGGGAGCGAAGGCCGCGACCGGCGCGATCGCTCCGTCCTTGGGCAAGAGGAATCCATGGCTGTCGTCCTCGACGATCCACAAGCCATGGCGCTCCGCGATTCCCCCGATGGCGCGTCTGCGGTCCTCCGGCAGGATCACGCCGGTCGGGTTGTGCAGGTTGGGCATCAGGTAGAGGAAGCGCGCGCGGGTCTTCTTCGCCACGGCCTCGAGGGCGTCGGGCAGGATTCCGTGCCCGTCCATCGCGACGGCGTGGGTCCGGAGGCGCAGCAGGCTGGCCAGGGACTTCAGGCCCGGATAGGTCAGCGACTCGGCCATCACGCCGTCGCCGGCGTTCGAGAGGGCGGCGAGGGCGACGGCCATGGCGTGCTGGGCTCCGCCCGTGATCAGGACACGCTCGACGGCCGGCGCGACTCCGCTGCGCTCGAGCCAGCGCACCCCCGCCTCGCGGTGGCGATCGAGACCGGCGGGTCGGTAGGTCTCGAAACAATCGGCGAGGTCGGGGCGCTCCGCGAGAGCGCGCAGGGCCGACGATCGCTCCTCGGCGCTCGGCCCCCCGGCCGGGATGTTGATCGCGAGGTCGTGGAGCTGCGCGGGCGCCACGGCGTCGGAGCGATCGAAGCTCGGCTGGGAGGTCGCGTGGCGGACGAAGCTGCCGCGGCCGACTTCACCGTTGATCAGGCCGCGCGATTCGGCCTCGGCGTAGGCGCGCGAGATGGTGCCGATGTTCAGGCCGAGCACGCGAGCGAGGGCTCGGTGCGTCGGCAGCTGCTCGCCGGGGCGCAGCGCGCCGGTGGCGATGTCGTTGGCGAGCGCGTCGGCGAGGGCGAGGTAGAGCGGCGCGCGGCCGGGGATCAGAGTCGGCTTCCAGATTGACACCATGACAATGCTGCCTCTATGCAGAGCAATTGTCACGCACTATCTTGAACATGTCGCGCTTCCTGACACAATCCAAGCAGGTGAGTGGCAGCGCGCTCACTTCTGACACGAGACAAAGAGGCTCCCATGACCAGGACATCCCCCGCCGCCCCCTCCGCTCCCGCACCCTTCGAGCTCAAAGTCGGCCTCGCCCGCATGCTCTGCGGCGGTGTGATCATGGACGTGACCACCGCCGACCAGGCGCGCATCGCCGAGGACGCGGGCGCGGTCGCGGTCATGGCGCTCGAGCGCGTGCCCTCGGACATCCGCAAGGAAGGCGGCGTCGCGCGGACGGCTGCGATCGAGGTGATCGCCGAGATCCAGCGCGTTGTGACCATCCCGGTGATGGCCAAGGCGCGCATCGGCCACTTCGCCGAAGCCTGGATCCTCGAGGAGCTCGGCGTCGACTTCATCGACGAGAGCGAGGTGCTCACCCCCGCTGACAGCGAGCACCACATCGACAAGCAGGCCTTCCAGGTGCCCTTCGTCTGCGGCGCGACCTGCCTGGCGGAAGCCCTGCGCCGCATCGGCGAGGGCGCGGCCTTGATCCGCACCAAGGGCGAGGCGGGCACCGGCAACATCGTCGAGGCCGTGCGGCACCTGCGGCTCGTCAACCAGGAGCTGCGGCGCGTGGCACAGTCGCCGCGCGAGGAGCTGATGGCCCTGGCCAAGGAGCTGCGCGCTCCCTACGAGCAGGTCCTTGCGGTCCACGCCCTCGGTGGCCACCTGCCGGTGCCGAATTTCGCGGCCGGCGGCGTCGCCACGCCGGCCGATGCGGCCCTGGTCATGGCTCTCGGCGCCGAGGCGGTGTTCGTCGGCTCGGGCATCTTCAAGAGCGAAGACCCGGCGCGCACTGCCAAGGCGATCGTCAAGGCCACGGCGCGCTTCCGCGACCGCGCGGTGCTGCTCGAGGCGGCGCGCGAGTCGGGCGCGGCCATGAAGGGCATGTCGATCGAGAGTCTCGCGCCAGCGGAGCTGCTCGCGTCGCGCGGCTGGTGATCGGACCATGGTCCAGGCCCAGAAAGCGGGCGTGCTCGCCCTGCAGGGATCGTTCGAGCCCCATGCTCGCGCGCTGGCTCGTCTCGGGCACGAGCCGGTGCTCGTGCGCGCGCCCGCGGACCTCGTGGGAGTGTCGCACCTGATCCTGCCCGGCGGCGAGTCCACCACCCTTCAGCATCTGCTCGAGCTCTTCGGGCTTTGGGATCCGATCCTCGATCGAGCGCGAGCCGGCGATCTCGCTCTCTTCGGAACCTGCGCCGGCGCGATCCTGCTCGGCAAGGAGGACGGCTCGCCTCCTCAACGCTTCGGCTTGCTCGACGCAGGCCTCGAGCGCAACGCCTATGGCCGTCAGGTCGACTCGTTCCGCGCCTCGATCGAGATCGAGGGGCTCGAAGGCGGCCCGATGCAGGCGATTTTCATCCGCGCGCCGCGCTTCGCGAGCGTAGGCGAGAGCGCGCGCGTCCTCTCGCGCCTCGAAGGCGAGGCCGTGCTCGTCGAGCAACCGGGCTTGCTCGCTGCGACCTTCCATCCCGAGCTCAGCGAAGACGATCGTCTCCACGCACGCTTCCTTCGCTGCTGAGTTGTCGGAATCGAGGCCGCCATCCCGCGACTCCTCGTCAGCGAAGGATCGCCTGGACTCGCACCGGGCTGAACCTGACTCTCCACCCGGCATCCTCGCCGTGCCAGACCGTCGCGAACTCGCCGGTGGCGATGTCGCAGACCTTGAGGACGGGGTGCTCCCATGCGAAGTAGCCGAATCGCCCATAGCTGCGCGAGATCTTCGAGCCCTTCGTCGGCAAGGCTGGATAGAGCACGAGTCGAGTACCGCACATTCCTACGGGTGAGGACTCGCCGTTTTCGCGCGCGGCTTCGTCGCGGACGTCCGGCCATGGAATCCGCGCGGGCGAAATCAGGCTCCGACCGCTTTCGAGCTCGATCAGCGAGCGATCGGGGGCTCCGCTCGCGAGAAAAGCTCGGCCGTCCGGTGAAAAACCGCCGTAGCCCGAGGAATTGCGCGCCAGAATCGCGCCGCTCGATACCGCGATGATTGCGCCCCCGTCGGTTCCCGTCGCAGCGAAGCTCTCGCCGTCCGGCAACCAGTCGATCTCCTGGATCGCTCCCACGCCCGGATCGAGCTCCTGCACCGCGAGGTCTTCGAGATCGAGGATCCGCAGGCGGCTGGCGCCCGGACCCGCCGGAGGTCGTATCAGCACGACCCGTCCACCGCGCGGGGCGAGGAACGGTGCATGGAAGCGCGAGTCGAGCGCCAGGAGCTTCGAATCGTGTCCGTTGGAACAGTCGAGCAGCCGCAGAGTCCAACGCTCGGCGTCGCTCAAGCGCTCGGCCGGCACGCTGGTCAGGGCTTCGACCAACTGGTGCGCGAAACGCTCCCGCTCGCCATCGACGACGTACACCAGGCGACCCTGATCGTCGACAGAGCTCGAGAGGCGCGGTTCTTTCTCCGGGCTGACCTCGAGACTTCTCAAACTGGGCAGATCCACGAGGGTGAACACGGGAAACAGGCTCGGGTTGACAGGCGAGATGACCAGCGTGCCTTCGGACTGCGCGATCAAGCTCGGATTCTCTGGCCCGGGCACACGCTCGAGCGTCGAGCATCCGAGGCAGAGAAGAAACACGGTTGCGATCGCGGGGAGATTTCGCATGGTCACAACGCTACCCCTCTGCTCAGGGCTCGACGGTTTTTTCAGCGTGGATTGGTTTTGATCGGATCATTCACGCGCGCTGCACGACGTCGAATCAGGAAGTAGACGGGCAGCCCCGCGGCGACGAGCACGGCACCCCACACCAGCGCGTCGCGGCCGATTCCAGCCAGGGCATAGAGGCTGTAAGCGAGCGCGGCTGCTGACAACCAGCGGCTGCTCCCGACTCCGCGCACGGTCCAGGCCAGACTGCTCGCGACATAGGGCAGCAGCGTGGCGCCAGTCGAAAGCAGGATCGCGAAGGTGAACACTTTCACCAGCGACTGGTTGTAATTCGACAGCACCAGCGCGCTGGCAAGCACGCTGCCGATCACCACGCCGAAGACCGGCGTGCCTTTGGAATCCGTGCGCGCGAAAAATCCGGGGAACACTCCGTCGCGCGCCGCTGCAAGCGGGACCTGCGCGGACAACATCACCCAACCATTGAGCGCGCCGAAGCACGACAGGACGGCGACCAGCGCGATGGCAGTTCCCGCGCCTTGTCCCCATAGGAGTGTCGCTGCATCGATCATCGGCGCTTGCGAGGTATGGAGTGCTTCAGCGGGCACGATGCCGAGCACCGCAGTGCAAGCCAGGATCGTCGCGACTCCCGCGATCAAGGTCCCGAGCATGGTCGCGCGCGGCACGTTGCGCTCGGCGTCGCGGATCGAGCCGGCGGGGACCGTCGCGGCTTCCAGGCCGAGCAGCGCCCACAGCGTCAGGGCCGCCGTCGCGTTCGCTACTTGCGGCAGACTGTCCGGAGTCGGATTGAACGGCGTCAGATTCCCAGCATCGACGAACCAGATCGCGACGGCGCCGAACAACAACAGCGGCAGAAGCTTCAGTGCCGTGCTGACCAGCTGCAAGAACCCCGCTTCCTTCAGGCCGGCGAGATTGACCGCGCTGCACACCCAGAGTCCTGCCAATGCGCAAGCCGTGGCTCTAACCGGCGTCGAAGTGCTCCCCGGAATCAGCTTGCCGAGGCTGCCCGCGAAGGCCACCGCGATCGCGGCGTTGCCGCACCAGATCGAGATCCAGTAGCTCCAGGCGATCACGAAACCCGCGAGCTCGCCGAAAGCGTTGCGCGCGTAGGCGTAGGGCCCGCCGGTCTGCGGCCAGCGCGCCGCGAGCTTTGCGAAACACAAGGACAAAAGGAGCACGCCGCACAACGTGATCCCCCAGCCGATCAGCGTCGCCGCGCCGTAAGGCGCAAGGGAAGCCGGCAGGAGGAACACGCCGCTGCCGATCATGCTGCCGATCACCAGCGCGGTGGCCGACCAGATTCCGAGCGGCCGGCGCGCGTCGCTCATGCGGCGCCGTCGCGATACACCTCGCGCAGGAGCTCGTGGAAGTGGTGCACGGCGTTCTCGCGCAGGGGATTCAAGCGGCCCGGGACGTAGGAGCCCGAAGCGAGGCCGCGCTGCACCGCTTCGCAGATCGCGATGTCCTCGGCCTGGACTTCGTCGCTGAAGGAAAAATCCGCCTCGCGCCGCTCGCGGGCAGCGTCGGATGCATCGAGGCTGTAATAGAAATCGAAGACGACGCGGCAGCGGTCGACGCCCTTGGGGATCACGCGGTTCGCCTGCAGCCGGCCCGGGAGGATGTTGAGCATCGTGTTCGGCCACAGCCAGTAGTACAGCGCGTCGCCCGCGCCGTAGAGGCCCGCGCCGCTCTCCAGCGGGCTCCATTGATAGGAGTGCAAGCGCGCCGTCCTCGTCTCGTAGCTCTTGTAATCGAGCAATCGGGTCAGGCCCGGATGGATGTGCGGGACGTGATAGCCCTCGAGGTAGTTGTCCACGTAGACCTTCCAGTTGCAGCCGACGTCGTAGCCGACGCGGTGGTGATGGCCGTAACTCTCGAGGCCGCGATTCGCTCCGAGCCGCTCGTCGATGCCGTGCACGAGCTCGTCGAATGCGGTCGCACCTGAATTCAGCGTGGCGAAGACCATGCCCTGCCACACGCGCGTCTCGAGCCGCGGCAGGCGCACGCTGCTGGGATCGAAATCCACTGCCTGCCCCATCTCCGGCGCCGCGCGCAGCACGCCGTCGAGACCGTAATTCCAGCCGTGGTAGCGACAGCGCAACGAGCGCGCCGCGAGGCCGTCGCAGGTGGCGATCGGCCCTGCGCGGTGGCGGCAGACGTTGTGGAACACGCGGATCTCACCCTCCGATCCGCGCACCGCGATCACCGGCAAGCCGGCAAAATCGCTGACGACGTGATCGCCGGGGTTCTGGAGCTGACAACCATGGCCGATCAACTGCCAGCCGCGGTCGAAGACCACACGGCGATCGAGAGCTGCCATGGCCGACTCACAATAAAAGCGCGCGGGCAGAGCGGTCGCGCGTTCGAGGGGCTGCGGGGCCAGCTCGTCCATGGGCGTGGTCATGGGCGCAGTATCACCCGCGAATAGGGTACGGAGTCAGGTGAATTCGTCCGGAGTCGTGCGGGGGATCCGCCAGCCGCTTTCGCGGCTTGCGGATCCCCCGCATGACTCCGGACGAATTCACCTGACTCCGTACCCGTTGACAATCATGCAAGCCCGAATACCCTCGCTCGCATGACCACCTACGACACTGCTGAAACGATCATCGGCTTTGCGGTCAAGACGACTCTCAACGTGGCGATCGGCGGGCCGACGTCCGTCGTCACCGGCTACCACGAGACGCACTTCAAAGTCCTCGCCCGCGCCCTCCAGGAATCCAGTCGAGATGCTGACATCCAGAAATCGCTGGAAGAGATCCGCAAGAACCTGAAGTCGATGAAGGACTCGGGCGCGCGCATCATCTCGAAAATTCCGGCCAAGCCGGAGGCGCCTTCCGCGGCGGTGACCGACCTGCTCGATCCGGTGAAGAACAAGGCCTATGCGAAAGAGGTCAAGGTCTTCTCCGCCGGAGTCACCAATGTTCTCGAGGCATTGAGCGCCTGGATCAAGGCCGCCGAGGACATGGTCAAACGCACTTCAGGCGAGCTCGCGAAGATCGAGAAGAACCTGAACATGCACAAGGCGCGCTGGCCCGCGCTGCGCCAGATCAGCAACGCGAGCCGCTTCCAGGAAATCCAGTTCATCAAGATCCAGGAGATGGACGCGCTCTCCAAGCAGCTCGCAACCGTGAAGGCCCTGCACGCGGCCTACGATCGCTTCTAGCCGAGACTTTCGAGAGTGGAGCCGGCAACTCAGCGAGGGAGGCCCTTCGATCGCAGCGCGGGGACAGCGTAGGCTGCTCGGATGGAACTGTCCTACGTCAGAATGAAGGACGGCAGCGTCAATCTTTGTCTGGGCAAGGAATGGCCCGGCTTCAACCAAGCGCTTGCGGATTCCATCTCGTCTACACCGCCAAGAGGCTCCAAGGAGACTTCGATTTCGACCTATTGGATCGACGAGGCACTCCGCGAGACTGAACACACGGACACGGCATCTGGAAGCCGTCGGTTCCAGGGCGGCAACTCCACCTCGTTCCGACTGGAGGGTTCGACCGTTCGGGCCTCGTCCGACTATGAGTTATTCGACGACGAGACCATGCCCGTCGAGCAATTCAGGTCACTCCTCGTCGCCTGGCGCGTGGAAGTCGAGCGTCTGAGATCGATCGAACCCATCGTGGTTTCAGAGACCTATCGTCGAAATCCGTCGCGTTAGGAGCTCGAGAGGTGGTGCCAGCGCGAGTCCGGCGATCGTGCCGCATCCACATGCCGCCGGTTTTGCCTTCGCTCAAGGGCACACTACGAATTCGAGCCCTTCGGTCAGCGTGACGTTGTTCGGCGCGGGGAAGCCTTGATCGCGGCCGCACCACTGGCAGTTCACCAGGGTGCCCGCAATGCTGAGCCAAGGCTGCGGATGCCCGCCGAGGGATCCCGAGGCGAAAGCGTTCATGTCGATCGAGAAGACGCCCGAGCAATCGTTCGCCGGCAAAGCCGTGCCGCCCGAGTCGACGATCGGCGTGCGACGGATCGGCGATTTCAGGCACAGGGTTCCGCCCTGGAAAGGCATGGCGAGCCGACCGGTCGAGCCGTAGAGCAGGAACGCGCTCTTGCGATTGCGCACGTTGGTGCCGCTGACGATGAATTCCGACGCGTAGGAAGCGCTGGAGAATCCGCTCGCGTGGATCGCCGGCAGGCAGCCCTGCGAATTCAGCTTGGCCGTGCAGTACACCGTCCCCGAAGTGCAGGCCGTTCCGCGCAGCGCCAGCGTGTCCGTCGCTCCCGCCGCAATTGCGACGAACTTTTCGCCGCTGGACAAGCTCGGCACGTCGCATTGGAAGAACGTGTTATCCCCCCACGCGAAGACCGAGCCGTCGCTCGAGCGCGCGACCGTGTGCAGCGAGCCTGCCGCGATCTCGACGATGTTCGACGAGGAAGCGATCACGGGCACGTCGCACTGGCCTTCCCAGTCGCGTCCCCACGCGACCACCGCGCCGTCGCTGCGCAGGGCCGCGCTGTGGAACTCGCCGGCGGAGATCGCGACGTAGCGCGCGCCCAAAGGCAGCGCGGGCACGCTGCACTGGCCGAAGTCGTTCCGGCCCCAGGCCACGACCGACCCGTCGCTGCACATTGCGAGATTGTGATTCGCGGAAGTCGCGATCGCGGCGAAATCCACTCCCGCGGGCAGGGTCGGAACCTCGCACTGCTGGAACGAGTCGTCTCCCCAGGCGATCAGCGCCGCGTCGCTGCGCAGGGCCAGCGTATGCAGGTTCCCAGCGGCGATCGCGACGTAGCTCTCCCCCGCCGCCAGCGCGGGCACCAGGCATTGGCCAGCGGAATTGTTGCCCCAGGCGACGACCGATCCATCGCTGCAGCGCGCGGCGAAGTGTCTTTCCCCCGCGACCACGTCGACGAAGCTCACGCCGAGAGGCAGCAGGGGCGGGTTGGACTGGCCGAACTCGTTGCGTCCCCAGGCCACGAGCGAGCCGTCGGCGCGCAGCGCGGCGTGGATCTCGAGACCCGCGACTACTCGCGTGTATTCAGCGCTCGGCGGCGCGGACGGCACATTGCACTGGCTCTCCCAGTTGCGCCCCCAGACGGTGATCGACCCATCGTTGCGGCGCGCGAGCATGTGCCGCCAGCCCGGCGCGACCTGGAGGTAGCTCTCCCCCGCCGCCAATGCGGGCAGCTCGAGCTGGCTCCACAGGTTCTCTCCCCAGGCGACGTACGAGCCATCGCTGCGGCTCGCCACGCTCACATAGCCGCCCGCCGACATCTCGCCGTAGCTCATGCCGGGCGGCAGCACGGGGACGTCGCACTGACCGTCGCTGTTGTATCCCCAAGCGAGGATCGAGCCGTCGCTGAGGCGGGCCATCGAGTGGTACTCGCCAGCCGTGATCTCGACGACGCTCAAGCCCGGCGCGACCTGGGGCACGTCGCATTGACCGTAGTTGTTCCAACCCCAGGCGACGACCGCTCCATCGCTGCGGCGCGCGACGTTGTGGTAGACACCCGCGGCCAGCTCGACATAGCTCACTCCCGCCGGAAGCGCGGGCACGGAGCACTGGCCATGGTTGTTGTAGCCCCAGGCCAGGATCGAACCATCGCTCAGCCGCGCCGCAGTGTGGTACACGCCCGGCGCGAGCTCGACGAAACTCACGCCCGGCGGCGCCGCGGGCACGTTGCACTGTCCCCAGTTGCTGTTGCCCCAGGCGATCATCGAGCCGTCGCTGAGCACGGCGGTGGAGTGGTACCAGCCTGCCTCGACGTCGACGGCGGTCACTCCGGGCGGCAGAGGCGGCGGGTTGCATTGACCCCATTCGTTCTCGCCCCACGCGACGATCGAGCCGTCGGAGCGAACCGCCAGGCTGTGGGAGCCGCCGCCCGAGACGTCGATGTACGAAGCCGTGGTCAGGCTGCTGTCGACGACTTGGGAGCCCCAGCCCTGGAGTCTTCCCTGGGCGGCGGCAGATGCGGGTGAATGCACCAGGGCGAAGACGGCCACGAACCCTAGGGAGATCGCCCGACCTGCTCGTCCGAGGGGGGCTGAAGGACTCTCCAGGACCTCCCGATCCCCAGGCAACCGTCCCCCGCTTCGCCTCAGTGCATTCATGCCGATACTTGTCGCTCGGCGCGGAATCCGAACGGGACTTGGGGATTCTTCCCTTCCGGATCCGCCCGAGGGGGCTGCGCGGGCCGAAGTCGATCCGGGTGCTGCCCCGCATCGCTGTGCGGAACTGCCATGCAGGGCGCTGTCGCTTCCGGCCCAAGTTGGCCACGCATCGCGAGGGGAAGATCCTCAGGCTCGGCGCGGTCAGGGAGGACGAGCAGCCGGGCGCTGGCCGGTCTTGCGCTGCCCCGCTCGTCAGCGGTTCGCGGACTGCGGCAGGCGCTCTTCCGAGACCTCGTAGAGCGACTTCAGCGCGGCGCGGAGGGCCTTGGCGATGCGCGGGTCGACGCGCGAGGCGAGGGCTTCGACCAGCTCGTGCGAAGCGGCCAGCGTGCGGTCGCGTCCGCCGTTGAACTTGGACCAGACCGCTTCTGCGTCCGGCGCGGCGCGCAGCTGGTTGACGAGGCTGTGCAGGTTGTGGAGCTTGTCGCAGGCCTTGACCGAAGCCGCCTCCGGCGACATGTGCGGCACCTTGTCGACGGCCGCCTGCTTGCGCTCGGCCCAGGTGCGCGACTTGTCCTCGGTGAGCTGCGCGACGATCCCGGCGACGTGGGCGCCGAATTCGGACTGAACGCGCTCGAGCGACCACTCGGGACAATCCTCGACCACGTCGTGCAGGAGTCCCGCGGCGACCACGTCGTCGTCGAGCCCGAAGCGCGCGAGCATCAGCGCGACGTGCATCGGGTGCGTCACATACGGACTCGCGTCGTCGCCCTTGCGGCTCTGGCCTTCATGCGCCGCGATCGCGGCGTGCAGGGCGCGCTCGATGACTTGCGAATACATCAGATCTGCACGCCCAGGGGCTTGAGCGCGACGATGCCGAACAACATCGAGGCCAGGAAGAAGGTCAGGAGAATTCCGCCCTCGCCGCCGGGCAGCCAGCCGAGATCGCGCTCGGGGTAGGCGATCGCGACGCTCGCGAAGGGCGAATCGGAGGCGAAGCCCGCTTCGGCCGGCCACAGGGCGGGCCAGTGATCGGGATCGGTCAGGCGATACCAGTCGCGGTTGTTGACGCGCCGCGGTTGCATCACGCGCAGGCTGGCGTCGCCGGCGCAGAAGAGCTTGGTTTCGGTCGCGGCATTGCCGAGCGCGAGCTTGATCTCGTGCACGCCGGACTTGGTCGCCGCGATCTCCTGATACGCGCGGCCCTCGCCGGGAATCCTGACGAGCTTCGAAAGCGCGACCACGCCGTCGGGCAGGCTGACCTTCAAGTCCTTGATCAGGCTCGCGGATTCCGGCTCGAGTTGGACTTCGAGCAGAGTCCCCGCCCCCGCGAGTTGCGCCATGGGATCGCTGGTCAAGGCGACCGGCGCGTAGGCGTAGCGCACCACGAACTGCGCGATCACGAACACGAAGGGAATCGCGAGCGGGATGAAAGGCCCGAAGTTGAGGCCCAGGTATTTGAAATTCCCGCCGAGGATCTTGAGCACCGAGGTCGACACGACGCGCAGATCATCCTGGAAAATCCGGATCGCGATGATGTGACCCTTGAGCCGGTCCTTGACGGCCTTGATGCGCCGCTGCGAGCTGATGTGCTTGAACGCGATCAAGGCGACCACGCCGAACACACCCGAAACGAGGATCAAGGCCCAGCCGACGCCCAGATACTCCAGCGGTGACAGAACCTGGTCGAACAACCAGGTCATCGCTCCGTTGAGGGCGTTCATGCGGGGATCACGGAGAGCGTCGTCGGCTCAGCTGATGTAGCCAAGCCCGCGCAGCTTCTCGGTG
>DATHET010000187.1:0-6562 GCA_035490315.1 Planctomycetota bacterium
CGGGTCCTGGCAAGGAAAAGCTGAGCGGGTTCACTCTGGACAACGCCCGCGTCGTCCTGGACCTGGCTCAGGGAGACTTCGGCGCCCGAATCTCCTTGGAAGCCGTCGACCAGAGCAGTCTGGCCACGGGAACCCCGTCGAACGCCTTCCTCCTGGATGCTTATGCAACCGCGAGGATCGGGGAGAACTGGATGGGCATGATCGGGCACTTCCGGTCCCCGTTCCTGGGGTCGGCGTTGATCGAAGAGAACAACATGTTGTTGCTCGACCGCACCTTCAACGGCCAGTTCTGGGATGAGCGCACGGACGGCCTCCAGGTCACCGGCATGTTCGACCAGGTGTCGATCATGGCGGCCCTGCAAAACGGCAGCGATCAGCTGCAGAACGGGTACATGTGGACTGGTCGCGTCGTGTTCGCCCCCCTGGGCACGGTCGGGAACAACCAGGAAGGCGCCTACGGCTCCTCCTCCGAGACCGCCATCAGGCTGGGTCTCGCTTACGCGGACGATTCCGAGATCAGCAAGGGCGACGCCTGGGCGATCGATGGGACCCTGATCCAAGGCGGCTTCTCGCTGCAAGTCGAATTGGTCGACTACAACGACGACGTCACCCCGGGCTCGGGCATCAACCTCAACACGGGTGTCCTGAATCCCGCGGGAATCGTGGCGACGGGCGGCGCCGAGACCCCCTGGTCGGCGACGGCGGGCCTGCTGATCAATCCGACGGTCGAGCTGGTCGCGCGCTTCGAAGACCTCGATGACGACGACGACACCACCGCAGTGACGGTCGGCGCCAATTTCTACGCCGCCGGCCACAACGCGAAGCTGACGCTCCAGGCGACTCGCTCGGACAGCGACGACGGCACGAAGGAAGCGGACACGCTCGCTTTCGGCGTTTGCGTCGGAGCCTGATCCGCTGACCACGGGGCGCCGAGCGCGCCACCGAAAACTCGCTTCCCGCGCGCGTCGCGGGAAAACCACGAGGGCCTCGCGCAGTACGCGGGGCCTTCGGTCTTTCCTGGAGCTCTGCGCAACTCCAGGCTGCGATGTGGAACGACCGGCAAGCGAGCACTTCCATCGACCTCGCGCGTCGTGCATCCTGCCTGCGGCGCAGAGCCACCGGCGCGCCTAGCGCCGATCCCCTTCCGACTGGGACAGATTCCCTTCCTGGAGACTCGACATGAAGCAGTGGTTACTTTGCACCCTGGCATCGACGATCTGCGCGGCGGAAGTTTCGGCCGCGCCCAGTGCACCGGTCGGCGGTGATGACTGGGGCACGCTCGACCGCGACATCGCGGCGCTCTCGGCTTCGTCGCTGCAAACCGAACCGGATGGTCCGACCGTGAGCGGACTGGTTCGGGCTGCCTGGCTCTCCATTCCGAATCTGCTTCCAGGCGACGAGGACCTGCAAGGCTTCAGCCTGCTCAACACTCAAGTCCAGGTCGACGACGAGTTGAGCGATCGGGTTGCCTATCGCATCCAGCTCGAAGCAGCCGGAGGCAACGCGCGGCTCCTCGACGCCTTCGGCGCATACCGGGTGAACGATTTGCTGCGCATCACCGTCGGGAACTTCCGTGCACCGCTCTTGTGGGAGTCGCAGCTCAGCGACCGCGACACCTTGTTCCTGGTGCGCACCGACGCGGGCGAGCTGTTCTACGGCCGCGATCAGGGCGTGATGGTCGATGGAGCGTGGGAGCGATTCAACTGGAGGGTGTCGCTGCAGAACGGTGTGGACATCCAGGAATCGAGGGCGGCTTTCTGCGCTCGAGTGGGTGTCAACGCCATCGGCAAGGGCGTCGGACTGCTGCAGGGTGCCTATGGAATGGGCGACGAGACCAACCTGAGCGTCGCGGCCGCCTTCTACAACGATTCCGGCGTGGACGACGATGGATCGGTGTACTCGACCGACGCTCAGTTGCGCGTCGGTCGCTTCGCCGCCGACGGATCGCTCACCAGCTACGGTGATGGAACCAACGGCAATTTCGCCACGAGAACCGACGCGAATTCATGGTCGGCCTCGGTGAGCTTCATGGTGGTCCCCGACGAGTGGGAAGTGGCCCTGCGCTATCAGGACATCGACAACGACAAGGACGCGAGCGACATCACTCTCGGCGTCAACTACTACGTGATGGGTCACTCGGCAAAGGTGCAGGCCAACCTCACCCACGTCGACTCCGACGACCCGCCGGTCGACGACACGTGGCGCGCTGGAATCGGTTTGACGGTCGGAGTCTAGGGAAGACCGCGCTCGCATCGGGTCCGCTAGACTGTTCGGATGAGCTTCGAGCGGACACGATGACCCGACACACACGCGAGAATCGCCTCGCCAGCGAGACCAGTCCGTACCTGCTCCAGCATTCGAAGAACCCGGTCGACTGGTATCCATGGAGCGCGGAGGCGCTGGAGCGCTCGAGGCGCGAGGATAAGCCGATCTTCCTTTCGATCGGCTACTCCGCCTGCCATTGGTGCCACGTGATGGAGCGCGAGAGCTTCGAGAACGACGCGATCGCCGAGCTGATGAACGCGGCCTTCGTCTGCATCAAGGTCGACCGCGAGGAGCGGCCTGACCTCGACGAGATCTACATGAAGTCCGTGCAGGCGATGACCGGACAGGGTGGCTGGCCGATGAGCGTGTGGCTCACGCCCGACCTCGAGCCGTTCTATGGCGGCACGTATTTTCCGCCGGCGCGCATGCACGGTCGGCCGAGTTTTTCAGAGGTCCTCACTTCGCTCTCGCGCGCGTGGAAGGCCGATCGGCCCGGACTGATCGCGGCCGGAAAGCGCATGCGCGAGTACCTGGAGAAGGATGGCTCGACTGCGATCGGCGCCGACATCTCCGAGGGAGCGCTGGAGCTCTCGCGCTCGATGCTGACCGCCAACTTCGATCCTGTCTGGGGCGGCTTCGGCGGCGCGCCGAAGTTCCCGCACGCGCTCGACCTGCGGTTGATGCTGCGCCATCACCTGCGCACCCGCGATCCACAGGACCTGACGATCGCCACGCTGACGCTCGACCGCATGGCGGAGGGCGGCATCTACGACCAGCTCGGCGGCGGATTCCACCGCTACTCGACCGACGAGCAGTGGCTGATCCCGCACTTCGAGAAGATGCTGTACGACAACGCATTGCTCGTGCCGGCCTACCTCGAAGCCTTCTTGCTGAATGGCGACGTCGACCACGCGCGCATCGCACGCGAATGTTGCGACTGGGCGCTGCGCGAGATGACCACGCCCGAGGGCGCTTTCGCCAGCGCACAGGATGCGGACTCCGAGGGCGAGGAAGGCCGCTTCTTCGCCTGGACACCGGGGCAGATCGAAGCTGTGCTCGGCGAGCAACTGGGACGCCAGGCCTGTGTCTGGTACGGCGTTACGCCTGAGGGAAACTTCGAGCACGGCTCGAGCGCGCTGTGGCGTCACGACAGCGCTCAGCGAGTCGCGGAGATCCTGGGCGCGAAGCTCGACGTGCTGGAAAGCGCGATGGTCCAGGCGCGCGCGCGACTGCTCGCGGCGCGCGAGGAACGCGTGCATCCGAATACCGACGACAAGGTGCTGGTCGCCTGGAATGGGTTGATGATCTCGGCCCTGGCCCAGACCACCCAGGTGCTCGGAGAGCCGCGTTACCTGAACGCCGCGCGCCGTTGCGCGGACTACATCTGGGATCACATGCGCCAGGAGAGCGGCGCGCTCTTCGCCACCGCGCGGCATGGGCGGGCGCACTTGAATGCCTATCTCGACGACTACGCCTTCTTGATCCAGGGCATGCTCGACCTGTACGAGACCGATTTCGATCAGCGCTGGATCCGGCGCGCTCTGGAGCTCTCGACGATCGTCGGCGAACGCTTCGAGGATCCGCAGCATGGCGGTTACTTCACCACCTCGAACGATCACGAGCGGCTGATCGCGCGGCTCAAGTCACCGCAGGACGGCGCCTTGCCCGCAGGGAACGGCGTGCATGCGCTGAATCTGCTTCGCCTTGCCGAATTGACCGGGCAGCGCGACCTCGCTCTGGCGGCCGAGCGCACGATCAAGTCCGTTGGACAACTCGTGAATCGCTATCCGGTGGCCTTCAGCCAATTGCTCTGCGCCGTGGACTTCCTCGCCGGGAACCCGCGCGAAGTCGTGATCGCCGGTGAGCCCGGCGACGAACCCGTGCGAGCGATGTTGAGGACCGTCCGCGCGAAATTCCTGCCGCAGAAAGTCGTGGCGATGGCGAGCGAGAGCTCCGATTCCTCGCTGATGCCCCTGCTCGCTGCACGCAAGGCGCCCCGCGGCGAGGCGCGCGCCTTCGTCTGCCGCAACTACGCTTGCCGAGCGCCCGTCGCGACGGTCGAAGCTCTCGAGCGCGAGCTCTCGAGCTGACTCGGGGCATCGGCACGGCGATTCCTGGACGACCCCGCGCCTGATCGCAGTATCCTGTCCGGTTCCGCGCCGTTTCGCGCCGGAGCCGAAAGCATCCCTGGTCCCCAAGCCCAAAGTCCTGCATGTCGAGTCTGCGCGTCATCGTCACCGGAGGTAGTCAGGGCATCGGCCGCGCCATCGCGCTGGCCTTCGCCCGCCGTGGAGCCCGAGTCGCGATCGCCGCGCGCACGGGCGACAAGCTCGACGAGGTCGTGAACGAGATCGACAAGCTCGGCGGCAGGGGTTGTCCGCTGCAGATGGATCTGACGGAGGATGGCGGCATCGAAGGCGCGATCTACCGCGGCGTCGAGCACTGCGACGGAGTCATCGACGTGCTGGTGAACAACGCCGGCGTGTTCGACGTCCACCCGTTCGAGGAGCAGTCGCCCGCCGACTGGCGCAAGATGCTCAACGTCAATCTGACCGGACCTTTCCTGGTGACGCGCGAAACCATCGACGCACTGAAGGCCTCGCCGCGCGCGCACATCTTCAACATCGCGTCGGTGGCCGCGCGCCGTGGGTTCGCCGGAGGCACGGCTTACTGCGCATCCAAGTACGGCCTGCGCGGTTTCAGCGATGCCCTGCGCGTCGATCTCGCGCCGCGCAAGATCCGCGTCTCGACCGTCTACCCCGACCTGACGAACACCGCGATCTTCGACGGGGTTCCTGGAAACTGGGATCGCTCGAAAATGAATCAGCCGGAGGATGTCGCCGCGGTCGTGCTGGCTGCTTACGACTCACCCGATGGCACCAACGTCGACGATCTCGACGTCCCTCCGCCCAAGGCGAAGTCCTGAGCCGAGACGCGCCGCCAGCGAGCTGCCGCTGGCGGCTCCAGCGCGCTCAGGGAATCGAGCGCACGAAGGACAGGTACTCGTTGCGCGTCTTCGGATCGCTCTGGAAGCTGCCGCGCAGGCACGACGTAGTCGTCGATGAATTCTGCTTCTGCACTCCGCGCATCATCATGCACAGGTGCTTGCCGTCGGCGACGACGCCGACTCCCTTGGGCTTGAGGATGGACTCGATGGCCTCGGCGATCTGCACCGTCATCCGTTCCTGCACCTGCAATCTGCGCGAGAAGACGTCGACGATCCGCGGGATTTTCGACAGCCCGATGATCTTGCCGTCGGGGATGTAGCCGACGTGGATGCGCCCGTAGAAAGGCAGCATGTGATGCTCGCAGAGACTGTAGAACTCGATGTCCTTGACCAGGATCATCTCGGAGATGTCCTCCTTGAACACTCCGTGACCGACGACCTCGTCCACGGTCTGGCGCATCCCGGCGGTCAACTCCGCGAGCGAGTGCGCGACGCGTTGCGGCGTGCGGGCCAGACCTTCGCGCTCCGGATCCTCGCCGAGCTCCGCCAGCAACTGCCGGATCAGCTCGGAGGAGGCGTCCTGGTCGGGCCCCAGTAGTCCACGTAGTTGTTGCGGCTCTCGCGCACGCGAATCCGGTGTAGTCGACATCCTTCGTTGCCCTCGAGACTTGGTTCTAGCTCGCGCCAGAAAGCGCGAGCGATGTTTTCAGCGGTCGGGATGACGCCGCGCAGGAACGGCACGTCGAAGTTCAGATGGAGGTGGTCCACGCGGCTGATCAGCTTCTCCAGCACCAGAAGCCGCAGTCGATTCAGGTCCATGACCATGCCGCTGTCGTCGTGGAGCGTGCCGCGCACGCAGACCTCCACGATCCAATTGTGGCCGTGCCCGTTTTCACTGTTGCAGATTCCGTAGACCCGCCGGTTGTCCTCGGGCGTCCAGGCCGGGTTGTGGAGCCGGTGGCTGGCGGCGAATTCCTGGACGTGGGTGATCTCGACGATGTCTGCTGTCATGACCGGGAGCGCGAAGATTTTTCGCGCCGAGCTCCTGGTGAACGCGGCAAGATAGCCCTCGAACCGGATGCCCGCCCTGGAACTCCCGTGCCATTCCAGTCAGAAACGCGCACTACAAGAACCGTACGCGCTGGCCAAAGAACTTGGGTTGGCGAGTATTGAGGTTCATAAGTTGTGGATTGACATGCAATTAGATTGCTAATTCCAGAGCAGGGATTCGGACGATCTGGAGTCGCTGGATCTTTCCGTTCCGGCTATGGATGTGTCTGCAACCCAACTCACAAAAGGACCACCCCAATGATCCAGGCCACCCGCACCCAGCAAGATGCCGATCGCAGC
>DATHET010000188.1:0-31508 GCA_035490315.1 Planctomycetota bacterium
GGCGAGGGTCCGGGCGGCGCTTGAGTCGCGTGCACGCAGGAGCCCAAGACGAGCGCGAGTGCGACCCTCGCGAGCCCCCTCATCGCGGCGCCCGCATACTCCGGTGCAAGGCGAGCCAATCCGCGGGCGGACGGTGATCGCGCCAACCGGCAGTTCCATCGGCGCGCAGCGCGATCAGCGTCGGCGTGCCCGTGACTGTGAACGCCTGGCTCCAGGCCAGATCGCGATCGCGCACTTGCGCATAGGGCAGGCCGAAGCGTTGCACCAGACTCTCGAGCTTGGCCTCGTCCACGGTGCCGTCGGGTCCGGGCACGATTCCGACGAACATGATTTCATCGGGGTGAGCGCGCGCCGCGGTTGCGAGATCAGGGGCTTCCGCCAGGCACGACGCACACCAGGTCTGCCAGAACACGAGCACCACGGTGCGACCGGATTCGAGCGCTGCCGCAAGATCGACGGTTTTCCCGTCGATCGCTGTCGCACGCATCGACGGCGGGCGCGCGACGGCGGTATTCGCAGCCGGATGGGGCGCCGGAGTGGAGCAGGCCGCGAGCGCGCCGCCGAGCAGCGCAGCGAAAATCATGCGCGGGATCATCACAGATAAGTCTTCCAACCGATGGAGGCCAGCATGGTGTCGAGTCCGTCTTCGCGAAGCATATAGTCCCCGCCGATGTCGAACTCCCACTCACCTTTGCGGAACCACAGGAACTTGAGCCCGACGCTGTGCGCGTCGTACTCGCCGAGCTCCGAGTCCGAGGTGCGAAACTCCGGCAACGGAGCGTTCGGCAAGCTCTCGACGTAGTCGTCGGCCGCGCTCTGCGTGTAGTATCGATAGCGCAGACGCATCATCAGCCGGTCGTGCAGCAGGATCTGGTAGAGCCGCGGCTCCAGCGTGACGCTCGAGATGCCCCAGTCGTCGCCATAGAACCGCGCTCCCAACTCCAGCGCGGTCCCTTCGACGAGCTGCCTGCGCAAGCGGCCGAAGAGCGCCAGCCGGGTGCGCGAATCGGGCAGCTCCTCGGTGATTTCGGTCCCGAGCGCGCCGTTGTCGAACGGGAACGGCGGCGTTGCGCCGTCCTCGACGACGACGCCGTTGTAGGCGGTCTCGAGGAACCCGTTCTGGTAGGCCAAGGTGGCGCCGAGCAGCGCGTGCATGCGCGGACTCAGGATCTGATACCACTGCGTCGTCGACGCCACCGAGAAGCGCTGGTCGGACCCTTCATCGACGCCGTTGAAGCGGATCACGTCGAGGTCGTCGAGGAACATATCGAGGCTCGTCGTCACGCGCGCGTCGCGCCCGTCGGTCGGCGTCCA
This sequence comes from Planctomycetota bacterium, assembly GCA_035490315.1. Lineage (GTDB taxonomy): Bacteria > Planctomycetota > UBA1135 > UBA1135 > JADJQU01. Next base: position 1,315 of record DATHET010000188.1, read on the forward strand.
CGTCGTCTCGCCGCCAGCTTTCAACGAGCGGTAGTCGTATTCCACGCTGGCGCCGAGGTGCCAGCCCACTCGCCATTCGTCGTCCAGTCGGTGGCGCATGCCGAATTCGAGCCCGTACCAGTAGTCGCCGCTCGCGCCGCTCTGATCAGGATAATTGTGCAGCCGATCGATCGACGCGCTCGACACGTTGTCGTACGCGGCTTTGAGCGTGTACCCCAGATCCTTGGACAGGTCCCAGTCCAGGATCACGACCGGCTCGATGACCGTCAGCGACTCGTCGAGGAACGGATTGCCGTCGATCGAATCCTTCTGGTCGAAGTACCCCAGACGCGTCGCGATCGAGCGCGTGAGCCCGCTCGAGGGATCCGTGAGCTCGGGGTCGGGCATGACCTTCCCCGATCCGTCCAGTTGCTGCGCCGCGAGCGGCGACGCCGCAGCCACGAGCACAACCCAGGTAGCGAGCCAGGACCTCAGTAGCATCCGCACCCGCCGCCGGCGCCGGTGCCGATGCCGCCCGCGCTCCCCTCGACCGAATAGTGGACCTTCTGGAACCAGTGCGTCTCCGTGGCGCCGTCGTCGAACTCCATCACCGGGTCCGAGTAGGCCTGCATCTCGTAGTACTCGACGGTGTTGCAGGCCCCGCTGAGCGCGAGGAGGAGAGTGCCGACGAAAATGCGGCGGCGGCGTGGCTTGGGATCCATCGAGGCCGTCACTGCTCCGTGCATGGTACCAATGGGACTGACCTGCAAGAGCGTGGATGGTTGAGCTCGCTGAACATGCAGTTCGCGGAGATGACGTCGATCTGACGCCTGCCGAAGGGCAGTACCCAGGAGTGCGTATGTCGCGATCGTGTTCCGCGACTCGTTCGTTGTCGCCGGGCTGCGACTGCTCACGCACGCGCACTCCGGTCCGTGGCTCGACTCCGCTCAGTTCTGGCGGCAATCCTCCGGCGAACGACTGCTCGGTCGGCTACGCGATCGACATGAACGCGTTCGCGCAAGGCGCACTCGGCGGGAAGCCGCAGGGATTCTTGCTCGTTCTCGGCACGTTGGTGGACGCACAGTCCTGGGGTCGCGACAACGGTTTCGCGCCGCCAAACAATGCGACCCTATCGGACGGATTGGAATCCACGACCTGTCCGTAGCCACCGAGCTTCGCACCGCATATCTGCATTTCCGCGAAGCAAGACCGCGTTGAGGGGGCGGGATAGGATCCCGCCCGGCTTGCCGACGAGCGGTTCCCGGCTCCGGAATCCGAATGAAACTCCTCGCGCTTGCCCTTCTCTCCTCGCTCGCATTCCAGCAGCCGGCGCCAGCTCCTTCGACTCATCCCCCGGAGTCGAAACCGATGGCGGAGCCATTCGGCGCGAGGGCTGATATCGCGGCAGCACTGGCGCGCGCGTCAGCTGAGAACCGCCGAGTGCTGTTGATCTGGAGCGCGACCTGGTCAAGCGGTTGCACCACGTTCGACAAGCGCTGCGGACTCAACTTCCACGCCAACTATGAGCGGATGTACGAGTACGAAGTCGTGCGCGTCGACGTCGGCACTCGCAAGCTGGACCAGAACGCTGATCTCGCGAACTACTACGGCGCCGAATTCGAAGCCGGAAGTCTGCCGCACCTGACCGTCCTGGACGAGAACGGTAAGCTCCTGGCGAATCGTCCTTCCCGGGCGTTCCGAGACGCGAAGAGTCATGCCTACGACATTCCGAGTCTGGTCGAATTCCTTCGTTCGCAACACGCGCCGTTACGAAAAGCCGAGGAAGTGTTCGCCGCGACGATGGCGCAGGCCAAAGCGACAGACAGGCGCGTGTTGCTGACGTTCGGCGCTCCCTGGGAATTCGAGGGAGATCGATTCGACGATTGGTTGGCGGCGCCACACGTCCGTTCGGTGCTCGAGAAGGAGTTCGTGATCCGCAAGGTCGATGTGGACCGCACCCTCGGCGGCCGGGAGCTTTGGGCGAGACTCTGCCCCAAGGACGATTTCGCACCTCGTTTCGGCGCGGTAGACACGACCGGGGTGTTGCAGATGAACTTCGTGAGGAGCCGAGCGCGCAACACCGGAGCCCAACAGAAAAGCGAGGACGCGGCGTTCATGGAGCTTCTCGCTCGTGTCTCCAAGAGTCTGACTCCGGCGGACATCGAGTGGCTCAGGCAATCGCTCGTCCCCGTTTGGGAACGCTGGCAACGCCGCGGCGGGCATTGAGCCGGGCTCACTGCGGCGAAGGCGAGAGTGCTGACGCCGGCTTCTGGGATTCCCGCAATGGCTCTGCGCAGTAGCGTCGGCGCTCTGGTTTCGAGCAAGATGTGCGCGGAGTACCTGCTCATGATCCACGAAACCAATCAGCGTCCACTTTTCCTGGTCATGTTCGGAGCGATCTTCGCGGGGATCTTCTTTGGCGGCGCAGGCCTTCTGATCCTGCACAGCGTGCTGTCGCCCGCAGCTCCCGCATCCGCCGTCGAGGCAGCCTCGGTGACGGTGGTAACCGATCCGAAGCTCGTGGAAGCGTTGGACCGAATGACGCGGGCGCTCCACGAGACCAAGATGAACTCTCCCGTCCCTGCAGGAACTGGAGAGTCGACGCAGCGAGTGGTTGCCAGCGATTCTGGCGAGAGCGCCCTCGTCGAACTGGCGGCCGCCGTGCGTGAATTGCGCGGTGCACTGCAACGTGGCAGCGTCGGCGCATCCGCCGCAGTTCCTCTAGCTACCGCATTGCGAGACCCGGGCAATCGGACGTGGCTGCCTGAGCTTGGACCCGACATCAAAGACCGCGTTCGGGAGTACAACCGCCAGCATCTCTTGTGGACGGAGCAGCAGGTGGTGGAGCGCTACGGCTTGCCGGACTCGATCAGCTCCAATGGGAGCGGATTCGAGACGTGGAATTATCAGGACGACCCAGGCGGAATTCGCTCGTTCGGCTTCCAGATCACGCAGGGTCGAGTCATCGGTGTCACAGCGCGGTGAGAACCAAGCCTCGGCTGCACGGCGGACCGCCGACGGCGGTCGCTGCGGTGGAAGGCCCTGGAGGCTTGAGCTTAGCCCCGCGCGAGCGAATGGACGACTTTCCGCCCTAGCGCTGCGGCGCGAACGGCGCGCGCGTCTGTCGGGGAGCGAGCAGGCAGCTCGTGACGCAGCTTTGTGCCGGAGTGATTTCTAGCGTTCAATGCCTCGCCTCCACACGCGTGATCTTCCCAGTGCTTCGATCGACGATGAAGATGTCCCGCGCGTTGTTCGTGTCGCCGGGAACCAGGTTGTCGGCTTCGCTCTCGAAGACGACACGGGAAAGGTCTTCCGAAGCGACAGCAGACTCCGCTGGGCGGTTGGCGAATTCGTCCTGGGCGTTTCGGCTGATAGGGGACGACTCTCCGCTGTCGAGATCGTGCAGGAAGACCTGCGGGAATCTGGCAACTGGCGCCGAAAGGAATCCTTCGCCGTTGCTCGAAACGAGCAGGCATTTTCCGTTGGGTGCAATCCACGTGATCCGAATCGAGCCTCGGAACGTGCGTGGGTCGGCTGCAAGCGCATACAACGGGGCCGGGTCTACTCCTCCGAGATCCGCGATCAGCCCGAGCACGCCGCGCGGTATGGCGAATCCCTCGCACTCGCAGTTGAAAGCGATGCGTGAGCCGTCCTTGGACAACAATGGGTCGCGGATTGCGCCGCGGTAGAGATTGACGCCTTCGAAGAGCCCCAGTTCCAAGGCGAGCCCGCTGGCGACCCGAGTCTCTTGCCGAATGAGATTGCGCACGTAGAGGTTGTTGCCTCTGGGAAGCGGTATGGCCGTGTGACCGGGTGCCTTCGACCACGGCGCGAGCGAGATGTCGTTGCTCATGAACGCGACATGCTCTCCATCGCCTGAGATCACGCCACTCCAGCCCGAGCTGACGATGCTCGTTGCTCCAGACTTCCGATCGTAGACCTTCACGTCCGAGCGGATCCGAATCCCGTCTTCTGCATAAATGTCGGCGCGGAAAACTACTCGCGATCCGTCATCCGAGACGGACGGAGATTCTTCGAGCCAGATGCCGTCGAGGTCGGGCCCGAGTCCTGGAACGCTCGTGCGGCGTCCGCTGCTGCGCTCCACGAACTGCAAGCTCCAGCCTTCACTCCTGAGCTCGGGGTCCTGCGCTTGCGACCACCACAGGATCCAGCGGCCGTCTCCGGAAATCGAAGGGCAGCTGACATTGTCGTGCGGTTCGCTGCTCAACCTTTGCACTTGCCGCGTCGCGATCGTCAGCAAGAAAACATCCCACGAATCGCCGAAGTCCTCTTCGTCGAAGTTCGATGCCTGGCTGGTGAATGCCACGAACTCGCCGTCGCGCGAGATGCTCGAGCCTTTCGATTCGGCATTCGGCTCGGTCTGCGCCTTCTTCGCAGGCACCGGTGCAACCGCGGCATTGGGCACGATCCGCGTCGTGCGCATCATTGCGAGCTCGAAGAGAAAAATGTCCGAGCAACGATTGGAATCCTTCGCTACGAGATTCGTGGCATCGCTGGCGAACGCGATGATGGAGAGATTGTCCGCGGCGGTTGCATCGCTCACATGGCGGTTCGCCGGTTGTCCGTCGGGGGAGCGACTCGCGAGCAGCCAGGTCGAGGAATTCAAATCTCGGAGCAGCAGCTGGCTGATTGCACAGCCCTCCGGGATGGCGGCGATGCCCGGAATACAGGTGCTCACCAAGGCGCGGCGACCGTCGGAAGACAGCCAATCGATCGACGCGGCGCCTTCCGCGATATTGCCGCTGGCAGCGACCGGAACGAGGCGACCGGGAAGCTGCTCCTTCAGATCGCTCACGAATCCAACCTGTGTGCTCCCCAAGAAAACCGCGGGGTTGGAGTTGTCGTAGGAAACGAATCGCCCATCGTCGCTGACACGCGGATTGCCGAAGTCGCCGTACCCGATCGACGCGAGTGCCAAGTGGCTGACGTATTCCGTGGCTCCTGTCTCGAGATCCCTGCGGAAGACGTGCCTGTCGTCGTCGTAGTTCAAGCTGACCGCGTCACCGCTCGGCAGTGGCACATCCATGTCCTCGGCAGCCGCCGCGTATACGAGAAACTGGCCGCTTGGAGATAGGAATGATTCAAAGAGACCCTCCGGCCACTTTCCATTCTCATTCCGCGCCCTGAGCACCACACGCCGCGGTCCGACTGTGTTGTAGACCAGGATCGCCGGGGCCCCTTTGTACGTGACCTGGAAGACCAGACGACGGCCGTCGCGAGCGATGGATGGTGCCGAGGGGTGTTCCGCAGTCTCGAGAGTCGGCGCTCCGTCACCGAGCCAGCGAATCCAGTGTTCCTGGCGATCGAACAGCGCGACCTTCCATGGAACTTCGGTGCTATGCCATGAACCGGGTGACGTCGCGCGCGCGGACTGGGCTTGGAGGTAGACCACCCAGCGGCCATCCCCGGAGATGCGCGGAGTGCGAGCGGGGAGGTTCCCGTCGTCGCTGATGCGCGTCACGTGTCCACTCGCGCGCTCGAAAAGGAAGACGTCCCAGGAGTCCTTCTGATCATCCGCGACGAAGTTCGAGGCGCGACTCGCGAAGACGACGAACTTGCCGTCGTCGGAGATCGAAGGCGAGCCGGAATCGCCGTTGGGCTCCCGAGGGAGCTCAACTACGTGCTGGGCCCGCGCGCCCGGGGCCAGCGCGAGGAGAAGGGCCAGGCGAGTCAGCATGGACACTGGTTATCGCGGGGCGGCCCAGTGCAACGCGGGGCCGAGACTTTCGCGCTGGTGTGACCAGCGGGTGAGGCTCGACCCCGTCACGGCAAAGCTCGCCAAAATACAGCCGGCCATGGCCGTAAGAGGGCGCCCCCGCCACCCTCCCATGTTCCTCCGTTTTCTCCTCTGGTGCCTGCTGTTGGTTCTCTGCTGGCCGCTTGCGCTGCTGGCGCTGATCCTCTTCCCGATCGTCTGGCTCGTGCTGCTCCCTTTGCGTCTGCTGGGCATTGCGGTCGGCGGCGTGTTCGACCTCCTGCGCGCGATCGTGCGCTTGCCCGCGCGCCTGCTCGGTGGTCCCTCGAGCGTGAAGCACGGATCCTCCTGAGGTACTGATCGCCTCGAGTGGGCGAAAGCGACCCGGAGCGCAGGACGATTCTCCACGCTTCGAGCTTCGATCGACTGCGCACGGCGGATCGGAGTTGGCCTTCAAAAAGGCAGCAGGCCGTCTCTACAAGGTCACTTCGCAGTTACGGTGGTGTCTGACGTCGGCTCGGCAGGCGGGTCGACGATGGCCGCACGGGTTATGGCAGAGACAACCTCAGCCGCTAGGAGCATGAGCATGCTGCGGGTCCTTCGTACCGCGACTTTGACTGCAATCGTGATCGCTGGATCCGTCGGCGAAGCGGTCGCGCAATCGGAAATCCTCGGTTGGGGCCGCCAGGTATTCGACAGCCGCTGGAACCACGAGGCCTTCGTCGAGGTCGCGGCGGGTCAGCTCCACACCATCGCGCGCCGAAGCAATGGCTCGATCGAAGTCTGGGGAAACAATTCGCAGCGCGAGTGCATTCCGCCCGCGCTTCCCGTCGGCGTGAGCTATGTCGAGATCTCGGCCGGCATGGGTTACTGCGCCGCGCGCCTGAGCGACGGATCGGCCACGGCCTGGGGGCGCAACGCCGAGGGCCAATGCAACGTGCCCGCGCTGCCCGCCGGCCTGAGCTTCGTCGAGATCGCGGCCGGTGACTCGCACAACGTCGCGCGCCGCAGCAATGGCTCGGTCGTGGCCTGGGGACTCAACTCCAGTGGCCAATGCAGCGTCCCCGCGCTGCCCGCCGGCTTGAGCTATGTCGAGGTCGCGGCCGGCGGCAGCCACAGCATGGCGCGGCGCAGCGACGGCTCGCTCGTGGCCTGGGGTCTCAACTCGAATGGCCAGTGCAACGTTCCCGCGCTTCCCGGCGGCCTCGTGTACGTCGCACTCGCGGCCGGTGGCGAGCACAGCGTCGCTCGGTTCAGCGACGGATCGGTCGTGGCCTGGGGCAGGAACGACTTCGGTCAATGCAATGTTCCCGCGCTGCCCGCGGGAATCTCCTACAGCGAAGTCACCGCGGGGGCCAACCACACGGTGGCGCTTCGCAGTGACGGCATGCTCGTGGCCTGGGGCAGGAATGACTTCGGCCAGTGCAACGTGCCCGTGCTCCCCTTCGGGTTCAGCGTCGTCGAGATCGCGGCAGCGGACGATTTCACCGCAATGCGGCTGAATGGCAGCTGCGGTACACCTCCCGCGGCGTATTGCACAGCGAAGGTGAACTCGCTCGGCTGCCTGCCGGCGATCCATTTCTCCGGCATGCCCAGCGCGAGCTTCGGTAGCGGGTTTGTGATCCAAGGCTCGAACGTGCGCAATCAGAAGGGGGGGCTGCTGCTCTACACTCTCGGCGGTCAAGCCGCGATTCCGTTCCAAGGCGGAACATTGTGCGTCGCGGCTCCGATCAGGCGCGCGCCCGGCGTGAATTCTGGTGGCTCGCCCTTGCCCGTGAGTGATTGCACCGGCATCTACTCGCTCGACTTCAATGCGTTCGCGGTCGGATCTCTCGGTGGCAACCCGCACCTCGCGCGGCAGGCTCCCGGCACGGCGGTCGACGCGCAGTGGTGGGGCCGTGATCCAGGCTTCCCTGTGCCGAGCCACTCGACGCTGACCGACGGGCTGCACTTCACGATGTGTTTTTGATCTGGATCGTTCCCGCGAGCTTGCAGGCTGCACCGCAATCTTTCGAGGCCAAGACGCCTCTCTTCACAGACTCTCGCCCGGCTTCGTTCGCCGGAGACGGGGTAGTGGCTCACGCGCGCAACGCGCTCGCGAGCCCCTAGGCTGAGCTGCCAGCGCCACTTCTTTCGGATCGCATTGTGCAAGGAGTAACGTGCGTCCTCTCCCTGGGGCGCATCCGTCCCAGTGCCTTCGATACCGGGCGATTGGATGCATCCACGGCGGCCTTGGGCATGCCCGGCCGCCAAACTCCAAAGAACCATGAAATCAAACATCGCAATCCTGAGCATCCTGGTCTGGGTCACCGCTAGCTGCTCGAAGGGCACCCACGAAGGCGGGACCGTCCGAGCCGAAGGGCCGCCTCCGGTGGCATTGCCAAGCAACGAGGCGAACCGACTGCCCGCTGAAGTCGAGACGCTCTTGAGAGAAGCGTCGACCATGGAATTGATCTCGATCGATCCGAATGAGCTGCCGCCCGATGCAGCGGCGCCAGCGCAGGAAACGTTTCACGGCTACAAGGTCCTTGGCCGCGCCCCGCTTGCCGACGCGGGGCAGCGCAAGACGCTGGCGGAGCTCGTGCTGCAGGGCATCCGGGAGAGCGATGGCAGGCAAGAGAAGTGCTTCGAGCCGCGTCATGGAATCCGCGTCGAGCAGGATGCAAGGGTGCTGGAGCTCGTGATCTGCTACGAATGCCTCTCGATCAAAGCCTTTGGGAATGTCTTCGGCGCGGGCCATGGGGCAGAGACCGTGTTGACTTCCCGGGCCGTCGAGCCCGCGGTCACGAGCGCGTTCAACAAAGTCGGGCTCACGATCGCCGCGAAGTAAGCTTCGCGTGCGACAACGTCTCGGCTCGAGAGTTCCAGCGGCGTCTGCAACGATTGGAGCTTGCTCGCGCACTCTGGAATCGTACCCAGCGTCGATGCGGGGCAGGAGGGCAGCGTAAGATGCAGACCCTCCTGAGAGGGGCCAGTCATGAAGCTGACGCTGAAGCTTGGTCTCCTGGCCGCAATCATCGCACTCGCGTGGTGGTTCGCGTCGAGACGAGCTGCCCTCGATCCAGTCGAGCCGAACACCATCGCGCCGACATCGACGAGTTCGCCATCACTGGATGTCGAGCGAATCGCGGCGCCAGCGCCCAGCGCAGCTCGATCCGAGGCTGATCCGGGCGTCCTGGCGACCACGCCCATCGCTGCGACACGGCCCGCAATCCAAACGCCCGCGTTGATTCGTGTCGTGGTGGTCGCGGAGGAGACCGGTAACCCGCTCTCCGGTGTGGTCGTCGCCGCCCATCCAAGCGAGTTGTGGGGGTATTCTTGGACGAAGGCGAACGGATCGCATGCAAGTGTCGGCGAGAGCGCGCTGACAGCATCGGATGGAACGGCCGAGCTCGGAGAACGAATCACCGTGGAGGCGAACAGCGACGTCTCCACGGGAACGGTCGAGGTCGCTCCACTGAAAGCGGGTGACATTCGCGAAGCAAGAATCCGACTCAAGACTCTCGACGACCTCACGGTGTTCGTCCGGCTCGTCGATGCCGAGTCGAAGGCGAGAATCCGCGATGGCGTGGTCTGGTTCGATGCCGGAATGCTCTTCGCTGATCCGAAAAGCGATCCGCCGCGAGGCGACGAGCACGACAAGAGCGAGGAGATTCATTCGAGCTCGGACGGCCTGCTCGAGATCCATGGCCGCTCGTGGGGGCAATTGTTCGTCAGCGCGAAAGCGAACGGGTATGCGCGCGCTGTTTTCATCCTGGAGCGCGGCCACGAGAAGCCGGAGCGTGCCCTCGAGGTCCAGCTTCTTCGATCGGCCGCACTTCAGATCACGGTCCTCAACCGGGGCGTGGCGCTGAAGGGTGCGAAAGTGATCGCAACGACCGACGCCGACCATTTGAAGCAGCGCGCCGACTTGTCGAATCTTTACTGCACGTCCAACGATCCCACTTGGATTGCACGGACGAGTGCCAATGGCCGCGTCGAGTTTTCCGATCTGCCGCCACACGTTCCCCTGACGCTGACCGTCTGGGTCTCGAATTCCGAGCCCCACAATCAGGGGGAGCCTGTCACGCTGAAGCCGGGCGAAGTTCGGAGCATGGACGTGCGCTTGGGTGCCGGCGCGACGATCCTCGGGAGCATCGCGGACTCCGCGGGCAGCCCGATCGCTGGCTACATCCTGTGGCGCGTCGATGAGGCAGAACCCAAGGCTCGAATTCTTGGCTGGTACGAGACTCCCGCCGCGAGCACCAAGTCAGACGCGGATGGCCGCTTCCGATTCGAGGATGTTCCGATCGGTTCCTGGCTCGTTGGTCCCCAACCTCCAGAGCACGGTCAACCGGCAGCACAGGACCCGACCGCCTTTCCGGCCCTGGCGCAGCTCGTTCGAGTGGAGCCGGGAATCTCCGTGGTCGACATCGCGATCCGACTTGAAAGAGGGCTCTATCTGAGCGGGAAAGTGCTCGGTGCGTCGGGAGAGCCCGCTCGAGATGCGCACATCGAAGCCTTTCGCCTCTCGGCAAGCGAGCAATGCGTCGTTGACGCAACATCGATGGCGAGTGGATCGTTCACCCTCGGCCCGCTTCCCGCTGGCACGTACACGGTCTTCGCTCAATGTGGAGCAGAGGGTCAGGTTCATTCAGAGATGCTGAGCGTAATGGCAGGAAATTCCGACATCGTGCTGAGGCTGCGCAAGGCCGCCATGATTCGGGGGACGATCGTCGACGCGTCGCATGCTCCGCAAGAGGGAGTGGTCACGATTGCCAATGTGGTCGACAGCATCGATAGCCTCGACGTCAACGACACACAGACTCAGGAAGGGAAGTTCCAGTTCCCCGCGCTCGGGCCCGGCTCCTTCGTGTTGAGCTGCAGGACGAGCCAAGGCCTGTGTGGACGTAGCGGCATGATCCAGCTTGCCGAGGGCCAGGCTGTGGATGCCCTGGAGATCGTCATGACTCGGGGCGCTACCCTTGCCCTGCGATACGAAGGGACCCAGGCGCGTGCCCATTGCCGCGCCTTGCTGGATGGCTCGATGTTCAGTTGGACATTCGTCGACCGCAACAAGAGCGCATCCCTCGTCGTTCCCGCAGGGCAGCTCGAGCTGCTTTGGAGCGATGTCATGGGCAGTGCTGAAGAGAGCCTGAAGATCGAGACGAGCGCAGGCCTGGAGCGTTCGGTGGTGCTCACTCGCAAGTAGGCAGGCGCTCCCCCGCAAGGCCCGAGTTCCATGCGCACACACATCTCCAAGCTCTTCAGTCTCCTGGGCTTGATCTCGTGCGGCTTGCAGGAGCTCGGTCGGGCCCCTCCCCCCGGTGCCAAGCCTCGAGCTGATTCGCCGCGGCGCAGCGAACGGAGAAGCTAGGCCTCGCGCAGCGTGAAGATCGCATCCATGCGACGACGGAGCGCAAGGAAGCGGGCTTCCCGCAGCTTGCCCGGACGGTCCCGTGGCGTATCTGCCGGGTCGGAAGTACGTTACACGTGCGTCAGGCCGCCGGCCCCACCCTCCGGGGCCGGGTCAGCATGCAATCGCATTCGCATCACCAACAACCCCATCGTTCCCCGGATACCTCGAGGAGTCACGCATGAAACCGCACTTGAACACATGGCTGTGGTCGGCAGTAGCCGCAACCGCGCTGGCAGCAGGAGCCAGCGCTCAAACACCGTTCTCGGACAACTTCGATTCCTACGCCGTAGGCTCGATCATCAGCAGCCCGTCTCAAGGCGGCTGGATCCAGTGGAACAGCGCGCCGTGCAACTTGAACAGGATCGAGGACAACACGACCGGGTTCGCGCGCAGCGGCCATTCGGTGTCGGGTGACCTGATCACCTCGCCCTACGACGACAGTGACCTGGTGCACACGTTCACGGGATTCACTTCTGGCCAGCACACCATGCGCGTGTACTCGTACCTGCCCACGGGTGCCACCGACGCCGCCTGGTTCATCGTGGTGAACAAGTACCCGGCTTCGCTCATTTCGGACTGGTCGGTCCAGCTGATCTTGGACCCTGCCGTCGTCCAGTGGCACTGCGACGCGGGTTCGAATTCCCCTACGTTTGGCGGGCTCCTGTTGGACACCTGGGTTGAATGCCGTGCGCAGATCGACCTGACCGCGAACCTCGTCGAAGTGTTCTACAATGGCATTTCCTGCGCTCCGCCCTACTCGTGGACGGGAGACGTGTTCGGCGGCGGCAACGGCCTGCTGAACATCGCGGCCGTCGATCTGTATCACTCGGGCACCCTGGCGCCGGTTGGTTTCGGCAACAGCCGCATCTATTGGGACGACTTCAGCCTGGTCAACGGCTTCCCGCCGGCGGGGCCGGTCACGTATTGCACCGCGAAGACCAACTCGCTGGGCTGCACGCCGGCGATCGGCTCGACAGGCACCTCGAGCGCCACGCTGACCTCGGGCTTCACGGTCCACGCGAGCAACGTGATCAACAACAAGCCGGGCTTGCTGCTGTACTCCAACACGGGTCGCGCCGCGGTCGCCTTCCAAGGCGGATTCCGGTGCATGAACGGTCCGGTCCGGCGCTCGGTGGGGATCAACTCGGGCGGCAATCCTCCGCCGAACGACTGCTCCGGCAACTACCAGATCGACATGAACTCCTTCGCGCACGGTCTGCTCGGCGGTCTGCCGCAAGCCTACCTCCAGGTTCCGGGCACGGTGATCGACTGCCAGATGTGGGGTCGCGACAACGGCATCCCGGTCCCGAACAACTCGACGCTTTCCGACGGGCTCGAGTTCACGATCGGCACGTGATACGAGTGGATCGGTCAACTTCTCGTTGACGATCACGCTGCTCTAGTTTTACGAGGCCGGCCGCCCTGGTGGTGGCTGGCCTCGCTTCACGTCCAGCGCTGCGCCGCGCGACGTTTTTTCTCTCGCACTCGCTGCTCAAGGGTTGATCGTGTACTTCGCCATCATCCCCGCCTTGAGTAGATCCGGAGGGGCTCGTTCGCAGCGGCCATTCGGTGACGGGCGACCTGATCAGCTCGCCTCAATAGCCAAAATTGATCGCGAGCGTCCCGATGACGTTGTCAGGATCGCTGGCGCCATCCCTGAGGTCGGGATCGAGGACGGACGTGTACGCCAGACCCAGACTGAGGGTCGTCGCGCCCAGGTGACGCGCGAGAACGCATTGCGCCAATGCGTCCGACAAGCCCGATCGGTCGACGCCGAAGTAATAAGCCGCCTGGTTCGCGTCCATGAAGCCCGCTCCCGCCATGACATCCAGACTCCAGTCTTCGCCGAGGCCGAAGCTGTGCGAGAGTTGGAAGTTCAGGTAGCTCCCGTCAACTTCATCGAAGTCATGCCACCACTCGAGACTTGGCGTGATCAGGACATCTCTGTAGGAAACGATGACGTAGGACTCGCTCGATCCCGCAAGATGCATGCGCGGATACTCGTAGTGCGCGACGCCGATGGTCCAATCGAGAGGGCCTGTGCTGCGGCCGTAGTCGAGGGTGTAGTCGATCTCGGTGAACTCGCCGCGGCGATCATGCTCGCCGCTGGTTTCGAGGTTGCCGAAGACGCCGACGGTCATGCTTTGCCGTTCATCCGCGAAAGTCAGGAACAGATCGGGCTGCAGCACGGGACGATCGTTCAGGACCGCGCCGCGGAATACGTATTTCGTGAGCAAAGGCAGATCCGCCGTCACGCTCGGCCGTGTTTGACAGGCTGAGGTCAGCGCCAGCGCGCAGCATGCGACAAGGCATTGCTTCGACGCAGACGGTGCGGAGCCGGTATGCATGGGAGGCTCGACTTGCAACGCTAGGAAGCGACGGCCGCAATCTCGCCAGAGAGCACGCGCTGCAGATCGGCCTTCGACACGGGCTTGCTGAGGTAGTCGTCCATTCCCGCGGCCAGGCACTTTTCTCGATCGCCGGGCATCGCATTCGCCGTGAGCGCCACGATGCGCGTGTGCCTCCTGCCTGCTTCTCGCGTGCGGATGGCGGTGGAGGCGGCGAAGCCATCCATCTCGGGCATTTGACAGTCCATCAACACGAGGTCGTAATCGGCCGTCTCGAGCGCGTCCAGCGCTTCCAGACCGTTCCAGACTGCCTTCGTGCGACAGCCGAGCTTGGCGAGCATCATCAGGACGACCTTCTGATTGACGGAGCTGTCCTCCGCGACCAGCACGTTCAGTCCGACTGACGTGCCCATTGCCGGGAGCTCGACCATCGTCGTAACAGGCTTGCTCTGGGTCATGGGAAGCGACGAGCGCGGATCATGACCGGTGGCGGAGAGCGGAAATTCCTTGATGGATCCCGCGTCGAGGGCCAGCAGAATGGGTAGCTCGAACCAGAAGGTGCTGCCCTGCGGACCTTCGCTGGAAACGCCAATCTCGCCGTCCATCAACTCCACCAGACGCTTGGAGATCGCCAGGCCGAGCCCCGTGCCGCCGTACTTGCGGGAGTAGGACCCGTCGACCTGCGAAAAACTCTGGAACAGGGATTTGATCGCAGCAGGTGCAATCCCGATGCCGGTGTCGCGCACTTCACAGCGCAGCCGAGGCTGGGCTCCCTCCACATGGATGATCCGCACGTGGATGGTCACATTCCCGCGTTCGGTGAACTTGACCGCGTTCATCAGCAGGTTGTGCACGACCTGCCGGATACTGTTGGCATCGCCTCGCACGCAGGGTAGCACTTGAGGCTCGAACAGGCACACCAGCTCGAGGTTCTTGCTGCGAGCCTGAGGCGTCACGAAAGCGCAGACTCGGCCGACGAGCTTCAGAAGATTGAAATCGGCGTCATGCGATTGGAACTGCTCGGCCTCGAGCCTGGAAAAGTCCAGGATGTCGTTCACGATCGTCAACAAAGCATTGGCGGAACCCTGCACGGTTTCCGCCATGTCGCGTTGCGAAGCATCCAACGTCGAGCCTAGCAACATCTCGTTCATCCCGATGACCCCGTTCATCGGCGTTCGAATCTCGTGGCTGATGGTCGCGAGGAATTCCGTCTTGATCCGCGACGACTCCTCTGCCGCATCGCGGGCGATCGACAGGTCGGCGACCAGCAGACGAAGCGCCATGGCATCGCGCGCCGACCTCGAACGCAGACGCCAGACGACCAGGCCCACAGCCAAGGAGAACGCCATGGCCAGAGCAGAGCCGGCGATGGCGGCATTGCGGATCCACGCGAGCTCGTCCAGATAGGAATCAGCCTTGAGGTCGATGCCCACGCTCCCGACGTACTCGCCGGATCGGGTGAGAAGTGGCGCGTAGGCCGAAACGAACGAGCCCCACGGGTCGGTGTTGGGTTCGGAGTCGCAGCTCGCATGATGCTTGACCAAGGACTCCAGCATCTCAGGAGTCGCGTGGTCGTAGGCCTCCATGATGTGCGACTTGTCGTCGAGGCCATCGCCGTCGGCATCGCCCTCCGGCGTCGGGTCGAGCACGAACCTGACCTTCCCGTCGCGGAGCACGAAGGTGTAGACGAAGGCGATGCTCGGATCCGAGCGTTGCAGCCGCCTCAGCGGCTCGATGGCGTGCGCATAATCCGCCGAGCTTTCCTGCGCTGACGATGTGAAGCTCGCGTGGAGGTCCGTGTCCACCAGCGCGGCCGCGGCGGAGGCGACACGCGACAGGCCGTCTCGTACCTGGTTTCCCGCCGCCTTCTGCCAGCTGGAATACAGGAATGCTTCGCTGCTGTATGCGGCACCGAAGAGCACCAATGCGGCGAGCACCGCTTCCCGTTTGGGCCGGATCGTATCGCCCCCAGGTCGCATTCCCTGGGCCGAGCTATCAAGGGAAGGGGATGGCAAGGGAGTCCGGTCTTTTCGGGCTGCGGGGCTTGGTGTCGGGGAGCTGGCCCGATCGAAGGTTTCGGGTCCCTTCGTCGATCCAACTTGCACCGCCAGTCGCCTTCTCTGACTTCCAACAGGTGACCTCCGCTTGTCGACGGCCCGTGGGACGAATCCGGTGGGTAGTTCTCCCCATGCGGATCCTGCTCTAGAATTTCGCGTGTTCTCCGGCCGCCTTCCCGAGGAAGGGGCTGTCGCGCAGGGATCCGGGAGATTCTGGTCACGTTTCTACGCCCTCCGAGCAAGAAACGGGGGAACATGCCGGCCGCGGCGCCCCAAAAGCACGCTTGCCAGGCCAATCCAGTTTCCAGCCCTCCAGTCCATCCACTTCTCACCCGCGCTCGAGAGATGTCCACGATGCACACTGTGTTCCAGAGGCAAGTCATCCCGGTCATTTTCACCGGCTTCCTTTTCAGCGGTTTCGCGCGTGCCGGGGACGTGAGCATCGCCGAGCGGCCCCTCCTGCCGCACTTCACGACGATTCAAGACGGCGTGAACGCAGCGCTCGAAGGCGAGTCGCTGCTCGTCGCGCCAGGCAACTACTCGTCCTTCACGATCGACGGGAAGTCGGTGCAGGTCTTCGTCACGATCAACGGCGAAGCGACATTCACGGGAAAGGTCACCGTCAAGAACCTCGGCCCGGCACAGTATGTCGTGCTGTCGAGGCTGCACGTCAACGGACTGATCTACCCCAACCCCGAACCGGCGATCGAGATTTCGAACGTGACCGGGCACGTGCGGGTTCAAGACAGCAGATTCGCGGGCACGCTGTTCCTCGACAGCTACTACGGAGGGAATTTTGTCGCTGGCGCTGGCGCGAAGGTGATCTCGTCGCTCAACGTCGTTTTCAGCGCTTGCACCCTGGAGGGCGGGGACTCGGGCTGGCTGGCGGGCGAGTGGGCGATCGACGGAGGACCGGCATTGGACTCGGTGAATTCGTCGATCGCGTTGTACGACTGCACGCTCGAGGGCGGCCTCGGAAGTATCGAGTCCATCCCTCGCGGCGGCAATGGCGGCGCGGGCTATCGCGGCCTGAGCTACGGGCTGTTCTCCGCGGGTTGCTCGTTCAAGGGCGGAGTTGGCGGGGGCGGCGACTATATCGGCTACAACCCCGGCGGAGTCGGCGGCGACGCATTGGGGATCGATGCCGGACAGGCGCACCTGCTCAACAACACCTATGTCGGCGGCACGGGTGGATGGCCGGACTTTCCTCCTCCCGGCGGAACGATCGTCGCCCTCAACGGCTCGATCATCGATCAGCTGCCCGGCGTGCGCCGCAAGATCTCCGCAACGCGCGTCATCAGTGACAACCTTGCAAATCCGATCACGATCACAGGACAGCCCGGCGACACGGTGTTCCTGATGTTCGCGCGCAGGCCGGCCTTCGCGTTCAAGAAGCCGCTCAACGGAACATGGATGGTTCCAACGCCGTTCTTCTCCTCGTCGGCACCCGTGGGCACGATCGGCGCGGGGGGAACGCTGGTCGTCAACCACACCTTCGCCATCCCCGACGGAACGGTCGCGGCACGGTTGTTCTGGCTGCAGGCGATGTGCGTCGACACCAGCGGTCAGCCTACGCTCACGGGGCCTGCTCACGTGCTGTCGCTCGAATAGCGCCTTGCGGCGCCGCTGACCCAGATTCAAGCCCGAGACTGTTTGTCGGGTGTCGATCAGTCCCACCGAAGCCGGTGTGAATCCAATCTCCGTGCGTCCTGTTCAAGCAAACCCAGGTCGTGGCTTTCGCGCATAGCCGCTTGCGAACCCTTCGGGTTAGCCGCGCGGTGAGAGGTGCGTTGCGATGGGCTCATCGGCGCGATCATGGATGACCGCCCATCCAAACTCAGGAGCAAGCGCGCCTGACGTATCCTCGATCACGCCGAACATGCCCGCGACGAACCGCATCCGGTGCTCGATCATGGTCTGCGCATCGATTACTTGGACTGGAACGCTCGACAAGCCCGACGGAATCTCGGAAAGGAACGGCCCACCTCGCGGGCGGTCCTGCCTGCCAGGTGCCGACGATGCCGCGTAGGTACGCTCCCATTCAGGGAGGTGCGAGTTCGGCGTGTGCGCGCCCGTGCGACTGTCCTTCAGGTAGGGGAACAGGACGTGAATCCAGCCAGTCAGCGCGCCCATTCCCGAACCGTTCGTATCGTGAAAGAACGACTGCCAGAACTCACGGTCGTCATGCCCCTCAGCCGCAAGCACGATCTGGTCGAGCACGGGCAGAAGGACGCGCGTCCAAGCATCCAACTCGAACTCGCAGAAGCGCGCGGCGCGCTCGCGAATCGAGCGCCAATCCGCCGGAGTGCCGAGCAGCGTGACCGAGGGAATTCCGCAGCCAATCCTCGCCTTGTATTGGAAGTAGCCCTGAAACGTATCCATCAGCACGACTTCGCTCGCGGCCCGCTCGAGCGCTCCGGTCGTGGTGAAATCCGCGACCACCAGGTCTCGAAACTTGCCCACATGCGTCGCGAGCTGGTCGGAGAATTCGGCGAACATCTCCGGCCAAGGGTTGGACTGCCCGAGGCTGAAGTCGGGGCGGGCCACGAGCAGCGTGATCTTGCCGTCGTGCGCCACGAAGCGGCGACGCAGGCGCTCGGGATCGAGGCTCACGTGATGCGCGAACCCCTGGGCCAGGCAGAACCAGACGGAGTCGGGCGACAGCACCAGAGGTCGATGCTCGTAGAACGCGTCGTGCGCGGCCTGCACCAGCGGATGCACGTCCGCGCACGACACGAGCTTGGCGTCGCTGGTCCACATCTGCTCGACCGGCGCGTTGATGAGCTTGGTCAGCGCCTCCACCCGGGAGATGGGCTTTCGAGGACGTTTCGCGAGCTCAACCTTCGATACTGCAATGGTTCGACTCATCCTCGCACTCCGCTGGTTTGACCGCGATCGACGGCAGCGTCCTGCCCCCCATGAAGCTCAGCAGGGGCCCCAGCACAACAGTTCCAGAGTTCCGATGCCAGCCAAGATCGACGACATTCTCACGCACGAATCCAGCTGAGGCGCTCAGGCACTGGATGGAGCTAGCCCGTTCCCGCTTGCGCCGGCCTCGCCGTTGCGCTCAATTTGCAGCTTGCGTCTCGAAGTGCTTGCGGAAGGCGGGCGCGTGGCGGGCCAGAAAGGCGCGCGTGCGCAGGCCGCGCAGCAGCGCCGCGCCGAGCGGCACGCAGACGCCGGCGGCGACGCCCGCGAGCACCAGCGGACTTGTCCAGTTGCCGACCTGGAACAGCGCCGGGAGCCGCAGGTTCTCGCCGGAGGCGTCGACGACGGCGCGGAGCGCGAGCAGGATCATGCCCGCGACGAGCACGGTGGCCGCGATCCAGGCCAGGAGCCTCCGCGGCTGGTGAGCGCGCGCCAGGCCATCGAAGGTCTCGAGCTGACCCGTCGTGTGGTTGTAGGCCAGCAGGAACTCGGGCCTCCCGTCGGCCGCGCGACGGGCAATCGCGCTCAGCCTGTGCCCCGCACGCGCCTGCAGGCTCGCGTTCGTGAAGTTCCAAGCGTTCTCCCGGCCAGCCGCATCGCGCACCCACAGGCAATCCTTGCGCGTGATCTCGGTGTGGACATGAACTTGCGTCGGCGTCACCGAAACACTGTCGCCCGTGACCGTCGCAACGCCGCCCGTGGTGTACACGTGCTGGCGCTCCTCGATGTGCGACTCCTTGTCCACGACCGTTCCCGTGAGCGCTTCGACCTCGTAGCTGCGGCCGAGCACACGCACGGTGCGCAGCTCGTCGGGGACCGAGTCGCGCGCGCCCGCTGTAGCAGGCAGATGGCGGCGGTCGAGCAGGAGGATGAGCAGTGGACTCGCTACCAGCAGAACCAACAAGGCTGCGATCCAATGCGGGACGCTCTCGCGCAGCGCGCGATCGAGCTCGTCGCCCTCGTCCGGTGCCGCGGGAGCCGCGCCACCCAGCCCGAAGCGAGCCCGGACGCGGGCGCGGAAGTCGTCCGCGCCGAGCCGCTCTCGCACGCGCTCCGAAAACGCGGTGTAGTCCGCTGCGTCGCCATTGCGCAGGCGAAAGTCGATGTCGTTGAGCGCGTTGTAGTAGGCGCCGAAGAGCGCCTGTCCGGCCGGCCCGGTTTGCTGCGCGGCCTCGGACAGGGCCTTGAGCGTCGCGTAGTGCTCGGCCTCGTCCCCCGGCTCCGCGAGGACGACCTCGATGGACGGGAAGCGCGTCGGATCGAGCACCTGTGCGCTCGCGCCGAGCGCCAGGAACCCCGCGACCCACAGGAAGAGCCACATTCGCCGAGCCGCGAAGTCACGCATGGAAGACGCATCCTAATCATCGGCGCGCTGAGAAGCTGCCCGCTCCGGCTGGCACAGCCCGAGTGGAGAGTTCCAAGCGGCACCTCTTCCGCTCGAGGCTGCGGCACGTGCTCGTGCATCCAGGACCGCGATCACGCTGTCGGAGACTGCACGAGTGGTGCGGGAGCGAACTCCGTGGTGCTGACTTCGATCCTCAGCGCGCCAGTCCAACGCACGATGTAATTGTAGGTGTGCGAGCCGACGAAGCCCGAGATCCAACCGGTGACCAAGGCCGTGACTGGGGTCAGCGCGAGCAACACGGATCCCCCAGTGCCTAGAAACGAAAATTGGCTGCCGAGGCTCGTGGTCAGCAAGATCAGGGGCACCATCACCAGGGTCGTACCGAGCCCAATCGCGCATTGGACAAGCGCCGCGATTTTCGCCGTTTGGACTGGATCGAGGCGTTTCACTTCGAGATTCATGGGATCGGACTCCACGACGACGGTTGGGGACAGCGCAAGGGGACCGGAGGCGGTCCGCTTGGGGAGCGGGCGTCGGGCTTGCAGCGTACCTGGTAATCACAATGTCGGAGAGAGACGCGCTCTCCAGAGAGTTCAGAGAGCCATCGACGATGCGCGTACCATCGTATCCGACGTCGCGCCGGGGAAGATGCGCCGCAAGCAAGGAGTTTCCATTGACCCGACACGGACGGGAAGGCTGTCGCGCGCTGGAATAGCGCAGCCTTGGCTATCGATCAGAAGGACTGAGGAATCTTCGTGGCTACCGGCCACGATGCTATCTCCATGCGATTCAAGGCATCCCTCGTGTCGATCCTGCTTTCTGCGTGCGGGGCCTGTGCAGGCCCAGTGCCGGTCCAGCGAGAAACGCAGTCAGGGTCGCAGGAGACGGAGCGTCGTACCGCTCCAGCGATCGTCATGGCGATCGATCCACGGGGCGACCTGTTCTACAACGTGACGGCCGCATGCGACCTGGACGCCGACGGAGTCTCCGACTTCGTCGTCTTGACGGATGCTGGCTCGCCTCGCTCGACGGTCACGGCGTATTCCGTACCACGGGGCGAAGTGCTGTGGAGCGCTCGGGCCGTCGACTCCGCGAATTCAAGGGTCAAGTGGGAGACCGTGTGTGCTCTCGGGGATGTTACTTCAGACGGGGCCTCGGAGATCGTCGTCGCCGCGCACGAGTATGAAGGCACGAGTTGGATCGCATACGGAGAGTGGATCGAATGTCGGGACGGCCGCACCGGAGCGCAAATCTGGCGGCGACGACCAGAAGACGTCACGATCGGATTGCCATTGCTCGAGTTGGGCGGAACCTACGGCGGTAGCTACGACCGGCCGAGCCTAAGTGCCGTCGGCGACGTGGATGGCGACGGCGCTACGGACTTTGCGATGGTGGGCTTGAACCGCAATGCTGCGCATTCAGTCGCAGGCGCCTGGGGAATCTATTCGGGCAGCACTGGCCGCAGGCTTCACGGCGAAGAGGGACCGAGACCGGAAGAGCTATTGGACCGCCTGGAATCCTGTCAGGACCTCGATGGCGACGGCGTTCGAGATCTGTTCACGAGCTCGGAGGAGTACGACCAACTCCGCTCGGGCAAGGATGGACACGTGCTGCGCAAGCTGAAGCTCGATGGCTGGGCACGGGATGTCGGGGAAGCGCCCGATCTTGACGGAGATGGGGTCCCTGAAATTGCAGTGAAGTCGACCAGGACCAACATGCTGAAGGAGGAGCGCATGCGCTGGTCCTTCGTCTCATCGCGCACGGGCAAGGTCGCACGGCGCACACGGTGGGGGGCGAGTGGCGGATACCAGGACCTCCAGCTCGTGCGCGATTCGTTGACCGGTCAGTCGCTGATGTGGACTCTCACATCCAGCGGGATCCAGGGGCGCACACTGGACTCGGAACGAGCACTGGCGAGTCTCGAGCTCGGTCAGATCCTGCAAGGAGAGCTCGTCGGCACGGGTGACGTCGATGGGGACGGTCAGGCGGATCTGCTGGTCGTTCTCAGCCTGGCAAGCAGCCCCCTTTTCGACGAGGGGCACGCTCTCGGCCCCGTCTTGATGGGAGCGGATCTCGAAAGGCGACTCGCGGAGATCGGTGGGGCGGGCATCAAATTCGGGGGGCAGGGTGTATTGCTGGCCATCGGGCTGCCTTCAGGTCTTGGCGATCGGTGATTCAGAGCACGTAGCTCCTGTTCGGATCGAGGGACCTTGATCAAGCCGATCTCAACAGCGCACTTCCGGCGTACAGTGATGCAGGTATCGTCAACCCCGATCCGCCGTCCTGCCCATGAAGACATTCTTCGCCCTGGTGGTCCTCAGTCTTGGCGCCGCCGCACAAGCCACGCCGACCCCGCCCTTCGTCGGGTCGCTGGCGGAGGGATTCGAGACACAGCCGGTGGGAACTGCGTGCGTATCGCCCTTCCTCGGCGCCGGCTCGGTGTTCTGCACCCAGGCTCCAGGTCCGCTCGGCGGCATGGTCACCACGGCAGGGCCGCACAGTGGTGCGCAGTGCTACACGGCCCAACAAGCCCCGGCGGATGCGACGCTGAGCACGCCGGTGACGAGGCTCGGCTTCTACCTCGTCAGTGGAAACCAGAACGTCTATCAGATCCGCTTCAGGGACGTGGCTGGGAACGTCTACACCGAGAACTTGCCCTTCGTGAACTGGGGCTGGGTGGGTTGGACTTTCGCGAGCCCAGTGACTTGGTTCGAGATCAAGTCGAACTGCCTGTACGGCGGCTGCTTCAAGGTCGACGACTTCACAGCGGAACCCGCGCCCCCGCCGCCCGTCGTGTACTGCACGCCGAAGACGAATTCGCTGGGCTGCACGCCGGCGATCGCTTCGAGCGGGTTCTCGAGCGCGACATCAGGCTCCGGCTTCATCGTTGCCGCGACGTCGGTGATCAACAACAAGCCGGGTCTGCTGATCTACAGCAACATGGGTCAAGCGGCGGTGCCGTTCGCCGGCGGCTTCCGCTGCATGAACAGTCCGGTCCGCCGTTCGACGCCGCTTTTTTCCGCGGGCAATCCTCCGCCGAACGACTGCTCGGGTGTCTACCAGATCGACATGAACCTGTTCGGAGTCGGCGGCCCCAGCGGCATGCCTGCGCCTTACCTGGTCGTGCCGGGAACGGTGATCGACTGCCAGTTCTGGGGGCGCGACAACGGCTTGGCGCCGCCGAACAACGCGAGCTTGTCGAACGCGCTGGAGTTCGTCGTCGGACCATGACCGCTTCGATCGAACGTAGCGCCTGTCAACCCGGTACTCGTAGATAACCGCGTCGTCCATCGAGTCATCAGGCAACGCGCTGCGGGGATATCAAGTCGCGCACGGGTGAACGGACGCTGCGCCGAGTCTGCGCGCACAGAACGGATCCAGTGCGGTCCATGGCGCGAAACTCGACCGTGCCGCGCTGCTGAGGTGTGTGCGCAACAACGCAAGCCAGACTGGCGAGAAGGTCGCGGCTGAGTTCGGGCGCACATCGGGAGGCGTGGAATTCCTATACTCCAGGTTGGTTGATCACAGGTAGGCCACGACATCAGTCAGTTTTCCATGAATGCATCAGTCCCCGCAGGCACAGAGATCGCCCGGCCTTTCCTGCCGGCAAAAGACTTCGACTTGTCCAAACGCTTTTATGAAGCACTGGGCTTCACCAAGGTGCTGGATGACGAGGTGGCGATCTTCCGAATCGGAGCAAGCGGCTTCATCCTCCAGAAGTACTTTCAGCGGGAATGGGCAGAGAATTTCATGATGCAACTCATGGTGGACGACCTTGATTCCTGGTGGAAGCATGTTTCGTCACTCGATCTGCCCGCAAAATTCGGAGTGCCTGCACCAAAGCCTCCGGCGATCCAGCCTTGGGGCCTGCGGATCGCCTACGTGGTCGACCCGTCCGGTGTGCTTTGGCACGTTGCGCAGCGCCGACCGAACATCCCGCATGACGAATAGCGCTTCCATGTGATCGTCTGACCATCCGTTCCAGTTGTAATGGAGCGTCCAGGCGGGCCGCGTCTCCGCTGTTGATCGACGGCGAGTAGGAAGGTCAGATCCTGGTGGCCTGGAGAATTCACGCACACGGTTGCGGAGCTATGCTAGGTTGCCAACCAGGCACCTAGGGAGAGAGGCAGGATCATGGCAGAGGAAAGCGACATCAAGGATCTCGACCGGCGAATCGACGAAGCGCTTGACGCGATGAGCATCGTCTCGAAGAACGCGATGGAGTACACCACGAAGGTCCGCGAGATGGTCGTGGATCTGCGCAAGCAGCTGGGCGATCCGCTGAAGACCGCCGAAAAAGAGATCGCCGACTTGAAGACCCGGGTGAAGGACATCGAGACCAAACTCGCCAAGATGCCCAAGAAGTAGCGGCGCAAAGGGCGCGGGGACCCGCGCGATGCTCGGCACTCAGGCGCAGCTGCTCGCAGTTCCTGAACCCATGTTCGCCAGCGAGCGCCCGCGACGTGGTTCACGATGGAACCGCGCCGCAATCTCACATGAAATTGCGAGTGTGCAAGGCGCTCAAGTCACTGGCCTTATCCGGGTCGAATCCGAGCCGACGCAGGCGTGACTGTCTTCCAGCGTCCATCAGAGCGAGCAGCTCGACCACGGCTGCATGGCCGCGCGAGATCGCCTCGGGGTCGAAGGAGCCTGCGGCCAGCAGGATCAGGGCCTCGAATACTTCCTCATTCAGCCCGGCGGTCGCCTGAAGCGCGGCGTGACGTGACTCCACGGCGACCGCGAGGCGTTGCAGGAGGGTCTTGTCCTGGCGCGCGTGCTCAGCGAGATGCGCCATGGCGAACGCGACATGGCGCGCCTCGTCCTGCGCGGCGAGCAGCATGATCTGCGCCGTGCAGCGCTCCGGCGCGTGCGTGCGCAAGAACGCAAGCAATTGCAGAAAGGTCCCTTCACCGAGCACGCCGAGCAGCAATGCGGCTCGCGAGAATTCGGGCTCCTCGATCAGAGTCTGCAGCGATGCACGGCCGCCGACCGTCGAGACGCCGAGCTCGCGTCGGAAGCACTGCGCGCGTCGCGTGAAGACCTCGATGTGGCGGGCTTCGTCCGCGGCTTGAAGCACGAGGAACTGCAGCACCTCGCGGTAGTGCGGGTGCGTGCGGCTTGCGAAGCGGGCGGAGACAAGCAGCGCGGCGGTCTCGTTCTCGATGAGGTACGTCAGCACTTGCACGAGCGCGTCCTCCACCGCGTCGGGGTGTTCCTGGCGGATCGACCAGTCGATCGCCGTGCCGGGGTCCCACTGCGCGGCGGCGGCAGCGCGGTAGTGCTCCGGGGCGTCCGCGGTCCAGAGCTCGTCACGGCTGTCGAGCATGAAGCCGGGTTCCGGCCCGCCTTGCTCGATCAGCGCGCCGCGGGCGGCGAGCCCCCAGTGTTGAGGAGCGCGTGCAGCCACGCCGTCGCGGCTCTCGCCGAACGCTCGTTCCGCTCCGCGCCAGCGCGCTCCCGTGGCAGTGCCGACGCGCAAGGTCACGCGTTCGTGAGCGGAGCGAACCACCTCGTGGCCCTTTGCGCGCGCCCACGCCACCAACTGGATCGCGAAGCCCGAGCTCGAGCCATCGATATCGACTTCGTCACCCGGTTCGAGCGTCGCGAACGCGTGGGCGAGCACGACCTGAGCGCCTTGGTCGAAACCCAGCTCGCCGAGTTCCAGCTTGTGAGTCGCGCTCACGCGGCGTGCATCCGCTCGAGGAACGGCCGCAGCCAGCCGAAGCGGTCGCACGCGCGCTCGAGGAGCGCGTAGCCGCTCGTGCGCGCCTCGCGCCATGCCTTCAGGCCCTCGAGCTCCATCAGCGGCCGCACGGCGGGATCTTCGTAGCTCATTCCCAGGAGCAACTGCCGGAACTTGCCTACCGCCGCTTCGTCGACGCCGTCGAGCACGGTGAAATTGCAGTGATCGTACTTGCCCGTCTGCGCGAGCACTCGAGTCGAGCCACGTTGCAGCGTGCCGTCGGTCGCGAACGCCAGCAGGTTGCCGTCGATCATGCACGCGGCGTCGACCTCGCCGCGCATCAACGCCTTCGCGGCGTCACGCTCGCCGCCGACGTGGTCGCCGTGCTTGCCGTGCAAGACGTCGAACTCGACCACCTCGATGTCCCTGCCGCGCTCGAGGCCGGCCTCGGCGAGATGGAGCAGGGGGATCAGCGTCGCCTGAGGCGAATCGCTCGCTCCGACGGCGACGCGCTTTCCGCGCAGATCGGCGAGCGTGCTCACGCCGGAATCCGCGCGAGCGACGATCGCGGACGTCAGGTCGCAGTCCGTGTCTCTCATCGCGACTGCCCGCGCTTTCCGTCCAAGCTTCCTTGCTGCGCGGTCGGCCTCGATCCATGCGAGCGGCGAGTTCCATGCGACGTCGAACGCGCCGGCGAAGTGCTGTTCGACCTGGCGCTCGTAGTTCGTGAACAGCACGTAGTCGAAGTCGACTCCGTTGCGCGCGAAGAAGCGCTGGAAGCCGTCCCAGATCGTGACGACCTTGGGATCGTAGGCGACCGCGCCGAGAGTGATGCGCATGCTCATGGTGCTGCTAGAAGAGCGGCAATCCGCAGACAGCCTTTCCGATGAAATCGTAGAGCTGGTCGGTCGTCGGCGCCATGACCGTCGACGCGCGCCCGTCGCGGAATGCGCGTTCGACGCCGACGTGCTTGCGATACGCGAGGCCACCGCACACGCGCATCGCGGTGTCGAGCACGCGTGTCGCGACCTCCGCGGTGCCCGCTTTCACTTCCAGCACGCGCAGCATCACGTCCGCTCGGCCGTTTTCGAGGGCGTCGAGCGTGTCGAGCCACAGCGTGCGCGCCATGTCCGTGTCGATGCGCATGCGCGCAACGTAGGCGCGGATCGTCGGCAGGTCGGCGAGCGACGAGCCGAGGTGCTCGTACTTCGTCTTGGAGGCGTGCGAGCTCGTCTTCGCGACGGCAGCCTCGCAGAATCCCACCGAATTCGCGGACGTCAGGACGCAAAAGATCGGCAGGACCGTTTGCATCATGATCCCGAAGCCCGCGCCATCGTCGCCCAGGCGCTGGTCGGCGGCGAGCTTGACGCGCTCGGCACTCACCGGACACGAATCGTTGCCGCGCAGGCCAAGCCCGTCGAAGGCCGCCTCCGAGCGCAGCCCCTTCGCATTCGCCGGCACGAGCCACAGCGTGCTGAGCTCTGCTCCCGCGAGCGGCTTCGACGACCACACGTAAGCCGTGGCGTGATGCGCGGACGTGATCCAACTCTTGCGCGCGTCGAGCACGACGGAGTCTCCGTCGGTCAGTGCCGTGCCGGTCGGCGCCCAGAAGTGGGATCGCGAGCCCGCCTCGCTGAACGCGAGCGTGGACAAGTGATTTCCGGCGGCAAGGTCGCGGCGCACGGTCGCAGGACCGTGCGCCTCGATCACCGCCGCCCCGCAGTAGTGCATCGTCAAGACCATGGCCGAGGAGCCGCACTCGCGTGCGACGCGCTCGACGACCATGGCCGCCTGGCGGATGCCGTGGCCCTGGCCGCCGTGATCCTTGCTCGAGATCAACCCGAGCAAGCCCTCGGCGCGGCACGCGTCCACGAACTCGCGCGGGAACTCCCCCTTGCCGTCGATGCGCTCAGCGTGCTGGGCCGCGACGGCGGCGACTTTCGTGATGCTCGACTCGAGATCGAGCGGCTTGACAGAGACTTGCGATGCACTCATGGCGGGTTTCAGAAGGAGCCGTACAGGATAAGGTTCAGGCTGCGGTCCTGGATCGTGTTGTGACCGTCCGTGTCGCGGTTCCAGTACACGTACTCGAGCCAGATCGAGAGGTGCGAGTTCACCTTGTACTCGACGCGGGGAAGATGGAGGTCCTCCTTGACATCGACATCGCTGTAGTCGGCGTAGCTGTAGCTGTACCGAAGCGTGAAGTCGCCCTTCTGATACGAGAGCCCGGACATCAAGTAATCGATGTCGCGCGAGTTCGAGCCGACCACCGGGAAGTCGACGACGTGATCCCCCTGCTGGTGGGTGTAGTCGCCGAACACAGTGAAAGGACCGACGGTCAGCGCCGCTTCGGCGTTCAAACGCGTCACGTTCCCGTCGTTCGTGGGCGCGGGAAGATCGGCCTCGAAGCGCATCGCCGAGACGCCGACGGTCGCGCTGGTCTTCTCGCTGAACTCGAACGTCGGGGCGACGCGGACGACGCCGATGTTGCGCTGCGTCCCGACCGAGAGCGTGTCACGGTTCTGCAGCGATCCGTTCGTCGCGCCGTCCTGCGCGAAAAATTGTGCCGACCAGTCGACGGCAACTGTTTCGCTCGCCTTGACGCGCTGCTCCCACGACAAGCCGATGTCGGGATCGAGCTTGAGGCCGTCGAAGTACGGAATGTTTCCGTAGAAGACGCCATCCCAGAAGCGTCCGAACTGGGTGTAGATCTTGCCGGCCTTGAGCACGCCGCCATCTTCGCCGCACGGACGGAAGCTCAGGTAGTTTTCCTGGATCCAGATGTTGCTCTCGAAGAACGGGCGCAACTTCGTGTCGCGGAAGCGCGGCTCGAAGTGGTAGCCGAATCGATCGTCGAACTTCGTGTCGAACAACAGATTCGCGTAGTAGATTTCCGAGTTCGGATCGGTGTGCGACAGATCGAGCGGCTGGTAGTGCCACATGAGCACTCCTCCGTGGATCGAGAACGGCAGCGACTCCTTCAGCCAGGCGAGCATCTCGTCGCGCGTGGGCGGCTGCTTCTGCGCCGGCGGTTCCTGCGCGAAAGCGACTTCCGTCAGCGCAGTCGTGGTGAAAACACTGACCGAGAGCGCCAGATTCCGAAATTGCATCGTGTGCTTCCTTGGATCAGCGCAACTGCGGCTGGATGGAATACGCGCGGTTCTGCTCCGCGAAAACCATTCCCGACGCCACCTTGTCCGCCGTCTCTCGGCCATACATCGCTTCGACGACGTGCAATGCCGCCTCGAAGGCCGCGAGCCCGCCGTTCGACGTGATGAACTTGTCCGAGACGACGTAGCGCCCGTCCTTGCGTGCGCGCACTTCTGGAAACTTGGACTGCAGGTCGTCGATCGAGGTCGGAAACGTGGTGCACTCGCGATCTTTCAAGCAACCGGCGCCGGCGAGCGTGAACGCACCCCAGCAGTGCGACGTGACGAATCGCGCGGACTTCGCGCTGTCTTTCACGAAGCCGATGAGCGTCTCGTTCTGCAGGTCCTTTGATGTGCTGTCCGCACCACTCGGCACGACGAGCACGTCGATCTTCGGCGCGGTGTGGACGTCGTAGTCGGGCTGAAGCACGACGCCTTCGTACGTTTTGATCGGCGCGCGCGTCAACCCGACGGTGAACACGTTCATCTTGTCGCCGGCGTGCTTGTACACGTCGAAGGGCGCAGTGAACTCCGTGATGAAGAGCCCGTCGAAGATCAAGATGCCGACGTTGTCGGCATTGGCGTGGAGCGGAGCAGGCGCGGGCGCCGAGACGGCGCCCTTCGAGACGCTCGATTGGCATGCCGGCGCGACGAGCGCGAGGACGAGGAGCAAGGAAAACTGTCGCATGGGGAAACCTCGGAGACAGAGGAAGAAGGGGAACACAGAGGATGGGGTCGAAGTGCCCGAGCTCGGGCCGTGAGAGCGCGCGCCGATGCGACCGCGAAAGTCACGAATGGAAGCGAAAGAAAGCTCGCTGTCCGGTCAGGCCGCGCAGTCCGCTCCTGCGAGGAGCCGCTCGAGAATCTCGAGCGGAGCTGCTGCAACTAATTCAATCGCACGGACGACCGGCCGACGCTGCATGAGCGCTTCACAAGAAGGGCCGGAGTCCGCGGGAGAGCGAGGGCATCGACGTGCGGAGTGTAGCGCGAGGCCGACGGCTCGGGGACAAGATCTTGCAAGCCGGCCTCGGAGCCACCGTTTTCGCAAGCTCACGCGTTCACCGGACAACGAGTGGCCCAAGTACATCGGAGACGCGCTCGCTGCCCGGACGCCGCCGGGAGTTGGAAGGTTGGAGCCCACAACGGTGTTCGCGACTCCAACCGCCTCCGAACCAAGGCGGAATCCGCCCTGCTAACCGTCCCTCGCCGAACCGCTCGTTTCGTTGGCGATGGGGGTGCTCCCCGAACGCAACCCGGTTAAGAACACTTCTCCGGGTCGGAAGGCCCCCAGGGTCTCGAGGTTGGCGAGCAGCACACGCGGGAGCACGCCGCCCTCGGATTCCCCGGACCGGCCTCGACCTGCCCCCCGACTAGGTTCAGTGGTCGAGAGCGATGTCGGACTATCCCTGATCGTTCAAGGGCAAACCGTGTACTCCAGTGCGTTGGAGAGCGCCGCGTTGTTCGGGGCCGCAAACCCGTTGTCGCGCCCCCATGCCTGCGTGTCGACCACTGTACCGGGCACTACAAGATACGCCGCTGGGGTACCACCGAGAGCTCCGGCCGCGAACGCGTTCATGTCGATCGAGTAGAC
>DATHET010000189.1:0-8113 GCA_035490315.1 Planctomycetota bacterium
GCCCGCGGCGTCGGTGACGATCGCGCCGTGGGTATTGCCGAGCGCGGCGCCTTCGGGCACATGGGCCCAATCGCCGAGCCAGCGGAAGCGCTGCGCATCCTTGCCGACGATCAGCTCCGGATCGCCGGCGGGAGCCGCGGGTTTCTGTGCAGGGGCGGCGGGCGATTGAGCGAGCGCGGCCGACGACGACAGTGCCAGCAGCAGAAGAGGCAGGCAGCGCAAGATCGGATTCATGTTGGCCTAATGGGTCAGCGGGGGTGAGCGAAGCTCCGCCGCGAGACGTCGCGCGGCTTCGCGTTGGAAACAAGTGGACGCGGTGCGAGCCAGACATTCGAGCGCGTCGATGGCAGAGCTTGCTTCGCCGCGGGCAGCCTGGGCGCGCGCCAGCTCGAAGCGCGCGGCATCGAACTCGACTTCGTCGCCGTTCTCGAGCCCACGCACGGCCAGCTCGAGCGTGGCGCAGGCCGCGCGGCTCTTGCGCTCGGCGAATTCGATCAGGCCGCGGGTGAACAAGAAGCGCGCGGCCGTCGCGCCGCCGACTTCGCTCCCGTTGGCCAGCTCACACAGCTCGCGAGCTTGCGCGACTTCGCCGCGCAAGATCGCGCTGCGCGCAAGGCGCTCCCAAGCGGCGATGCGCCATTCGAGCCGGGGATTGCGGCACAGCGACACGAAGATGCGCTCGGCCTCCTGCGCGGCGCCGAGCCTCGAAGCCCGCTGACCCGCTTCGAACTGTTCTGCCGGATCGGAGGTTTCTCGTCGCGCCTTCCGTGCAGGATCCGCGGCCGCGTCGAGAGCCTCGCGCAACCAGACCTCGGCCAGAGCCGCGCCGAGCGCCCCGTCGCGTCGAGCCACGAGCTCGCCCTCACCGTCGAAGACGCAAAGCGCGAGAGCGCTCGCGCTTCCGATCGCCGCGGGCCCGCGCTCGAGGCTGACGCGCCTGGCCCGCGGACGGATCTCTTCCCAGGCTGCATCGACCGCGCGTCGCGTGGCGTCACCCAGCGGACGATCCGGCATGGCGACCAGCACTACGACCGGTTGGCCGTGGCCCAGCGCGGCGTCGAGATCCTCGCTCCAGGCCGGCGTCGGTCGCAGCGCCGCGGCGCAGACCAGCGCGGGAACGAGCATCCACGACCACGCTTGCGCCTTCATGACGGCGCGATCCTAACCACTCAGCTGACGACGATCAGGGACAGAACTTGATCTGCAAGGCATCGGTCAGACCGACGCCGAAGGACGCCGGCGGATCGCGGAACCAGGCTTGCACGTACCAGGTCTGTCCGACCATGCCCGGCGTGATCGGGAAGGGAGCGTGGGCGTAGCCGAAGGCGTCGGTCAGGAAGGAGCTGTAGCGCCCGATCGGCGGCTGGAGGCACAGAGTTCCGCCCTGGAACGGGCTCGCGCCGGCGCCAGTGGTGCTGCGCAGCAAGAGACCGGGCTTCAGGTAGGCGGCGTCCTGGATCTCGACCGCGAGGGTCGGTGTCGCGGCACTCGGCGCACCGAAGGTGGTCAGGAAGGGGATGGTTCCGACGGAAGTCGGCTTGCCCACGCAGTAGGAAATCGGCTCCGAGCAACCCTGCCCGGCGGCCGAGACCATCACGATCTGCACGTCGTCGATGTTCCAGCCGCCCTTCTCGACTTGACCGTCGCTCGAGAGCTCGAAGCGCAGGCGCACGCTCGGGTTGCCGGCCGCGAAGGCCGTCAGGTCGTACTCGACCTCGGTCCAGCTCGAGTCGACCAGGTCGGCGGCGCTGGGGTTTTCCCAGACCACCTGCCCGTTGACCAGGATGCGCGCATGATCGTGGAGCGAGCTCTCGACGCCGAGCCAGCGCTGGAAGCGCAGCCGCGGCCGCGGGCAAGCCAGGAGGTCGATCGGCGGCGACTCGATCCACGAAGTCGCGTTGGCGGAGTACAGGCCGTCGAAGGGATTGTTGCCGAGGTCCGTGCCCCAGCACTTCAAGCCGGTGCTGGCCGAGCTCGGATCGCCGCCTTGTCCCATGGGGATCTGGTACTGCCAGTCGCTGGGTCCGCTAAGGGTCCCGGTCTGCCAGGTGGACGAGATGGTGTCGAAGCTCTCGCTGTAGAAGACGCGCTCTTCGCCGACCAGGAAGCGCAGCAGGCTCGTCGGCGCGCCGGGAGGGAAGACACCGACGGTTCCCAGCGAGTCGCTGGCGCGCAGGTAGTACTCGACTTTCGCGGGCGAGACCTGGCCCGGGATCGCGGCCTGGAAATGGTTCCCGCCCAGCGCGCTCATCGGCAGCGTGTTGAAGCTGCCGCCGTCGACGCGCCAGAGCAGCTCGGGCTGGGACAGCGGCGGTGCGATGTTCGCCGTGGCCGTCACCGACACCAGGTAAGGCCCGATCTCGTCCAGCGTATTCGGAAGCAAGGTCACGCTGCTCAAGCTGACCGGCGCCAGCTGGTAGCTCGGGAAACCCTGGTCGACGAAACCCTGGTTGATCGTCTGCCAGTGCGGCGAGCCGTTGGTGACGTCGCCATCGTCGTCGTCGAGCACCAGCCAGTGGGTGCGCACGATGGTCTTGATCTGCGAGTCGTTGTAGGCGTTCATCCAGCTGTTGAAGAGCAGGTCGCTGGCCGCGGCTCCCGCGCTCGCGCCGAGAGCGATCTTCAGTCGCGAGCGCACTTTCCACAGGGCGCCCATCAGGACTTCGCCGTCCGCGTGGACCTCTCCGTGGCAGCCTCCGAACGGATCACCGCAGAAGGGCGTGTTGTTCAGCCCGCTGCGGATGATGCCGCCGCCGTTGAAGAAGTTGTCGCCGACCACCGGCTGGTCGGTCAGGTACATCGCCCACACGTCCGCGTTGCCCTCGCCGAATCCGTCGCCGCCGTTGCCCGAGGAGTAGCGCACGTTGAGCCAGTGACCCATCTCGTGCGCGACCACGGTCGAATACGCCGTGTTCACGCATCCGCCGCCCGCGGCGAAGAAGTTGACCGAGCCGCCGGAGTAGTAGGCGTTGCAGGTCTGGGCGAGGTTGATGTTCGACAGGGCGTCGAAATCCGCGGTGGCATCCGCGGGATTCACGGCGCGGACGTAGTCGCGCAGCCGCCCGATCCAGTACGTCGAATTGGCCTCGGCCGTGTACAGGGGCGCGGCGGGGGAGTTCATCACGAGCTGGTTGCCGCTCGCGGCGTTCAGGATCGCCGGCAGCACGTAGACCGCGGCCTGTGCGTTGGTCGGCGTGGTGTAGGGGCCGTCGAAGCTGACGCTGACCGACAGCGGCGCGCTCGCGCCGACGATGTTGAAATTGCCGTTGTCGTCGGTGATCGCATTGCCCTGCGCGCTCTGCACCTCGACGTGGGGCAGGGCGATCTGCACGGTCGGGTTCGAAGCGATGTCGGGCAGGGTCCCAGGAGTCAAGCGCGTGAACACGGTGCCGCTGACGTCGCAGGTGTGGACCAATTCTTCCTGGCTGGTGAGCGCGAGGCTCTGGTCCGCGATGCGCAGACGCAGGCCGCGCGGAATCCCGTTCGCGCCATCTCCGAAGACGTCGAGTTCCCAGGCGAGGACGGCGCGTAGCTCGCCGCCCTGATGCACCTGGTCGAGCACCAGCCGCGCCTCGCCGCTGAGCGTGCCCTGGCTCTTGGCCAGGATCGCGAAGACGCGCAGCGCCTCGTTCGCGGCTGTCTCCGCGGCGCGAATCGGCGTGGTGCGCGCCGAGGCCGCGGCGGGCACCGCGGAGCTGTCGATCGAGAGCGCGCGGCCCTCGAGATCCATCAAGACCTGGACCGAGCCCGCGACCACCGGCACGCCGCGGACCACCTGGCGGAAGCTCGCGCAGTACTTGTCGCTCGAGCCGGCGTTCGAGAGGGGCAGGAACAGCGCGCGCTCGTCGACCAGCGTCGCCGGATCGATACCAGAGAGCGAAGTCGTGACGGCGATCAGGGCGCGAGCACGCTTCAAGGCCGCGCGATCGTCCACGAGGTGGGCGCTGGCCTCGGTGTGTCCGCCGTAGAGCGAGCGCACGAATCCGGTGCGCGGATCGAACTCCGCCGTCCAGGCCGGGCCATGGGCATCCCGCCAGGCTCCCAGGGCGCTCGCCGGATCGGCGCTGGTCTGCGCGGGGGCGGTCAGGGACAGGGAAGCAAGGGCGGCGACGCGGAACAGGTGCTGAATCATGGAGAGTGCGGCTGGGGGCGAGCCGTGGGAACAGCGGCGGGGGAACCATCGAGCCTAACTGCTGCAGGCCAATCCAGGGCATGGCTTCGCGCCAAACCAAGGCAAGGAGCCCGGTTCCGACGGCCATGCGTCGGAACCGGGCTCCCGTGCTAGCTCAGGCGATCACGGGCAGAACTTGATCTGCACTCCGTTCGTCAGGCCGACGCCGAACGATGCCGGCGGATCGCGGAACCAGGCCTGGAGGTACCAGGTCTGGCCGATCATCCCGGGCTGGATGGTGATGGGCACCAGCGCGCTTCCGCTGCTGTCGGTCGTGAACGTCGCGTAGCGCACGATCGGAGTCTGGATGCACAGCGTCCCTCCGGAGAAGGGCACGCTGGCCTGGCCGGCGGTGCTGCGCAACAGGATGCCGGGCTTGGACAGCGCGGCTTCGATCAGCTCGATCCGCAGCGACTGCAGCGTCGCGCTGTTGGATCCGAGCGAGTTCAAGCTCGGGAGAGTTCCCAGCGAGGTCAGCTTCGCATTGCAGTACGGAATCGGATCGACGCAGCTCAGACCGACCGCCGAGGCCGTGAAGATCTGCACGTCGTCGATGTTCCAGCCGCCCTTCTGCACCACGCCGTCGGTGACCAGCTCGAAACGGATCTTCGTGTTCGGAGTCCCTGCGGCAATCGCGCTCAAGTCGAAGTCGAACTCGGTCCAGCCCAGGTCGGCGTGGTCGGCGACATTCGAGTTCTGCCAGATGACCTGACCGTTGACGACGACGCGCGCCTGGTCGTGCAACGCGCTCTCGACCGTCAGCCAGCGCTGGAAGCGCAGGATCGGATGCGGGCAGCTCAGCAGGTTGATCGCCGGCGATTCCAGGTAGGTCGAGGAATTGGCCGAGTAGAGGCCGTCGAAGCTGGAGTTGCCGAGATCGGTGCCCCAGCACTTCGAGCCCGACTTCGGACCGACCGGGTCACCGGCCTTGCCGTTGGGTGTCGCGAACTGCCAATCGTTGGTGCCATTCACCACGCCCGTGGTCCAGTTCGAGCTCGCCAGGTCGAAGCTGTCGCTGTAATAGACGCGCTCTTCGCCGACGAGGAAACGGATCAGGGTTGCCGGCGCGCCTGGCGGAGCGAAGCCGACTCCGCCGAGCGAGTCGATGGCGCGGATGTAGTACTCGATCTTCGTCGGCGAGACCTGGCCGGGAATCGAAGCGGTGAAGTCGTCGTTGCCCAGCGCGGTCATCGGCACCGTGTTGAAGCTGCCGCCATTGATGCGCCAGAAGAACTCCGGCGTCTGCAGCGGCGGTGCGAGATTGGCGACGATGTGCGCATTCACCGTATAGGGCCCGACCTCGTTGGTCGTGTTCGTGAGCTGGGTCACGTTGGTCAAGATGACCGCGGTCAGGACGTAGGGCGGGAATCCCTGGTCGACGAATCCCCCGTTGATGTCACCGAAGTGCGGCGTCCCATTGCCCAGGTAGCCGTCGTTGTCGTCGAGCGTCAGCCAGTGCGTGCGCACGATGGTCTTGATCTGCTGGTCGTCGTAGGCGTTCATCCAGCTGTTGAAGATCAGGTCGGCCGTCAACGCGCCGACGCTGTTCCCGAGCGTGGTCTTCAAGCGCGCGCGGAGTTTCCACAACGCGCCCATCAGGACTTCGCCGTTCGCGTGGTTCCCGCCATGGCAACCCGGGGAAAGGTCGCCGCAGAACTGGGTGGTGTTGAGCGCGCTGCGGATGAAGCCGCCGTTGGTGTAGAAGAGCTCGGCGACGATCGGCTGGTCCGTCAGGTAGATCGCGAAGGCGTCGGCGTTGCCCTCGCCGAATCCGTCGGGCCCGTTTTGCGAGTTGTACTTCACGTTGAGCCAGTGCCCCATCTCGTGGGCCACGACGCTCGAGTAGGCCGCGTTGACGCAGCCGCCTCCCGGGGAGAGGAAGTCCACCGAGCTGCCGGTGAAGAATGCGTTGCAGTTCCCGCCGACATTGACATTCGACAAGGCATCGAAGTCGGCCGTCGCATCCAACGGGTTCAAGGCCCTCGTCCAATCGCGCAGCCTGCCGATCCAGTACGTCGAGTTGGCCTCGGCCGTGTACTGGGGCGCGGCGGGCGAGTTCATGATCACCTGGTTGCCGCTCGCGGACGCGAGGTTCGCGGGGAGCACGTAGTTCGCCGCCGCCTGATTCGACGGCGTGGTGAACGGCCCGTTGAAGCTGACGGTGATCGCCAGCGGCGCGGTCGCTCCGACGATGTTGAAATTCCCGTTGATGTCGGTGATCGCATTGCCCTGCGGGCTCAGGATCTGCACGTGGCCCATCGGCAGCTGCGCAGGCGGGTTCGACGCGATGTCGGGAAGCGTGCCGGGTGAGAGCTGTGTGAACACGGTGCCGCTGACGTCGCAGGTGTGGACCAGCTCTTCCTGGCTCGACAGCGACAGATCCAAATCCGCGATGCGCAGCCGCAGCCCGCGCGGGACTCCGTTGGCGCCCTCACCGTAGATGTCGACTTCCCAGGCGAGCACGGCGCGCATCGCGCCGCCATCCGAGAGCCGATCGATGACCAGCCGCGGAGCACCTTCGATCGTCCCAACCGACTTGGCGATGCTCATGAAGAGGCGCAGAGCTTGCGCGCTCGAGCTATCGGCGTCGCGGATCGGCGTGGTCGACACCGCGACGTTCGGAATCGCGTTCGAGTCGATCGAGAGGGCGCGGCCCTCGGTGTCCATCAAAACATTGACCGTTCCGGCGATCACCGGCAAGCCGCCGACCGACTGACGGAAATTCGCGCAGTACTTGTCGCTCGTTCCCGCGCTCGACAGCGGCAGGAACAGCGCATAGTCGTCGGCCAGCGTGGCGGGATCGATTCCGGTCATCGCGCGGGTCGCAGCGATGTGGGCGCGAGCTCGCGCGAGAGCGGCTCGATCGTCGTACAGGTGCTGGCCCGGATCGGTGTGCCAACCGTAGATCGAGCTCACGAATCCGGAGCGCGGATCGAGCTCCGTGACCCACGCCGAACCCTGGCCTTCGTGCCAGGCTTCGATGGCGCTCGCCGGCGCGGTGGACTGGGCGGAAGCGGAAAGGGAAAGGGACGCTAGAACCGCAAAGGGAAGCACGTGCTTGTTCATGGGCGCGTTGGGGCTGGCCAGGAGTTGAGCGGGAGAGCTCGGTTGAGCCTAACTGCTGCGCGCGAGCCAGGGCATTGCTTCGCGATAAATCAAAGCAAGGAGCCCGGCTCCGACGGCCTTCCGTCGGAACCGGGCTCCGCTGCGAAGGGCTCTCAAGCCCTGTCGGTCACGGGCAGAACTTGATCTGCACTCCGTTGGTCAAGCCGACGCCGAACGAGGCCGGCGGATCGCGGAACCAGGCCTGGAAGTACCAGGTCTGGCCGATCATCCCGGGCTGGATGGTGATCGGCACCAGCGCGCTTCCGCTGCTGTCGGTCGTGAATGTCGCGTAGCGAACGATCGGTTGCTGGATGCACAGCGTCCCTCCCGAGAAGGGCACGCTGGCCTGGCCGGCGCTGCTGCGCAACAGGATGCCGGGCTTGGACAGCGAGGCCTCGATCAGCTCGATCCGCAGCGACTGCAGCGTCGCGCTGTTGGAACCCAGCGAGTTCAAGCTCGGAGTCGTGCCCAGCGAAGTCAGCTTCGAAGTGCAGTACGGAATCGGATCGACGCAGCTCAGACCGACGGCCGAGGCCGTGAAGATCTGCACGTCGTCGATGTTCCAGCCGCCCTTCTGCACCACGCCGTCAGTGACCAGCTCGAACCGGATCTTCGTGTTCGGAGTTCCGCTGGCAATCGCGCTCAGGTCGAATTCGAACTCGGTCCAGCCCAGGTCGGCGTGGTCGGCCGCATTCGAGTTGGTCCAGATCACTTGACCGTTGACCTTGACGCGCGCCTGGTCGTGCAGCGCGCTTTCGACCGTCAGCCAGCGCTGGAAGCGCAGGATCGGGTGCGGGCAGTTCAGCAGGTTGATCGCCGGCGATTCCAGGTAGGTCG
>DATHET010000190.1:0-7966 GCA_035490315.1 Planctomycetota bacterium
CGGAGGCCGGGCAGGAGCGACGGATTTCGAAGGGCCCGACTCCGACGCCGCGCGCCCTGTTCTCGAGCGCCTCGCTGATCGTCATTTCGCAGGTGGTCCTGGGCGCTGTCGGAGTCGGCAGCCTGCCGATCCTCGCGCGCCACTTCGGCCCCGGCGCGTACAACGACTTCTCGCTGTTCGTGACGCTGCTCGGCGTCGTCACGTACCAGGACTTCGCGCGCGCGCTGCTGGTCGCGGCTCTCGCGCGCCGCGACGCCAGCGCGGACGAGATCGCGGCCCTCGCGCGCGCGAGCTTGATCTCGATCGTGAGCCTGGCGGCGGTCATTGGCGTGGCCGTGCTCTCGACCCAGAGCGCGATCGCGCTGGTGATCGCCACGCTGTTCTTCGGACTCTCGTCGCGCGATTTCGCGGCCATGTCCGCGGCAGGCCGCGTCGCCTCCGCGAGCGCGATGCGCAATTTCGCCTATGCGCTGGCCTTCGCGCTCGTCGCCGGACTCTCGGTGCTCGTCGTGCACCCGCTGGCGTACACGCTGCCCTTCGTGGCGGCGCAGATCGGATTGTTCCTGGCCTATCGCAGCTGGGAGCGGCGCGTTCCGACCACGCACGAGCCGCACGGCACGTCCTGGCTCGCGCGCATCTCGGGCTTCGGCACGCTGCGCGCCTCGCCGTCCTGGCCGCGCTTCCGGCGCGACATGCTCGACCTGCTGGCCTTCAACCTGATGGCGAGTCTCCTGGTCAGCGTCGATCGTCTGCTGCTCGCGCACTTCTCGAGCGACATGGTCGCGGGCGAGTACAACGCGCAGAACGACCTGGCGGTCAAGCTGAACATTTTCTCCAGCGCGCTCGGCGGCGTGCTGCTGCCGATGCTCGCGCGGTCGGCGGTGGACGAAGGCGAGGCGGAAGCCGGCCGGCGTTTCGTGCGCACCGCGAGCTGGGCCGTGCCGACCGCCTTCGCCGGCATCGCGGTATTGATCCTTTTTCACCGCACGCTGATCGATCTGGTGCTCGGGCCGCAGTTCGCGTCGGGAGCCCATCGCTACGCGTGGCTGCTCTGCGGCGTGTTCGTGCAGTTCTTCGGCTTCCTGATCACGCCCTGGCAACGCGCGCGCGGCGATTTCACGACCCAGCGGCGCGTGTACTCGCGCACGGCCCTGGTGACATTGATCAGCGCGGTGACCCTGATTCCGAGCTTCGGCGCGGACGGCGCGGTCGCCACGTTCCTGATCGCGCGCGGCGCGGAAGCCCAGCTCTTCGCGATCGAAGTCTCGCGGTTGCCCGCTGCCCTGCTTCCGCGCTGGAAACCGTCGCTCGCCATCGGAATGGCCGCGGCCCTGTTCCTCCTGGCCAGCCTGGATCTCGGAGCCTGAGCCATGGAACGCTGGACACTCGCGATCGGACTGTGGTGCTGCGCGGCGGCGGCCCTTTATCTCTGCCGCAAGCGCTCGCCCTTCTCGCCGCTGGTGATCGCCCTCGCCGCGACGGGAATCATCGGCTCGTTTTTTCCGGTCATGACGATGTTCATCCAGCCCGCGAGCTGGCGGAACCTGGGAGCGATCTCCGAAGCCTCGATCGTCGCCGCGCAGATCCAGTACCTCGCCTTCGCCGCCGGCATGCTCGTCTCCGTGCTGCTCGCCGACCACGCGGGCTGGCTGGCGGAATTGCCGGCGACGGAGGTGCCGCACCCGCGCTCGCGCATCGGACAGCGCGATCTGTTCATCGCCAGCGGTCTGGTGCTCGTCGGCGCTCCGCTGTACTTCGCCTACGTGATGCACGTCGGCATCGACGTGCTGACCAACCGCGAGGACTTCGGCCAGAAGTATCTGGCCGGCGCAGGCCTCGGGCCGCTGGCCTTCGGGCTTCCGGTCGCGATGGCGGGATGCCTGTGGGCCGAAGCGGGCGGCGTGTCAAATCGCGTGCGCTGGTGTTTCCGCGGCGTCGGTCTCGCTGTGATCGTGTGGTCGCTCGGCTTCATTTCCGTGCGCACGAACTTCGCGGTGATCCTGCTCGGAACCAGCGCGATCCTCTGCGCGCGCCGAGGTGTGCGCGTGGAGCGGATCCGTCCCGTGCTGATCGTGCTGCTGCTGTGCGCCTATGCCCTGCTCGAGGGCTTCTCGTTCTTCCGCGGCGCCTACAAGGGCGACCTGATGGATGCCTTGTCGCAGATGCAGGATCGCGGCAGCACGACCGTCGCCGCGGTGGTCGGCGGCTCCGAGCTCGCCCACCCGTTCATCACGGCGGCCGAAGTGATCGAGACCGAGGAAGAGGCGGGCTTCGCGGGCCAGACCCTGGTCGACGCCGTGCTCGCCTTCGTTCCGACCTCGCTGGTTCCCGACCGGCCGCCCGCGCCCTCGGAGTGGTTCGCGCGCAGGCACTACTCCGCGTTCGCGAAGGGCGGTGGAGGCACGGGTTTCAGCCTGGTGATCGAGGGCTGGCTCGACTTCGGCTCGATCCTCGGGCCCTTTGCCTTCGGATCGGCGATCGCGCTGCTCCTCGGCTGGATCGAGCGCCGGCGCGCGCGCACGCCGCATTCGATGCTGATGCGCATCGAGCCTTATTTCCTGTTGCTGGTCGTCATCGGACACCGCAGCGACGTCGCTTCGATCGTCAAGCAGGTCGTCTCCATGTGCGTGGTCGCCACCGTGGTGTGGATCGGCGCCGAGCTCGCACTGGTCCATTTCATGCCGCGCGTGCGGACGCGCAGCCTCGCGGCGGAAGGAAATTCGTGAACATGTGCGGCATCAACGGATTCGCGATACCGAAACTTGCGCGCGCGCGCGGGGCGTCGTCGGACATGTCCATCCTCGAGCGCATGAACCAGCGCTCCTTTCACCGCGGGCCCGACGAGGGCGGCGCGGTCGAGCTCGGATTCGCGGCGCTGGGCATGCGGCGCTTGTCGATCCAGGACATCGCGCGGGCAGCCCAGCCGATGCAGAGCGAGGACGCGCGCTTCACGCTGGTCTACAACGGCGAGCTCTACGATATCAATGGCTTGCGCCGCGATCTGGAAGCGCGCGGCGCGCGGTTCAAGACGCATTCGGACACCGAAGTCCTGCTGCGCGCCTGGATCGCCGACGGCGAAGATTGCCTGCCGCGACTCGAAGGCATGTTCGGCTTCGCGATCGCCGACCGGCGCGAGGGCACGCTGTGGCTCGCGCGCGATTTCGTCGGGATCAAGCCGCTGTATTACTGGATCGGTCCCGATGGCCTGCTGGTCTTCTCGTCGGAGATCTCGAGCCTGCTCGAGCACCCGGGCGTGCCGCGCCGCCTCGACCACGCGTCGCTCGAGCAGCTGCTCGTCGATCGCCACCTCGCCGATCCCTGGACGCTCCTCGAGGGGGTGCGGCAACTGCTGCCGGGTCATGTCCTGCGCTGGCGCGACGGCGTGGTCAGCGTGCGGCGCTTCCGCGAGCTCGGTCTCTCGCAACCGCGCGCCTTCGCGAGTGACGCCGAAGCCATCGAAGAGCTTCGCGGCGTGCTCGACGCCAGTGTTCGCTCGCAGCTCGTCGCCGACGTGCCGGTCGGCGTGTTCCTTTCCGGTGGAATCGATTCGAGCACCGTCGCGGCTTTCGCGGCGCGGCACACCCCACAGCCGCTGCAGAGTTTCTCGGTCGGCTTCGCGCGCAAGAGCTACGACGAGAGCTCCCTGGCGCGCGAAGTGGCCCAGCACCTGGGCACCGTGCACCGCGAAGTCCGCGTCGAGGACGCGCAGTTCGAGGTCGCGATGCTCGACAGGCTGCTCGATCACCTCGGCCAGCCGCTCGCGGATCCTTCCGCGATCCCGACCTGGATCGTCTCGAAGCTCGCGGCCGAGCATGTCAAGGTCGTGCTGTCCGGCGACGGCGGCGACGAGTTCTTCGGCGGCTACGACCACATGTTCTGGGCAGCGCGCGTGCGCAAGGTCGCCGAGCGCGCGCCGCGGATGCTGCGCAGAGCTGGCAGCGCGGTGCTCGCCGGAGTCGCGCCCCATGCGCCGGCGCGGTGGGCCGATCGAGCGCGGCGTGCGCGCAAGGGACTCGAGCTCAGCCTGCTCGGTTCGGATGAGCAGTTCCGCTCCATGCGCTCCCTATGGCCCGAGACCGAGCTCGGCGGCGTGCTCGCGCGCGAGCGCGCCGGCATGGACCTGCGCGAGAGTTATCCCGGCGACCTCCGCGAGCTGGAAAGCCTGCCCGTCGAGGAAGCCACGATGGCCATGCTCGCGCGAACTTTCTTGCCGGGAGCGATCCTGCCCAAGGTCGACCGCATGAGCATGGCCGCGAGCCTCGAAGTGCGCGTCCCTCTGCTCGACAGCCGCGTGATCGACTGCGCCCTGCGCATGCCCCTGTCGATGAAGATCCGCGGCGGCGTGGGCAAGCACGTGCTGCGCGAAGCGGGCCGGCCGCTGTTGCCGGCGTCGGTGTACTCGCACAAGAAGCAGGGCTTCTCGATTCCGCTCTTCGACTGGTTCAACGCCGAGTTCTGGGAGCTCGCGCACTCGTTGTACAGCCCGAATTCGCGCGCGACGCCCTTGTTCCGACCCGGCGTCGTCCAGGAAGTGCAGAGCGGCGCCCGCGCGGCCCAGGCGCGGCCCGGAGTCGTCAGCGAAACTTCGGCGGCCACGCGCGCGTGGATGCTGGTCATGGTCGCGCGCTGGCTCGAGCGCATGGAGGTGGCCCTGTGACTCGTCCGCGCCGCACGCGCGTGCTCATGCTCGGTCCCCTGCCGCGGGAAGGCAGCGCGATCGGTGGCACGCAAGTTTCCTTCAGCGAGCTGATCCGCGAGCTGCGAGCTCGCGGGACTCTCGACATCGAGGTGATCGACACTTCGCGCGACGTCTCGCGCCCTTCCGGCTGGAGGCGCGGCCTCGAGGGCTTCGGGCTCTTCGCGCGCAGCCTGCGTGCCGCGCGCGAGCGCCTGGAGCACTGCGACGTCCTGATGTTCAACGCCTCCTCGGGGGCGATGCTGCGCGCCGGTCCCTTCTTCGCCGCCCTGGCGCGCCTGCACGGCGTGCCCTTCGTCGCGCGTTGCTTCGGCGGCAACCTGGAGCTCGCGATCGAACGCGCTTCGCGCGTGGAAGCGGCCCTCGCGATGCGCATGCTGGTCCAAGCCGACCTGGTCCTGCTGCAGACGCGTTCCCTGTGCGAGCACTTCTCGCGCGTCGCTCGCGTCGAGTGGCTGCCGACGACACGCACGCCGGCGACCGCGGCGCGCCGGCGCGACAAGCCTGCTCGCAAATTCCTGTTCGTGTCGCAGCTGCGGCCGCAAAAGGGTTTCGCGGAAGCCGTGGAAGCGATCGAGCAGCTCCCGGCGGCCTGTTCGTTGACGCTGATCGGCCCGGCCATGCCCGATACGGACGTGGCGATCCTCGAAAATCATCCGCGCGCGAAGTGGCTGGGTGCCTTGGACCGCGCAGGCGTCGCCCGCGCTCTCGCGGAGCACGACGTATTCGTTTTCCCGAGCTACTACGACGGCGAGGGTCTGCCCGGCGCCGTGATCGAAGCCCTGCAGGCCGGCTTGCCGGTCGTCGCCGCCGACTGGCGATCGATCCGCGACCTCGTCGCGCACGAAGAGAACGGATTGCTCGTCCCGATCCGCGACGCGACGGCGCTCGCGAACGCCATGCAGCGCCTCGCGAGCGATGCGGGCCTCGTGCGCAAGCTTTCGCGCGGCGCCACAACCACCGGTCGAGCCTTCGAGGCTGCGCCCGTTCTCGCACGTCTGGAGTCCATGCTCGATTCCCTGTCCCAAGGCCCCGCGCTTCCCGCGTCGCGGCCGATGCTCGAGGTAGCCAATGATTCGTGAAGCCAAGACCGTCTCGA
Organism: Planctomycetota bacterium; assembly: GCA_035490315.1. Taxonomy (GTDB): domain Bacteria; phylum Planctomycetota; class UBA1135; order UBA1135; genus JADJQU01. The sequence goes on from DATHET010000190.1 coordinate 5,796, forward strand.
AGCTCGACCAGCGCTGGTATCCAGGGGTCGACGGCCACTGGGACGACGCCTTGTTGCGCAAGGAAGTCCTCGAGCGGCTGACACCCTCGACGCGCATGCTCGATCTCGGCGCCGGCGCGGGCATCGTCGAGCAGATGGACTTCCGCGGGCTGTGCTCCAGCGTCTGCGGCATCGATCCCGATCCGCGCGTCGAGAGCAATCCATACCTCGACGAAGGCCGCATCGGCCGCGGCGAGTCGATTCCCTGGCCCGAGCGCTCCTTCGATCTCGTTGTCGCCGACAACGTGCTCGAGCACCTCGCCGAGCCGCTCGCCGTGTTCACCGAGGTCGCGCGCGTCCTCGCGCCGGGCGGCCGCTTCGTGGTCAAGACGCCCAACCGGCGCCACTACATGCCGCTGGTCGCGCGCGCCACGCCCCACGCCTTCCATCGCTTCGTCAATCGCCGCCGCGGTCGCGCGAGCGAGGACACTTTTCCGACTCTGTACCGCGCGAACACGCCGGCCGCCCTGCGCAGGCTCGCGGATCGATCGGGCTTGAAGCTCGCGCAGATCGCGCTGCACGAGAGCCGGCCCGAGTACATGCGCTTCAACGCCGCGACTTATGTCTTGGGCCGCGCGTACGAGCGCGCGGTCAACTCGACCAGCTTCTTCGCACCCTGGCGCGTGCTGATCGTCGCCGTGTTCGAAAAGCAAGCGTAGGCCCGCGATGCGGATCCTGTTCCTCTCCGACAACTTTCCGCCCGAGACCAACGCTCCGGCGACGCGGCTCTTCGAGCACGCGCGCGAATGGGTGCGCGCCGGCCACACGGTCACCGTGATCACTTGCGCGCCGAATTTCCCCGAGGGCCGCGTCCACGCCGGCCATTCCAATCGCTGGTACAAGCGCGAGACCGTCGAGGGCATCGACGTGGTGCGCGTCAAGACTTTCATCGCCAGGAACGAAGGCTTCGCGCTGCGCACCCTCGACTACCTGTCCTTCATGGTCAGCGGTTTCTTCGGCGGCCTGGTCCAAGCGCGCCACGACGTGATCGTCGCCACGTCGCCGCAGTTCTTCGCAGCGGTCGGCGGCTGGGCCCTGTCTTTCGCGCGCCGCACGCCCTTCGTGTTCGAGCTGCGCGATCTGTGGCCGGAGTCGATCCGCGCGGTGGGCGCGGTCAAGGATTCCTTCCTGCTGCGCGCTCTCGAGCGACTGGAGCTCTTCCTCTACGCGCGCGCCGCGGCGATCGTCTCGGTCACCGACTCGTTCCGCGACAATCTGATCGCGCGCGGAGTCGAGGGCTCGAAGATCACGGTCGTTCGCAACGGCGTGGATCTCTCGTGCTACGCGCCGCGAGCGCGCGATCCGAAGCTCGCCGCGGAGCTTGGTGTCGAGGGCAAGTTCGTGGTCGGCTACATCGGCACGCACGGCTTGGCACACGCCCTGGAGAAAGTCCTCGACGCCGCGCATCTCTTGCGCTCGCGAACGGACATCCACTTCCTGTTCGTCGGCGCCGGCGCCGCGCGCGATTCCTTGATCGCTCGCGCCGAGGCCCAGGGCCTTTCCAACGTCAGCTTCGCTCCTGCTCAACCGAAGTCCGCCATGCCCGCGGTGTGGAGCCTGTGCAACGCCGCGCTGATCCACTTGAAGGACGAACCGCTCTTCGCAACCGTGATCCCTTCGAAGATCTTCGAGGCCATGGGCATGGGCGTTCCGCTGCTCTTCGCGGGTCCGAGGGGCGAGGCTTCGGGAATCATCGACGAGCACGCCGCGGGAGTCTGCGTTGCAGCGGAAGATCCGAAGGCCCTCGTAGCCGCGGTCGTGCAGCTTGCCGACGACGCCAAGCTGTGCTCCGGGCTGGCCGAGCGCAGTCGCGCAGCCGCCGTCCACTTCGACCGCTCGCGCAACGCCTCGCGCATGCTCGACGTCCTGCTCGCGCTGGACCGCGACAGCGAGGTCTCCCGGATCGAAGCGAAGACCCCGGCGGCCTGATCGCTTCGCCGCGGGCCCGTTGCGAGGGCCGATTCGGCTCGCGCAGAAGTTTCTAGAAACCGCATGGAACGCCTGGAGTGCCAGCCCCCTCCGATCGCATCCACCGGCGTCCGACACGCGAAACGCGCGAGTCGTGCACGCGGCACAACGCTTGCCATGGAGCGACCCGGCAGCCCGTTGCAAAAAGTCACGACTGCGGCAGA
>DATHET010000191.1:0-67086 GCA_035490315.1 Planctomycetota bacterium
TGGTCCGGAAGGCCAGCAGCTCTTCAACCGTGGCGTCGGTGACGATGAAGTCCGTCTTGTTCGGCCCCGGGTTGCTGCTGTGGTGGTTGCTGTCGTTGCAGGCAGCGAATAGGAAAAGACCTGCGAACGCGCCGCTCAGGGCACGTGCGATCGAGGGACTCAACATGTTGATCTCCAGAATTGGGATAGCGGACGCTCGAACGACGCGGCCGCGTGCAGCAAGCTGCGTGCCCCTGGTTGCAGTCGGTCCAAGTCTCTAGCGGCGGGCCTCGAGCCCGCGCGGCGCGCACCGCGCTTCGAGTGCGGCGGCGCAAGAACTACAAAACGGCGGAGCAGCGCTCGGCGGGGGAAGGCGGCGCGAAGCTCCCCCAAGTTTCGCGGACTTGGCTAGCATCGGGCCCATGGAATCTCCCAAGAGCCGATGCCCTGGCTGTGGAACCGAACTCGAGGCTGGCGCCCTGCCCTACCGCGGTTACTACAACGCGTCCGCGGAATGCTGGTCGGAGTACACGCGGGTGCTCGCGGTCGAGTATCAGGACGCAGTTCTGTTCGGACAGGTCCATCAGTTGACCGTCGACGCCTACGCGGTGCAGCACGCGGGCGGAGCCCATCCTGACAAATCGGTATGCGTGCACCTCGTCGGCCTGCACCTCGTTCTGGAGCGGGATTTCAAGCCTTTCGACGTGCCTGCACGCTTGCAGCAGCTCGCCGCATCGACACCGGTCTGGCCGCACTTCGAAGTTCCCGCTCAGCGCGCGAAATTGACCGCGCACGGCCTCGCTCAGGGGAACTCGGTACGCGCACACGGGCAACTTGCGCGCACTTGGGCCGAGCAGGTCTGGGATTCGTGGAGCGCGCACCACGCCGCGATCGCAAGCCTCGCCGCACGTTGCTTCGCCAAGGCCAACACGTCCAGCTCCTGAGGCCAACCCGGTTGCGCGCGGTTCGGCGAGTCTTCGCCGAGCAGCGCCTGGCTACGGCGCCTTTCCGACGGGCTGCCCAGGATTCCAAGTCCGAGCAGGAATGCACGCAGGCCAGCCCGAGAGGCTGGCCTGCTCTGTTCTGACGAAGCCCGCCCGCGCCGGGGCGAGCCCGGGATCACTCGCCGCTGAGCATGCGGAAGGCGGTCTCGGCGACCAGGCTCTCGACGTCGAGCTTGCCGCTGCCGTACTGGGCCTTGAGCTCGATCACGCGCTTCTCGCGACCCGAGGCGACTTCGCTCGACTGCGCCGGGCTCGAGCTGAGGGTCAGCGTGTCCTCCGAATTGCTCTTGAGCTGGAGTCGAGCGCGTGCCTCGGCGACGCGCTTCTCCACGTGGAACTCGTTGCGGGCGGACTTGACGCGCTTGTCGTGCGAGAACTCCCCGCGAGCTTGGGCAACCTCCTTCTGGTGGGCTGCCGCCGCGAACCGGGCGCGGGCATCCTTGACGCGCTTGGCGCGGTTTCCGTCGTTGAGGGCGTCGACGTCGACCTTGGGAGGGGAGGGGTTCTTATCGCGGATGGCTTCGCGATTGGCCTTGGTGATGTCGATCCGCTTCGCTCCACCGTCAGCTGCACTGTTGTTTCGAATCTCCATGATCGTTCTCCATCCCCGTGAGGGGGGAAGGTTTGGTGTCCATCTGTTATCGGCATCCCGAGGGGGGAGTTGAGTGGTGATTTTTTTTCCACTTCGGCTGGGGGCAGCCGGACCTCGGAAGTCGGTGCAGGGGGTGCGCCGGCCTGGTTGTCGGCCGACCCCGAAGCCGGTTGAGCGGAAACCGTGCAGGAGTCTTCGAAGTCGACCCAATCCTCTCGGTCACAAAGGGTTACGTCAGTCGGCTCTTGCGCAGCACCGGCGGGAATGCGCAAGATGGGCCCATGGGGAACCGTGGTTGGGGGGCCTGGACGATCCTGATGGCAGTCCTCGCAATTCCGGGAAGGTCGTCCGGGGGCGGTCCCGGGCCTTATGGCCCGCAGGTCGACCAGCCCAGAGTCGACACGCGCATCGCCGCGGCCTACCGCGAGGAGGGGCGGCGCCTGGACGGGAGCGTGACCCAGGTCTGGACCAACACGACCCAGGACACGGTTCCCGACCTGTGGTTCCATCTGTACTGGAACGCCTTCTCCAATAATCAGAGCACCTTCCTCAGCGAATCGGGCGGCAAGTTGCGCAGCCACAGCGTCACGCCCGGTACCGAGCAGGATTCGGAGTGGGGCTGGCAGCGCGTCACCTCTGTCGTTGTCGCCGGCGAGGAGCGCATCGCCTCGCTGCGCTATCGTCAGCCCGACAGCGGGTCCTCGCTGGACAAGAGCGTGTTCTCGATCGAGCTCGCGCATCCCCTCGCGCCGGGACAGACCGTCGAGGTCAGCGTGCGCTGGGAATCCAGAGTGCCGCGCCTGCGGCGGCGCACGGGATACAAGGACGACTTCCTGCTGATCGCGCAGTGGTTCCCCAAGCTCGGCGTCTACCAGTCGGGCCGCGGATGGAACTGCCACGAATTCCACGAGCGCAGCGAGTTCTTCGGCAACTGGGGCACCTACGACGTCGAGCTCGATCTGCCGGCCGCCTACGAAGGCCACGTGTTCGCGAGCGGCGTTCCCCTCTCGCCCTCCGAGCGCCAGGGCGAGCGCGTGATCGCGCGATTCCAGGCGCCTTCCGCAAGCGATCGCGCCCACGCCGATGCGCAGGGACACACGCCGCTCGTGCACGACTTCGCCTGGACCGCCGATCCGGACGTCAAGCCGCGGCGCGCCACCTTCCACTTCGACGAATGGCGCCAGCGCTTCCCCGACGAAGTCGCTCGCGTGCAGAACGCGCTCGGCAAGGAGCGCGACATCAGTCTCTCCGACGTCGAAGTCTGGGTCCTGATGCAGCCCGAGCACGAAGTCCTGTGGAAACGACACTACGAAGCGACCTGCACCGCGCTGTTCTTCTACGGTCTGTGGTTCGGCGAATACCCCTATGAACGCGTGACGCTCGTCGATCCGCCCTGGGGCGGCGGCCAGGCGGGCGGCATGGAATATCCGACGCTGTTCACCTGCGGCTCGTCGCTCTTCGTGCCCGAGGACTCGCAGACTTTCGAAAACGTCGCGGTGCACGAGTGCGGACACCAGTTCGTGTACGGCGTCATCGCCAACAACGAGTTCGAGGAGGCCTGGCTCGACGAAGGATTCAATTCCTGGGCTGACTCGGAAGCCCTGCTGCGCCGCTACGGACCGCGGATGGCGAACACCGAGTACTCAGGCCTGCACTATCCGGGTGTCACGATCTTTCCGATCGGCGGAGGCGGAGCTCTCGGCGATATGATCGCGGGGCGCGCGCTGGACGTGCCTTTCACAGGCTTCAAGTTCCAGCCCCTGCGAGCCTCGGGATTCGTCGATTACTGGCGCGACCAACCCTCGCTCGCCTTCGTCAGCTCCTACGCCGATCAGCGCTGGGCGGATCGCAGCGATTATCTGCGCGACCCCGCGGGCGATCCGCTGAGCGCTAGCTGGAGGTACAAGAACGGCGAGACGTACAAGATCGGCGCTTACGTGAAGCCGGCGGTCGTGCTGCGCTCCTTGCCGGCCGTGCTCGGCCCCGACGGCGACGCGCGTCTGTTGCGCGGGATGCGGCGCTATGCGGATGCGCTGCGCTTCCGGCACGCCTCCACGGTGGATTTCGTCCGCGAATTCAACGCCGGCGCGGGCGAGGATGTGAGCTGGTACTTCGACGAGACGTTTGGCGGGACGGGCACCGTCGACTGGAAAATCGAGGTCAGCGAGCAGCGCGTCGCGGATCCGATGGGATTCGCGCAGGACGACGTGGGCGGGCCTTTCGAATTCCAGGACAGGCTCGAGAAGCGCGAGCCGCAAAGCGAGCCAGAGAACCGGCTCGACATCCTGGTCAGCCGCACCGGCGAGCTGTGCCTGCCCGTCGACGTGCGCTGGACCTTCGAGGACAAGACCAGCGAGACCGTGCGCTGGACCCGCGACGAGCAGCAGAAATCGCGCTGGAAACGCTTCACGCGCATCTCGACGAAGAAGTGCGTCTCCGCCGCGATCGATCCCGACCACGGCTACTTCCTCGACCTGAACATGCGCGACAACCAGTGGTTCAAGGCCAAGGACATCGTCGCGCCCTGGCGCTGGACCGAGCGCGCCTTCTCGCGCGCATCGCACTGGCTGTTCTTCCAAGGCGGACTGGGTGGCTGATTCCGTGCACCAGGTCGAGCCCTCGACCTCGATCGCCATCCCGGGACGTCCGGTGTTTTTTCGTGCCCTGATCGCGACGTTCGGCCGGCCTCCGATCTGGATCATCGCCGCTGGAATGACGGCCCTGCTCGCGCTGATCAGCGCCGCGCCCTGGTTCACCTGGTTCGATTCGGTCCTCGCCAATCGCTACGCGCCGGGCACGCTCATCCGCGAGCTCAGCGAGACCTTCAGGTTCGACAATCTGGTGGCGAGCGGTCCGCAGACCGTGGCGGCGCGCGGGAGCGGCGCTGCCTTGGCCCTGGCGGCGATGCTCTTCGGCGCATTCCAGGCCGGCGGATGGCTGCAGATCTTCCTCGAGCGCACCCACGGTCATTCCGTGCAGCGCTTTTTCCACGGCGGCTCGCGCTTCTTCTTCCGCTTCGTGCGCGTACTGCTGTTGACGCTCCTGTGGCTGCACATCGCCGGCTGGCTGGTGTACGAGACGCCCTGGAAGTGGGTGATGTCGCTGTTCTTCGGCGCCGTCGACGGCAACCTCGAAGTCCTGACTTCCGAGCTGACCGCGCGGCGCGTGGTGTGGATGCAGGATGGCCTGTACGCCTGTCTGTTCTGCTTGATCAGCGCCTGGGGAAGCTTCACGCGCACGCGGCTCGCCCTGCAGGACACCAACTCCGCGGTGTGGGCCGGAGTGTGCACCTGGTGGACCCTGATGCGACATCCGCTGCGCACCCTGGCGCCGCTGTGCTCGCTGCTCTTCGTCGACGGCGCGCTGCTGCTCGGCGTGGCCTTGCTCGCGCGACTCTTGCAGTCGGGCTTGGGGGCCGCGGGAGATTGGATGCCGGTGCTGTTCCTGTTCCTGCTCGACCTGCTCGCGCTGCTCCTGCGCAGCGTGGTGCGCGGAGCCGGCTACCACGCCGCGCTGCAGGTCTCCGTGCAGGTGGTGCAACCCCTGCCGCGCCCCGACCCCTGGAAGCATGCGATCGGCGGCCCTGGCGGCCCGCAGTATCCGATCGGCGGCGACGAGTACGGCGTGTCGCTGTGACAGCGACTCAGTGGCCGCCGTAGCCCAGACTCTTCAGGAGACTCTCCTGCTCGGGCGAGAGCTTCGGCGCATTCGTCTCCGAATGCAGGCGGGATTGCTTCTCGAACGTGGTCGCGGCCCAGCGCAACTTGCGCAGGCGCGCGCGCGCGGCGTTCGCGCGGAGCAGCGTGGCTGGAGTCGGATCCTTCTCGAGCAGATCGTGCCGCTCCGCGGGATCGGTGAGCAGGTCCCACAGGTGCGGCTGCGTGTCGTTCTCCTCGAATCGATAGGGCCCTTGCTCGTCCGTCATTCGCAACACGGACTCGAGGAACATCACTTCCCCGTCCTCCAGCGGCGCACCGTTGACGAACGCGTCCTTCAGCGACTTTCCATTGCCGATCGACGGCACGCCGACGAACTCCGCGATCGTCGGCGCGATGTCGATCGAGCGCGTGACGGAATTGATCGTGCGCAGCCTCGGCTTCGTCCCCAGCGGCGGCACGATGATCAGCGGCACGTGGGCGATCTCGTCGTGCATGCCGCCGTGCATCAGTTGCCCGTGCTCCCAGAATTCCTCGCCATGGTCCGAGGTGACGACGATCAGCGCCTCGTCGAGGAATCCACGCCGGCGCAATTCTCCGAAGAGCACCGAGAGATCGCGATCGAGCTGGGACAGCCCCGCGTCGTAGAGCCCGCGCACGTATTCGAGCTCCGCCGGTGAAAGCGTGATCTCGTGGGCGTTGGCCGCCTCCAGCCAGCGCGTGCAGCACTCCGACCCGTGCCCGGGAACCAGGCCCGTGAATTCGGCCGGTGGCGTGCCGGCGAAGCGTTGTTGGAATTCCGGCTCGGAGGTGTAAGGCAGCGTGATCAGCGGATCGCGCGCATCCGAATGCACGTCGTAGAAGTGCAGGAAAGCGAACAAGTGCGACGGCGAGTCCTTGTCGAGCCAGCGCAGCAAGGCTCGCGACATGTCGCGGGCGTTCCACCATTCGGACTCGAGGTGATCGAAGCCCTGGTCGAGGCCAAAGCCACGCCCGAGCCAGGCCGGATGGGAAGTGAACGCTGCGCTGGTGTACCCCGCGTCGCTCATGCGCTCCGCCAGGGTGTCGACGGAGCCGGCGAGCGGGAAGCGCGTCTCCTTCGAGCCGCCGTCGCGAGCTCCGTGCGCCATGGGCACGATCCCGCTCAGGATCGACGCGTGCGAGGAGAGCGTGTTGTTCGAGTTCGACATCTGGTTCTCGAACAGCACGCCGTCCCTGGCGAGCGAATCCAGGAATGGCGTCGTCGGCCGCGGATAGCCGTAGGCACCGAGGTGGTCTGCGCGCAGCGTGTCGATCGAAATCAGGATCACGTGGCGCGGAGCTCCCACCGGCAGCGTGGAATCGCTGTCAGCGCAGGCCGTGATCCCAAGGATCAACGGCGTCAGGACGAGGACTCGAGGAAACACTCTGCCGGGTGCTCTCAGGCTCGGGGAGACGGGTCGGACGACGACGCTGGGACGGTCGCAGTCTAGCCTGATCGCCGAAACAGGGTGGCCCTAATTACTTGGCCGGCATGCTCGCGTCGACGCGCAAGGGGCGAACACGCAAGGCCGTGATGCGCGCCTTGGTGCCCGCGAGGATCGAGATGGCCACACCGCCGGATCGCGGCTCGGGCTGAAGCTCGGTAGACGCGGAAAGTTCTTTGATTCCCGTGATTCCGTTGCGTTCCACCGTTCCGCCGATCACGCGCGTCCTGAGCTTGAACACCTGGCCAGGCTCGACGATGCCCTTGTTCGGAGGCAGAGTGGTCAGGGCCTCGGTTCCCCTGGAGAACAAGAGCGTGCCGATCGTGCCGGCGCCGCTCGCATCGCTGCGGTCGACGAGAAGCAATGCACCCGAGTCCAGCGTCGCTTCCAGCTCGAGCTCGTAATCTCGCCAGCCCTCGCTTGCGCCGAAGATCACCGTCGCGAGCGAGGACATGTCCGCCGGCTGCTTGGGCTCGGGCGTGAACTCGAAGGCGAGGCCGCTCGCGCCGAAGTCCGCGCGACCGCTCGTCAGATTGCTCAAGCTCCAACCGGCGCGCTCCGCGGGAGCGAGTGCGTCGCGCCAGCGAGCGCTCTCGACCCAGGTCTTGTCGCGCGCCAGGGCTTGCGCCATGGCATCCGATCCCAGGCGCGTGCGCTCGAAGTCCTGCTGCCACGCGCGCGGATCGAGTTGCGCGTAGCGCGCGACCGCAGCTTCCGCCTTGTCGTAGGCGGCGAGTGCAACGAGTCGCGCTTCGGTCGTCTTCGCCTGGTCGGCGAGTTCTTCCGCGCGGCTGACTTCGCTTTCCCAGGCCTGTTGCAGCGCGCCGAGCTCCTGAGCGCGAGCGTCGCCGAGTCCGGCGAGGGTCTTGCGCACGTTCGGCGCCAAGGGAATTTCATCCGGCCGCTCGGTTGCATACTCCGCGTTCAAAGTCTCTTCCGCCGTGGCTCGCGCGGCAGGATCGCGGCTCCAGAGCAGACCGAGCAGGAGCTCGCCGCCGCCGCTGTCGCCCATGCGAGCGCGCGCGCGCGCGACCAGTGCCCGGACCTGATCGGCGCTGCCGAGTCCCTGCGGAATCCGCTGGTTGGCCACCAGACCCTCGAAGCGCTGCTGGAACTGGTTGACCGCCTCGATCCCGGCCGGATTGCGCAACGTGCCCAGGCCTTCGATCGCCCACAGGGCGACAGCGGCCACCGGGTCGCGCGCCGCATCGATCAAAGCAGCGAGCGCGTCCGGATCGGGCGATTCGGCGAGCACGCGCAGGAGTCCCGCGCGCTTGTCGGTGAAGCCCGGCGGCCACTTGAGCCCGTCGACCAGCATCGGCGTCGCGATCGCGCCGCGTTGCTTCAATTCAGCGAGGATCGCCTCGTCGCGCTGCGGCGTGCTGGCCTTCATGTCGTCGCCGCCGATTTCCTTGACCAGGGCTTCGATCGGGCCGCGCAGCGAGCCGGGAATCTGCAGGGTGCGCGGAGTGCGCAGGGCCTTGGCTCCGCCTTCGGTAGCCCACCAGTTGCGCAGGTTGGCGAGCGCGCTCAAGCGTTCGTCGATCGGCAGCATAGGCGCGTAGCCCTTGCTCACGCCGGTCAAGTCGAGGAAGTTCTCGAAGAACGACTCGCGCACCAGATCGTCGGGATAGGACAATCCATCGAGCATGAATTGCATGCCGTAGGTATCGCCCAGGGTCGCCATCGACCAGGCGAGATCCCGTCCGGTCTCGAGGCTCGGCTTCACGCGATCGAAAGTGCTGTGCAGCTTCGGCAAGGCACTCTTGTCGCCGAGCGTGGCGAGCGCGCGCGCCGCGCAGGCGCACACGTCCCAATCCAGCTCATCGAGCAGCGGCTGCACCAGCGGCGCCGCGTCTGCGACCCTCAGGTTCCCGAGCGCCTGGGCGCAACTTGCGCGCACCAGAGCGTCCGGCGACTTCAAGCCTTGCTTCAAGCGCGCGATGGCGTCGGCGCGATCGGGCCCCAGATCGCCGAACTTGGGCAGGGCTTCGAGCGCGTGCAGACGCACGTACAGCTCTGGGTGCGAAATCGCCTCGACCACGGCCTTGCGGCCCACGTCGCCCATGCGGCCGAGCACACCCTTCGCCTGGGTCCAGGTCTTCCCGTCCCAGGAGCCCAGGGCCGCGACGACTTCCGGAGCCGCCTTGGCTCCTAGGGCCACCAGGATGTCCTGGGCCTTGCGATTCGCTTCACCGACCGGGAACTGGAACAAGGCGATCAGCTTCGCCACGTCGCCCGGCTGCGTGCCGTCGGGGATCTCGACTTCGACCTTGCCGATCTTCGGTCGCGCGAAATCGGCGAGATTGCCGGGGCTCGCGGCCTCCACGGGCAGGGCTTCGGGCAGGTGCGCGTTCAGCTCCGGCGCCGTCGTGATCGGCTTGGTCGAAGGCGTGATCCCGCTGAAGGCCATGATGCGCGTCTCGAGTCGGCGCGACATCGTCGGGTGGTCGTCTTCGATCGGGTAATACAGCTTGTAGAACAGCGTGGTCTCGACCGTGCCCGAGGTGACCGAGAGGGGCACGCGGTGCTCGCGCGATTCGCCCGAGGGAATCTGGGTGTTGACGGGCAGCATCAACCCGTAGGGCCGCTTGTACGGATCGCGGTGCACCTGGCGCGAATTCGCGACCACGTTGCCGTCCTGGTCGCGCACGATCACCAGCGATTCGACCGCGCGCTGCTTGAGCTCGGTGGGGAAATTGTGGCCCGCGCCTTTGTTCTCGATCGTGACCACGGCTTCGTTGCCGTCGATGCGCGTGCGGTAGGCGTAGGCCATGCGCAGCTGCGACTCCGAGCGGCTGGCGTAGAAGGTGTGCCGGCGCGTCTCGCGCGGCTCCTCGCCGACCGCGACCGCGCGCACGACTTTCGGCATGTGGCAGTCGATGCACACATTGCCTTCGAGCTTGCCGTGCTTCGCGCTCTCCCATTGATACGGAGTGCCGTGGTTCTTGTGGCAGGAGGCGCAGGCCTCGACCGTGCCGACCCGCTCGTCGAAGGCGGCTTTGCACTCGGCCTTGCTGCCGACGAAGGTCGAGAAATCGAAACCCTTGCGCGCGTGGCAGGAGAAGCAGTCGTCGCCTTCCTCGAGGTGGGCGAGGCGCTTCTTCGGATTCATCCCGATGCCCGTCTCGAACACCGGCCGCGGCGTGTGGCAGGCGATGCAACCCTCGATCGAGAAACGCGCCGTCGCCAGGCGTGCCTCCTCGTCCGTGAACGCCCGTCCATGGGTGTTCTGCCGATTCTCGGCCGTCGCCTCGGGATGGCAGGTCGCGCAGTAGGCGGCGCGCGAAACCAGGTCCAGGTGCGCGGTTCTCGCCGCGAGATCCGATGCACCCGGAGTCTGCGAGGTGGCGATCGAGACGAGCAGGGCGATGGCCAAGGCCAGCAGTGACGGAGTTTTCATCGTTTGGGCAATCGTTGGAGCAGACACATATATAAGGAAGCCGGGCCCAGGGGGCGACCTAGTTGTTACGCGGACCTGCAGTCACACACCGGAGGCAAGTACCCGGCCTCGGTACCATCGACTTCCATGAACCAACGCTTTTTCGTCTTCGCGGCCTTCCTCGCGCTTTCGAGTTCCCTCCACGCGCAGGAACCGGCGAAACCTCGCCCGCAGCGCCCCGCGAAGCAGAGCGCGCCGCCCTTGCCCGCGATCGGTGACGAAGGCGGAGGTGCTCCCGAATGCGGCCTGGGCAAGGAATTCCATGCTGGCCGGCGCAGCGAGCTCGCGAAACTCTTGAAAACCGGCGTTGTCATCGTGCGCGGATTGCCTGACACGCGCGACTACGTCCAATTTCGTCAAGACAAGGTCTTCTGGTACCTGACCGGCATCGAGAGTCCGAATGCGACCCTGGTCATGGACCTCGACACGCACAAGGAAATGTTGTTCCTGCCCAAGAAGCGCGAGGGCAACGAGAGCTGGGAAGGGGAGAAGTGGGACAGCGAGGACGAGTGGATCGCGTCCTTGTCGGGCTTCACGGACATCCGCGGCAAGGATGATCTGCTCGGTGTCCTGAAGACCCTCATGCCCGAGGGACGCACGGTGTGGATCAGCGAAGAACCCTTCATCGGCTTGTCGGGATGCTACGACCGCGCCGAGGGTTACGACGCGCGCATTTCGCACGATCCGCTCGATGGCCGCGCCAGCCGCGAGGACAAGCTCGCCGAGAACCTGAAGGCCAAGTTCAAGGTCGAGGTCAAGGACATGCAGCATTCGTTGGCCGAGCTGCGGCGCGTGAAGACGCCCGAGGAGATCGTTGCTCTCGAGCGCGCCGGCAAGATCGGCGCGATGGCGATGGTCGAAGCGATGCGCTCGAGCGCGCCCGGCCGCGGCGAGTGGGAGCTTGCCGCCGTGATGGACTTCGTGCACAAGCGCGAGGGCGCCGCGGGTCCTGGCTACGACGCGATCGCGGGCTCGGGCCGCAACTCGTGCGTGATGCACTACAACACCAACCGGCGGCGGATGCAGGCCGGCGAGGTGATCCTGATCGACTACGCGCCGGAGTTCTCGCACGAAGTGGTCGACATCACGCGCACCTGGCCGGTCAACGGCAAATTCACCGAGCGCCAGGCGCAGATCTACGACGCCGTGCTCGCGGCGCAGCAGGCGGGAATCGAGGCCGCCAAGCCGGGCGCGACCATGGCCGACGTCGAGGCGGCCTGCGGGAAATCGATCAAGGCCTCGGGCATGGAGTCCATGCGCCGCCACGGCGCTTGCCACTGGGTCGGCCTCGAGGTCCACGACGTCGGCAACCCGGCCCTGCCCCTGGTCCCCGGCTGCGCCTTCACGATCGAGCCCGGGCTGTACGACGAAGCGAGCGGAATCGGCGTGCGCATCGAGGACGTGGTCGTGATCACGGCCGAAGGCTGCAAGGTGATCACAGCCGGCGTTCCGCGTGAACGCGCGGCGATCGAAGCCTTGATCAGCGACAAGGGAATGCTCGACGATCTGCCGGCGAAGAACTGAAGTCGTTGGAGGGCGAGGGCGCAGGGGCTAAACTCGCGTCCAATGCCGTCCCTCAATGACTATCAGAACCTGGTGCAGTCCTCCCTGAGTCGCCTGGAGCAACTCAAGGAGGGGCTTTGACTACCACCAGAAGAACAAGCGCCTGGCGCTGATCACCGAGCTGGAGAGCGGCCCTGAATTCTGGTCCGACCAGCAGAAGAGCCAGAAGCTGATCGCCGAGAAGAAAGTCGCGCGCTCCGTGGTCGAGCCCATCGACAAGCTGGCCACGCACATCGAGGAGATGAGTCTCCTGGTCGAGATGGGCCGCGAAGGCGACGAGAAGCAGGTGATGGGCGATCTGGCCCAGCTCGGCGCAGCCATCGAGCAGGATCTGGCGGACCTCGACTTCCGCGTGATGCTCGGCGGGCCTCAGGACAGCAACAATGCTTTCCTGCAGATCACGGCCGGGGCCGGAGGCGCCGATGCCTGCGACTGGGCCGGAATCCTGCTGCGCATGTACATGCGCTGGGCCGAAGCCAAGGGCTTTTCCCTGGAGGAGGTCGAGCGCGCCACGGAAGACGAAGGCGGGATCCGCACCGCGACCTTGCGCATCGTGGGCGCCTATGCCTTCGGCTACCTGAAGGCCGAGACCGGGATCCACCGGCTGGTGCGCATCAGTCCCTTCGATTCCCAGGCGCGCCGCCACACGGCCTTTGCCTCCGTCGGCGCGACGCCCGAGCTGGAGGACGAAGCCGACATCGTGGTCAACGAATCCGATCTCCAGGTGGACACGATGCGCGCCGGCGGCGCGGGCGGACAGCACGTCAACAAGACCGAGTCGGCCGTGCGGCTGACGCACCTTCCGACGGGTCTGGTCGTTCGCTGCCAATCCCAGCGCAGCCAGCACAAGAATCGCGAGATGGCGATGCACCTCTTGAAGGGCAAGCTGGTCGCCTTGCGCGAGGCGCAGCGCGACACGGAAATGGCGGCGCTGTACGACGCCAAGGGCGAGATCAAGTTCGGCAGCCAGATCCGCTCCTACGTGATGCATCCCTACCAGATGGTGAAGGACCACCGCACGGATTTCGAATCGGGGAACATCCAGGGCGTGCTCGACGGGAAGATCGACGGCTTCATCGAGGCCTACCTGCGCAAGCGCGGAAGCAAGAAATAGCTCGGGCGGCATTTCCGCGTTCCGCCATGTCTCCGCTGGGCCTGTTCGTCCTGACCGCGTCGGCGATGCTGGCCTTCGCGGCGAATTCGATCCTGTGCCGGCTCGCGCTGCGCGAGACCGAGATCGACGCGGCGAGCTTCACCAGCGTGCGGATCGTGTCCGGCGCCGTGGCCTTGTGGCTGATCGCACGCTCGCGCGAGAAGCGCGCGCTGCGCGAAGGCAGCTGGATCTCGGCGGCGGCGCTCTTCGCCTACGCGATCGCTTTCTCGTTCGCCTACCGCGAGCTCACGGCCGGGACCGGTGCACTGCTTCTGTTCGGCGCGGTGCAGATGTGCATGATCCTGTGGGGCTGGCGCGCTGGCGAGCGACCGAGCTGGATCCAGGCCCTCGGCCTCGCCTCGGCCTTCGCCGGTCTCGTCTGGCTCGTGTGGCCGGGGATTTCCGCTCCGCCAATCCAAGCTGCGGCCTCGATGGTCGGGGCTGGAGTCGCGTGGGGGGCCTATTCGCTGCGCGGCCGAGGCTCGGCCAATCCGCTGCGCGAGACCGCGGGCAATTTCCTGCGCGCCGTGCCCTTCGCCCTGATCGTCAGCGCGATCTTCATTGGCCAGGCGCGCTTCGACGCGAGGGGCGTGCAGTACGCGATCGTTTCCGGGGCGCTGACCTCCGGCGCGGGCTACGCGATCTGGTACGCGGCCCTGCGCGGGCTCGACGCGACGCGCGCGGCCACGGTGCAATTGTGCGTCCCGCTGCTCGCGGCGATCGCCGGGGTGGTCCTCTTGGGAGAGCAATTCAGCGCGCGCCTGTCGATCGCTTCCCTCGCGATTCTCGGCGGCATTGGCCTCGTGATCGTGCGCCGCCGGCCAGCCCGCTGAACGCGCGGCCCTGGGAAATCCGTTCCTCTTTGATCTCGGCTTGGGGACTACAACCCCTTTCTTGGGGTCGAAAAGCGCGGTCTTGCTGGATCCGGTAGGAGGCCCCCCGATTTTCTTGGGCACGTTTTTCGTTCTTAGTCCAAGCTGGAAAGGCGCTACCCCCAGCGCTCTGTCCCTCTGTTTCAGCGGCCCCCGGCAGGGGCTGGTTCATCCCCATGTTCCGCAACTTGAATTCGCGTACGTCCACGATTCTGTTCACCGCAGCTCTCGCGATCGCCTCGGCAACGGCGGACGCGCAGGCGCAGCAGCCCTTCGCCGACAACAGTCCGACGCTCAGGCAGGACATGCAGGGAGGAAGTTACAGCTTCCTCGGCGGCGTCGTGGTCGGGCCCTACGACGTCCAGAATCCTCCCGTTCCGGCCAACGGATTCGTCTACGGGGTCGAAGCCGCATTCGGGTCGTTCTGGGTCACCGGCGGCGACGGCAGCACCGTGCTGAACACCGGCCTGATCTACAAGTACGACCACAACGGCGCGCTGCTCGCGCAGTTCCCGCAGACCTCGATCGCGTCGAGCACCTTCGGTCACCGCGACGGCGAAGCGGACGAGTTCGCGAACAAGATGTGGTTCGGGGAAGAGACCAATCGCATCGTCGAGTACGACTACAACCCGGGCAATGGCGGTCTGACCTTCGCGCGGGTCTACACCCTGACCAACCCGCTGCCCGGCCTGTTGCCGGCGACCATCCGCTGCCTTGCGCGCAACCCGCAAAACGGTCACTTCTTCACCGCGAACTTCGGCACGATCGTGTGGGAGTTCGTGCTCGATCCGAACCTGGTCACCGCGACGACGGTCAAGACCTACGTCAACCCGACCTTGCCGGCCACCGCCTTCGCCGGCATGGCCTGGGACAGGACGGACAACACGCTGTGGGGTTGGGCGCAGAACGGCACGCCGGCCTTGCAGGCGATCGAGTTCACGGTCGGAGTTTCAGCGCTGACGCCGACCGGCCGCGCGTTCCAGGGACAGAACAATCCCGTGGGCTCGACCGCCGGAGGGATGGACCTCTATCCCGACTCGCGCAACCCGGGATTCCTTTCGATGGTCGCGGTGCACCAGGCCGTCCCCGACAGCATCACCGTCTACGACACCGCGGTTCCCTTCACGCCGCCCCCGTACCACGACGATTGCGCGAACGCAGCGCTCTTCCCCTGCGGATCGCCGCCGGCCGTGGTCTCCACCCTCGGTGCGACGCAGGATCTGCTGCCCGGCTGCACGGCGCCTTCCGTGTCGCCCGGCGTGTGGTTCAAGTTCAACGGAACGGGTTACCCGGTCACCCTCTCGACCTGCGATGCGCTGACCAATTTCGACACGCGCATCAGCGTGTTCACCGGAACCTGCGGCGCCTTGACCTGCCTGGCCGACAACGATGACGGCGCCTGCGGAGTCAATCCCCTGGCCTCGATCGTCAGCTTCAACACGCAGTTCGGAGTCGAGTACCGCGCCCTCGTGCACGGCGGGAAACTGGCCTCCGACATGGGCACGTTCCGCTTGACCGAGACCTGCCCCGACTACTGCCAGGCCGGGACCAGCAGCGCCTGCGGGCCGACGCTCGAGATCATCACGCGCGTGCGCTACGGCGCGATCGACAACTCGACGCCCACCTGCGTGGTCGGCGGGTACCAGAATTTCATGAACCTGATCAACCCGGCCAGCATCGGCTGCCCGCAGGGAATCATCGTCGACACGGCGAATCCCTTCTCGACGGACAAGGTCAGCGTGTTCATCGACTGGAACCAGGACTTCGACTTCACTGACCCCGGCGAGAGCGTCGCGCTCGTGGGCGCCCCGGTGGCCCTGCCGACGCAGTTCACGGGCAACTTCACGCCGCCCGTCGGCGCCCTGCTCGGCAACACGCGCATGCGCGTGGCGCTCGACGACAGCCTGGTCGTCAGTCCCTGCGGATTCTCGACCTTCGCCTACTACGAGGACTACACGGTCGCGGTGCAGCCGATGGTCGACACCGACGGCGACCTGACGCCCGACTGCCTCGACGGTTGCCCGACGGATCCGGCCAAGATCGCCCCGGGAATTTGCGGTTGCGGAGTGGCCGACACCGACACGGATGGCGACGGCACGCCGAACTGCAATGACCTGTGCCCGCTCGATCCGCTGAAGATCGCTCCCGGCTTCTGCGGCTGCAACCGACCGGAAGTCGACACGGACGGCGACGGCACCCCGAACTGCGTCGACGGATGCCCGCTCGATCCGTTGAAGACCGCTATCGGCATCTGCGGTTGCGGCACGCCGGACACGGACACCGACAACGACGGCACGCCCGATTGCAACGACACCTGCCCGAACGATCCGCTGAAGGTCGATCCGGGTACCTGCGGTTGCGGCGTTCCCGACACCGACACGGACGCGGATGGCACGCCGGACTGCAACGACGGCTGCCCGACCGATCCGGCCAAGATCTCCCCAGGCTTCTGCGGCTGCGGGAATCCGGAGACGGACTTCGACAACGACGGCACGCCGAACTGCGTCGACAACTGCATCGCGATCTTCAACCCCGATCAGCTCGACTCCGACAACGACGGCCGCGGCGACCTCTGCGACAACTGTCCGTTCCATGCCAACCCCAACCAGGTCGATTGCGACGGGGACGGGGCTGGAGACGTGTGCGAGATCGCCAACGGCACGGAGCTGGATTGCCAGCCGAACGGCATCCCGGACAACTGCGATCCGGACTGCAACACCAACCTGACGCCGGACGATTGCGACATCTTCCTCGGCACCAGCCAGGACCTGAACCAGAACGGGTTGCCTGACGAGTGCGAAGGCCCGGGTATCCAGTACTGCTTCGGCGACGGCGCCGGCACCCAGTGCCCGTGCTTGAACCACAGCAACGGCACGGGCAAGGGTTGCCTCAACTCGACCAACCGTGGCGCGATCCTCTACAACAGCGGTCTCGCCAGCGTGTCGAACGACAGCTCGCGACTGACTGCGATCCAGATGCCCGGCAACAAGGCCGTGATCTTCTTCATCGGCGCCAACCAGCTGAACGGCGGGAATGGCGTGCACCTGGCGGACGGGCTCCTGTGCTTGCAACCCACGAAACGCTATCCGCCGCAGATGTCCAGTCCGACGGGGCAGATCGACATCGTGCAGGTGGTCGGCCTGAGCGGCAACCTGATCACCGCGGGCAGCACCTGGTACTTCCAGGCCTGGTACCGCGACCCGACGGGTCCTTGCGCGCTGGGGTCCAACCTGACCAACGGACTGGGGATCACGTTCACTCCGTGACCTGCATCCCGAGCCTCGCGTGACATCACGCGCGAGGCAGATCAGAATGCGAAGGCGCCGACTCCGGCGCCTTCGCGCATTTCTAGAGACGGAGGTCCGCCATGTCGTCCACGATCCCTCGCGCACTTTCCGCAGTCTTCGCGCTCCTGCTCGCCCAGGCCTGCGCTTCGCACCGTCCCGCGCAAACCGCGAAGGAGCCGGTCCATGCGGAGCCGCCTCCGGTCGCAGCTGAAAAGCCCGCCGAGAGCCAGAAGCCCGCGCCGGCGCCTGCGACCGCGCCGGCTCTCGAGCTCGCTGCCCAGCCGGGCTGGATCGCCGAGCCGCCGTCGAGCGGGATGCGCAAGGCCCAGTTCCGCCTCCCGCACGGCGCGGAAGCCGGCGAGGATGCTTCGCTGGTCGTGTACTACTCCGGGGGTCAGGGCGGCTCGCGCGAAGCGAACATCGAGCGCTGGGTCGGGCAGTTCGAGCAACCGGATGGTTCTCCGTCGGCCGACGCTCTGCAGCAATCCGAGCGCAAGATCGCAGGCCTCGAAGTCTTCGACGCCGCCCTCTCGGGCACCTACATCGCCGAGACGGCGCCGGGATCGGGGGAACGCGTCAACAAGCCGGAGTGGCGCATGCTGGCCTCGATCGTCGAGACCAAGGACGGGCCCTGGTACTTCAAGCTCGTCGGTCCGGCGGCCACGGTCGCGAAGTGGGAGCCGAGCTACACGACGTTCATGAATTCGATCCGCCCGCGCCCCTGAGCCCGATCCATCGCGCGATCACTCGCGCGTCAGCTCGCACAAGGCGAGCACCGTGCGCCAGTTCCTGACCGTCGACGTGGTCTGGAGCGCGCGATCGAAGTACGCATTCGACAGCTTCGTGCGCGTGAATCCGTTCGGAGTGTGCAGGTAGATCTCGCGGCCGCGCAACGCGAACTCATCCGGCGCCCCGAGCTTGGGATCCAAGCCCGCGACCTGCTTGGCAGCCGGCTTCTCGGCGAGGAAGGAGACGTGCAGCCGATCGGGATCCGCGCCCGCGCTCAGGAAAGGGTTTTTCCGCGCGACGTCCTGGAGCTCGAGCGAGCTGCGCAGGACCAGCGGAATCCTGTGCCCGAACAGGGCCTCCAGCTCGCGCTCGATGCGCGCCGCCAGTCCCTTGGCGCGCGAGCCCGAGATCCTGAACCCGACATTGCCGCTCTGGATGTACGTCCGCACGTCCTGGCTGCCGGCCGCCGTGAACATCGCGGCCAGCTGTTTCATCGGCAGCCTGTTGTTGCCCCCGACGTTGACGCCGCGCAGCAAGGCGATGTGGAAATCCGATGCCATGGCCTCGGGAAGATAGCGAAAATCGGGGTTAACCCTTAGCGGAGTGAGCGCAGGTCCGGGCCCTGGTCACCCCCTGAAACACGCGGGTCGCGGTACTCTGTGGGTTCGCGGTTTCGTGCGCTCGTCCCAACCCAGCGTTTACCACCATGACCAGCTTCTCGAGCTACCTCCTGCTCTGCGCGGCTCTCTCGGGCCTCGCTCCCTCCGTCGCGGCGCAAGCCATCAACCTCGACATCGGTCGATACAACGCGGAGCCCTCGCCTAGTTACGGCGCCGCAGCGGGGCAGGCGGGCATCTGGAACCGGATGATCGTGACCGGTGGTGGGCCGTTGCTGGATGTCACCGGAGCAGCCACGACCGCGACGGTCAGCGCCTCGTCCGCCCATCACTTTACTTTCGGTTTCGACAATCCGTTCACGACTGGAGATGACGAGCTGCTGCTCGACGGATGTCACGACGGCCTGCTGGACCTGACCTTCAGCGGCCTGCTCGACGGCGATTACTTCGTCTACACCTACGCGTTCGCGCCCGACAATCCGACGACGTTCATCACCGATGTGGAGGTGCCTGGTTCGCTCGATCCCATTCAGCCGGTCGGCGGAACTCAATGGAGTGGCGCGCACGCGCTGGGCGCGACCTACGCCAAGCACCGCATCAGCGTCATCGGCGGCTCGTTCCACATCGTTGCCAGCATCGGAAACATCTACGCGACGGTGAACGGCGTGCAGCTCGAGCCGACGCTGGCGCTGCCGGTCGTCTATTGCACGCCCAAGACCAACTCGCTGGGCTGCGTTCCGGTGATCGCGAGCAGCGGTACGCCGTCGGCCAGCTCGGGCTCGGGCTTCACGGTCAGCTCGACGCAGAACCGCAACGACAAGGCCGGCTTGATGCTCTACGGCATCAGCGGCCGCGCGAGCACTCCCTTCCAGGGCGCGACCCTGTGCATCAACGCTCCGATCAGCCGCTCGATCGCCCTCAATTCCAACGGCACGAGCTGGCCCGCCGTCGATTGCAGCGGCATTTACACGATCGACGTGAACGCCTTCGCCGCGGGAACTCTCGGTGGATCTCCCCTGCCGGAATTGAGTATCGCGGGCTCCGTGGTCGACACGCAGTTCTGGGGACGCGACCCGGGTTTTGCGCCCCCGGACGGCTCCTCACTGTCTGCAGGGCTGGAGTACACGGTCGGGCCGTAGTATGGAGACTTCCATGAAGCTGAATATCCTCTCGATCCTCGCGATCGGTGTCGCATTCACTCTCCCGCTCCAGGCCCAGGACCCCAAGCCCGCTCCGACGCCGCCCGTCGAGACGCCGAAGGTCGAGGTCCTGAAGGTCGGGATGACGGTTCCCGAAACCCAGGCGATGAAGGATCTCGACGGCAAAGCCGTGAGCTTCAAGGAGCTGCGTGGCAAGGTCGTCATCGTGCACTTCTGGTCGGACCGCTGCCCGGCCGAGAAGCACGGCGATCCGGTGACCAAGGCCCTCGAGAAGACGTACGCGGGCAAGGACGTCGTGATCCTGGGCATCGCTTCCAACCAGAACGAGCTGGGCGCGGCGCCGCCGAAGGACGCGGATTACTCGAAGCTCTACACGAACCTCCGCGACAAGATCAAGGAAGTCGGATTCACGCACCGGGTCATCGCCGACCACGGCAACGTGCTGTCCGGTCTCTTCCAGGCCAAGTCGACGCCCCACTGCTACGTGATCGACCAGAAGGGCGTGTTGCGCTACGCGGGCGCGCTCGACGACAACCTGGACGAGAGCAAGGGCGAAAAGGCCAAGATCTACGTGCGCGACGCGGCGGACGCCCTGCTCGCCGGCAAGGACATCGAGGTCAAGGAAACTCGGCCTTACGGCTGAAGCATCAAGAAGAAGTGATCTCCCGTGCGGAGATTGCGACCTGACCATCGGATGCGACTTGCCCTGCTCGTAATTCTTTGCGCGCTTTCGGCGTGCAACCGCGAAGCCACTCCGCCGCCGCTTCCGCCGGTCGAGATCGTCGGCCTGGCCGGCCTGGAGACGCGCATCGCGAACGCGCACGGCAAGCCGCTGATCCTGAACTTCTGGGCGATGTGGTGAATGTCTTGCGTCGAAGAACTGCCCGGCCTGGTCCAGGCCGCTGGTGAAGCGAAGGGAACGGAAGTGCTGCTGGTCAGCTACGACCTGATGGGGCCGCGCGCTGATCGGGCGACGGTGGCCGCGCGAGTCAGCGAGTTCGCCGCGAAGCGCAACTGGAACGTGCCCGTGGTGGTTTTCGATCCGGTCGATCTCGACGCGCTGAACGAGCGCTTCGATCTCCCCGGCGCGATTCCCGTCACCCTCGCCTTCGACAAGTTCGGCCATCTGGCCGACCGCGAGGACGGGCCGTCGGAAACGGAGCGCTTCGCCGAGATGCTGCTCCACGCCCGCTGAAAAAAGCGGTCGGATCCCGCGAGGCGCGGTGCTCCGAGCCACACGGCCAGGTCCTTGTTAAAGGCGACCGCCCGGCGCGCGTTGGAGAAAACGCGTCCGGGCGGTCCGAGTATCGCCTAAGGCAGATGCCCCGTCCCTTGGGCAACTGTCGTCGGCGAGAACTGGATCCTGAGGTGGCTCCGAGTTGGGAGAGACTCCCTTCGCGGCATGGCGAATCTTGATCGAGCCAGGAGAGTGCCCCGATCCGGATCCGTCTGCTGCCCCAGGTGGCCGCATGCTTGCGCGTGCGACACCCTCTCTAGACAAGTGCCCGGGGTCGGTTGCCGGGATTCGAGAAGAATTCTGTTTCCAGCGGTCCGGGCAGCCCCGCGCGCGGCGTTCCCGGACTGCTGTCACGCAAGAAAGAGATCTGGAAGCGCCGGCTCGGGCCGCGCGAGATACAACACGCCCCAGGCTCGCCCCGTCCTCCAGCAGTCCCGCACATCCATTCGCATGCAGACGAAAGTCCTCGTCCTGATCCTGGCTTCGCTGGCTGTCGGTTGCAGCGCAGTCGGTGGTCGCAGCGTTTCGAAGGACGGGCGCCCTGGTGAACCGCTCGAGCTCGAGCGCTTGCAGGTCGGCAGCGTGTACGGCGTCGGCAGCCGCTTCAGTTCTGACGGGCTGGAATTCGCGGTCGACGGGTTCGGCGAGGGGCTCGGCAACACCGAGATCGGAAGCTCGGCGGACCCGAAGACCAGCGCGAAGCAGCAGAAAGAAGCCGCGAAAACCATGCGGCTCTCGCACGCGATACTGCGCTGCCGCGGCCGCCACACCAGCCGCCTGGAGTTCGATTACGTCGACCACGGCGGCGCGGTTGCGCTGGAAATTGCAGGGGAAAACCGTGCTGCGGCGGATTTCATCACTCTGGACGGAGCGCAATTCCAAGGCGTCCAGGTCAGCGTCGCCGAGTCGAGCACGGCGGGGGTGCGCCGCGGTCGCGTGCTCGTCACGGGCGCGATCGATCGCTTCGCGATCGCCGGCGCGGACCTCGAGCTCGCGGACGTGCGGCTGGTGCGCTGAACGGCGCGCGGTTCACACGCCGGGCTCGGCGAGCAGCTTCGACACGCGAGCCAGCGCCCGGTGCAAGAGGACGCGCACGGCGCCTTCGCTCTTGCCCATGCGCTCGCCGATCTCGGCTCGCGACAAGCCGAGCACGTGGGCCATCGTGACCACCTCGCGCTGTTCCTCGGAGAGCTGGGAGAAGGCGCCCTCGATGCGCTCGACTTCCTCGCGGACCATCAGCCCGCGGCTGGGAGTCGAGAAGCTCTGGTAGAAATTGAAGACCTGGCTGGCCGCCTGGTCGGCGCTTCCCGGCGCGAAATTCTCGACGCGTCCGAGGTCGCGTTTCTGCGCGCGGTAGAAGTCGACGCGGTTGGAAATCTTTCGCAGGGCGGTCGTGTAAAGCCACTGTTTGAACGCCAGCTCGCTCGGGTGGCGGAAGCGCTCGGCGTGCTGCAGCACCTCGCGGCACACCGACTGGACGATGTCGGCCGCGGACTCGTGCTCGCGCACGGGCTTGCCCGCGCGGCGCGCGACGAAGGCCTCGAGCTCGGGCAGGTACAGCTCCAACAAGCGATCGAGGGCTGCGCGTTCACCCCGCGCGGCCCCTTGCGTCAGTTTCTGGATGTCGGGCTCGATGGCGGACACGGGGGAATTCGCGGCGGGAGTCGGATCGTAACACCGACCTGATTCCAAGTCGGGCAGCTCAGGCAAAACCCTCGGTAACGGACGCGGGATGCCCCGGATGTAAAGGCCAGACGCCTCTCCCGGGCAACCCCATCCGTCCTTTTTTCACCTGGAGTCAGCCAAATGTCACCCTCGGTCCGGTCAACGCGCCCCGCGAGCGCCCGTTTACTCTCTCTGCGTCCCCTTTCCGCCGTGTTCGCCCTGGCTGCTCTCAGCTATGCCCAGGCCCCTGTCGCGGTCCCCGCGCCCGAGATCGCTGGCCTTCCTGCCGCTCGCGATGCAATCGTCGGCCAGGCGAGCTTCGCGCCCTTGACCTCCAGCGAGCTCGGCAACGATTCCATTCCGTTGCCGCGCGCCGCTGTCGTCGAGCCCGGTCGGGCCGCGGACAGCGTGGTCGGGCCGGCCAGCGGCGATCCATTCTTCCTGGGCTTCGCGGCCGGGAAGTACTTCCCGCCCCAGGGCGAGCGCATCGATCCCGCCCTTTCCGCCGCCGCTGCGGCGCTGGGAGCGGACGGTCGGCCGGCGCAGGAGACCTACGCCTTCGTCATGTTCTCCAAGAAGATGACCGAGCAACGCATCGCGGAGCTCGAAGCCATGGGCGCGCGCGTGCTTTCCTTCCACCCGCACTACACGCTGAAAGTCGCCCTGCCTCCGTCGGCGATCAGCCCGATTGCCGGCGCGGACTTCGTGCGCTGGATCGGCACGCCGAAGACCTGGCAGAAAGTTCACCCGGCGTTGAGCAAGGCGCTCATCAATGCACAACCCGGCAAGACCCTCGACGTGTGGATCGACGTCTTCGATTCCGACCTGAACGCCGACTCATCCCCGGTCTTCGGGCCGGCTCCGATCGAAGGCGGCGTCGACACGATCGGGCCTGAGGGCCCGGTGCAAGCCGGCGAAGCATCCGTGTGGGTCACCAATGGCTGGCAGCAGCGCGCTCTCGAAGCCGCGGGCGTCGAGGTCGTCGACTACGCCTCGAGCATCCGCGCTTTCCGCGCGCGTCTCGATCCGGCCCGCATCGAAGGCCTGCTGGCCCTCGACTTCGTGCAGTTCGTCGAGCAGAACCTGCCGAGCACGGAGGCGCACGATGAATCGACGCCGATGATCCTGGCCGATCGGACGCGCATCGCCTGGGATGGCGCGACCAGCGGCGCGGTGGTCGGAGGCTTGATCGACTCTGGCCTCGACATCGGCCACGCGGCCCTCGATCCCTACGTCGTCGGCTGGGACTTCACTCCCGAAAACCTCGGGCCGTTCAACGACGGCGACACCCACGGCTCGCACGTCGGTGGAACGATCCTCGGCAACGCGGACGTCGATCCGAGCCACGCCGGCATGGCGCCGGGCACGGGCTACAACACGATGCACCGTTTCTTCGTCGGCAAGATCTTCAACAGCTCGGGCAGCTCGTCGGGCGTCAACTTCGCCAACGTCCTGGCCAAGATGCACACGCCGTACACGGACTCGAACTTCAGCGTTTCGCAGCGTCCGATGGCGATCAACAACTCCTACGGGGCACCGGGGACGAACTACATCGGCAGCGAGGCCGAATGCCGATTGCTGGACACCGAGGTCCACACCTACGACCAGCTGTACGTCTTCGCATCCGGCAACGAGGGCTCGGGCGCCAGCACGCTGCGACTTCAGGCGGCAGCGAAGAACGTGCTCACCGTCGGCAGCGTGAGCGATTTCGTCGTCACGCCCGGCGAGGATCCGGGCACGATCGTGGCTTCCTCGAGCCGCGGGCCGACCGGCGATGACCGCTGGAAGCCGAACGTCAGCGCCGTCGGACGCTACGTGGTCTCCACCGCGGCAGGCACGGTCACGGGCTACAGCAAGAAGTCGGGCACGAGCATGGCTTCGCCGCACGTGACCGGTCTCGCCTTGCAATTGTGCGATCACTACTCCTTCCTGCGCTGGAACCCGGCGACCCTGTCGGCCGTGCTGATGGCGGGAGCGACGACGAAGAACAACGTCACGATCTCCGCTCCGAGCGCCTCGCCTTCGAGCCACTTGAACATCTACGGCGCAGGTCGCGTCGAGTCGTACAAGAGCCACTACGGCGGACCGGGATCGGGCATGTACATGTGGGGCTACACGCAGGGCTCGACCAGCACGGGCATCGTCGACTTCGACGTGCTGGCCGGCGCGACGCGGGTCGTGGTCGTGACCACCTACAACGAGCAGGCATCCTCCGCGGGAGCCTCCGCCGCACTGGTCAACGACTTCGACACCTACATCGACGTGGCTCCGTTCAGCGCCGCGAACAACGCCGGCGACTACACGGCGCAGCAGTCTCCGCGCGACAACACGGAGATCCGCATCTTCGACAACCCGACCGTCGCGGCGTGGCGGATCAAGACCTATCCCGCCTCCGTCGTGCCCGGCTCGTCCTCGAACATCGGCATCTGCGTGATCGTGCACTACGCCGACACGACGCCGACGCCGAGCTTCTCGACCAGCGCTTCGGACAACTACGTCCAACCCGGCGACAGCGTCACCGTGTCGGCGAGCTACACGAACTCGGCCTGGATCGCCAGCGGCGTGTTCCTGGACTCGACCTCCACGGGTGACATCCTCACCGCGGCGACGACGACCCTGCAGGACGGCGCAGTGACCGACCTCATGAGCAACGAGAGCCTCGGCAGGGACATCGTGCTCGGCGACGTTCTCGGCGGAACCAACCGCACGGGGCGTTGGACCACGCACTGGAATACGGAGGGCTTGAAGAATTTCAGCGTCAACGCCCGCTCCGACAACGCGATCGACGACACCGATGCGGAAGCGATCTACGTCGACGGGACGGCACCGGCCTTGCCGACGAACGTGCACTCGACGAATCACACGGCGAACGTGTGGTCGAACAACCCCAACATCAACTTCGCCTGGACCAACGGCGCCGACAATCTGTCGGGGCTCGATGGTCACGGCATCTTCCTTTCGATCGGTGGCCCTGGCGCACCCTCGAACGTGAAGGACATCGGGGCCGTGTCGAGCACGCCGATGGTGATGCCCGCCAGCGGGACATTCACCTTCAACATCAAGAGCGTGGACAAGTGCGACAACTGGACCGCGAGCTACGTCAGCAGCGGTCCGTATCTGCTCGACATGATCCAGCCTGATTTCGTGACTGGCCTGATGTCGACGACGCACCAGGTTGGCGTCGCCAACTGCGGCAACTCAGTGACGATGGTCTGGGATCCGACGGCTGACTCCGGCGGTTCGGGGCTCGCGGGTTACACCTACGTGTGGGACCACAATCCGCTCACGCAGCCGCAGGTGCCGATCAACCTCGGGCCGGTGACCACCGTGAACACCGTGCTCGCGGCGTCCACTCAGCCGTGGTACTTCCACATCACTCCGGTGGACAACGCTGGGAACTCCCAGAATCAGTTCCACGCGGGTCCTTACTACGTCCAACCCAACACGGGAACGACGTACTGCGTGGCCAAGGTCAATGCGCTGGGCTGCACGCCGTCGATCGGATTCATCGGCACGCCCAAGGCGGGGCAACTCTCCGGCTACACGGTTCGCGCGACCAACGTGCGCAACAACAAGCCGGGACTGCTCATCTACGGCGTCAACGGCGGAGCGAGCAATCCCTTCCTCGGTGGAACCCTGTGCGTCGCGGCGCCGATCAAGCGCACGACTCCGGTCGCGGCTGGCGGCAACCCGGCACCGGCGAACGACTGCTCGGGTGTGTACTCGATCGACTTCAGCAGGTTCGCCGCGGGTCTGCTCGGCGGGACGCCGCTGCCGGCGCTGTCGGTGGCGGGCACGGCGGTGAACTGCCAGTTCTGGGGCCGCGACCCCGGCTTCGCCGCGCCCAACAACGCGACGCTGACGAACGGGTTGAGCTTCACCATCTGTCAGTGAGCGCCTGAGTCGAAGAGCCCGCGGACCTCCCGCGGGACAACCACGCGCCTCCGATCGGACCATCGATCGGGGGCGCGATCGTGGGGTCAGGTGAATTCGTCCGGAGTCGTGCGGGCGTCCCGCGCGCCGCGTACGCGGCGCGCGGGACGCCCGCACGACTCCGGACGAATTCACCTGACTCCGTACTCGAACGTCACATCCGTGATCTCATCATCGCGTACCGTCAGCGGCTCGTTCTGCGACGCGCGGTCGCCTGGCGCGCGCGGACCGATCAGCCTGACGGTGTAGTCGCCGGCGTTCAGTGGACCGATCGACATCTCCGCAGCCTGGCACCTGAATACCTGGGACATCACGCGATTCGAAGTCAGCCCCGCCTTCACGGCATCCACGTTCGACACCACGACCTCGAGCCCTCCTGGAGCATCCGCGCCAGCCTCGGTCTTGCACGCGACATGCAGGAAGCCCGCGTGAGTGAAGTCGACTTCGAGTCTCAGCGGAGTCTCACCGACGGCGGAATCGCCCGCGAACGGAAACGAGAAAAGTGATCTACCCGGGTATGGAATGTCGATCGCGAAGGCGCGCACCGGAACGTCCCCCAGGGGAAGACCGCGGATCATCACCGGCTTCGCTGAAGAAAAATCAAGACTGAAGGTGTCAATCCGACCCGCCGCATCCTTCGCTTCGAGGAGCATTTTCAGTGGCCGCGACGCGAGCGAGTCCCGCAGAACAGCCCCGAGCCCAATGGGAACGCACTCGACATCTCCAAACCCAGTGCAGACTTTGACCAGCGGCATCACGCTCTTCGCTAGACTCTGATCGAGCCGCGAGAAAAAGAAGTCCTGCTCCTTGCTCTCGTATCCCGGGAACCGAACCTTGACGCTGTTGGGATCCGTCGAGGTCGGCGCGCCCTCGAAACCAGCCAGCATCAAGATCCTCTCCGCGGATTCCACGAGCTCATCGAGTGGAACGCCCGCCAGGGCCGCTGCGGCCGGGAATTCCGGCACGTCTTCCGCCGAACCTTCGGCGAACGAGATCTCGAGTTGAATGGAGTCACGCTGCTCTGGCGGAAACTCGAACCGATCCTTCCCCTCGGTGACGAGCTGGATCAAGGCGCCATACGCGTGGAGCACGGGCACGGTCACTTCCGATCCGCCTGGCACGACGGCCCGGATCAGCTCTGAGGCAATGATGCCCGGCGCGCCCGCAATCAGGTCGTACTTGCGCGAGCGGCTGAGTCCGGCGATCGCGAAGTGCCCGTGACTGTCCGATTCCGCCGACGCGAGCAGCTCCGTGCCGGTTGCGAGGCTCATGACGGCTTCCGGGGTTGGAAGCGCTAGATCGCTCGCGTAGGCGACGACGCGCACTCCCGCGACCGGCTCGCCGTCGACTCTCCACGTGACATATCCGCGCAGCTCGGTCTGCTTTGCCGCTTCGCTGCTCGACACGGTTGCGCCAGCGCTCTCGGCGGGAGCGCGCTCTTGTATGCCGAGCAGCGTCTCGGCCGGCGGATTCGTCGCCGAAGACTGCGGCAGCGAGGCAGGCGGGACGTCCTCACTCTTGTGCAGCGCCTCCTCGCGCTTCCATGGCGCCCACCACAAGAGCAGCAGCAGCAAGACGGCGACGACGGTGATGACTCGAGCTCTGGGCATGCCTGCACGACTCCGGACGAATTCACCTGACTCCCGTACGTCAATAGCCCAGCTGTTTCAGCTGATCCTGCATCTGAGCATCCATCTGGATGTTTCCCGCCCGCAGACTGGGGGCCGTGGCGCCGAGCTTCTTCAACCGCTCCTGCCAGGCGAGCCGCTGACCGCCCGCCTTCGCGAAAATGTCCTGCAGCTCACCAGGATCCGCCTGGAGGTCGTACATCCGGAACGTCCCCGCATCGACGTCGTAGACGAGCTTCGTGCGCTGATCGCGCAGCGCGAACAAGGTCCGCGGAGCCTCGGGACGGAAAGTCTGTGCCAGCAGAGTCCGATCGCTCGCCTCGAACAACGACGTGCCCTCCTGGCCCGGCAGCGCCGGAAGCCCGAGCGCATCGAGGATCGTCGGCGCGACGTCGATCAGACGCACGAGGTCGCGCTGCGAACGCTCGAGGAAATGCCGGCCCTCGTGACCCTTGGGCAGCTTGATCAACAGCGGCACGTGCAGCATTTCATCGTGCAGATTGACCACGTGCCCGATGACTCCGTGCTCTCCCAGCGCTTCGCCGTGATCGGAAGTGAACACGATCAAGCTCGAATCGTAGAGCTTGCGCTTCTTCAGCATCGCCACGAAGGTGCCGAACGCAGCGTCGGCCGCTTCCGCTTCGCGCCGGTAGCGCGCCGGCAGCTCTTTCTGCGTCGGCACGTCGTGCATCCACAGCTCCATGGCGGCGAGCACCGGGCTCGACGATGAGTTCTCGACCGTCGCGACCAGGGCCTTGCCCTGCTTCAAGAGCGCGCCGGCCTCGAACTGGAGTGGCAATCGCTTGCCCTTCGCCGTGAACGAGAGCGAGCGCACCTTGAAGTCCTCCGCCGAATGGATCTCGAGCCGATTGATCCCCGGCTCGAGCGTCAAGTCGTGCCGGCGCATCGACCACTCCGAAGTGGTCACGGTCTCGAGCGGCTTGTCGTTCCAGCGGATGTCCGCGTTGCACTGCACGAGACCATGGGCCTCATAGGGCTCGTGCGGCTCGGCGTAGTGCGCGAAGACGAAGAAGGGCGCGCGCTCGATCATCGAATCGAGGATCGGCGCTAGATCGCGATTCGTGTCGGTCGCGTTGGAGATCGAGCCCTGGCCGCGATCGAAGTGCTCGAAGCCGCGGTCGACGCCCTGGTTGCGGTCCAGCGGCCAGAGGGTCGCGAGCGAGACCGCCGCCTGGCTGACGAAGCCCTGCTTCTCGAGCCACTCCGACAAGAGCGGCAGCTCCTGCGACACCGCCTGTCCGTTGTTGGTCACGCCGGTGTGCATCGGCGTGCGGCCGCTGAACAGAGCCGTGTGCGCCGGCAGGGTCATCGGCGCGTGGGTGTAGGCGAAGGGGAAGGCGACGGCCTCCTTGGCGAACTCGGCGATGTTGGGCACGTCGGCGAGCCTGGTCGCCGGGTCGGCGTAGTCCGCGCGCAGGGTGTCGACCACCACCAGGACGATGTTGTACGGCGGCTTGGGCTTCGGGGGCGCGTCGCCGGGGCAGCCCGCGCTGCAAAGTGCGAGGGCGCAGACGAGCCAGGTGCGGGCGCGCGAGTGGATCATGGAGCGCTCGAACATTACCCTCTTCGCCCTCACGTCGCACCGTCCGCACCGCACTCGGCCCGGGTGGGCCAGGAGCTTTCCTTGGATCAACGTGTTCGCCGCGCGCTCGTCAGCGTTTCCGACAAGACCGGGCTCGAGAGCTTCGTCCGCATGCTTGTCCAGCGCGGGATCGAGGTGATCTCGACCGGAGGAACGCACAAGGCCCTGCGCGCCGCCGGCATCGCGGTGCGCGAAGTCAGCGAGGTCACGGGTTTTCCCGAGATCATGCACGGCCGCGTGAAGACGCTGCACCCGAAGGTGCACGGCGGAATCCTCGCGCGCCGCGACGATCCGAGCCACCTCGGCGCGATGAAGGAGCACGGCATCGGCGGCATCGATCTCGTCGTGGTCAATCTCTATCCCTTCGAGTCGACCGTGGCGAAGGCCGGCGTGTCGCGCGAGGAGGCGGTCGAGCAGATCGACATCGGCGGTCCTTCGATGGTGCGCTCGGCGGCGAAGAACCATGCCTTCGTCGGTGTGGTCGTCGATCCGGCGGACTACGGGCGCGTGCTCGAGGAGCTCGAGCAGCACGACGGGACTTTGAGCGCGAAGCTGCGCCGCGAGCTGGCGGTCAAGGCCTTCAGCGCGACCGCGAGCTACGACGCGGCGATCTCGGGCTGGCTCTTCGCCGAGGAAGTGCGCGAGGGTCATGCGAGCGACGTGTTCCCGCCGACGAGGACTTTCGCGGGCTCGAAGATCACGGCCTTGCGCTACGGCGAGAATCCGCACCAGAGTGCGGCCCTGTACCGCGTCGGCGGCGTGAGTGAGCCGTCCGTCGCGACGGCCGAGCTGCTCGGTGGCAAGCAGCTCTCGTACAACAATCTGGTCGACCTCGACGCGGCCCTGGCGCTCGCCAAGGAATTCGAAGCGCCCTTCGTCGCCGTTACCAAGCACAACAATCCGTGCGGCGCGGCGGCTGCGAGCTCGATCGCGGCGGCCTTGGAGAAGGCCTGGGCCGGCGATCCGATTTCCGCGTATGGATCCGTGCTCGCTTTCACGCGGCCGCTCGACATCGCCTGCGCGGAGTTCCTGGTCTCCGGCAATCGCTTCGTCGAGGCGATCGTCGCGCCGGCCTTCGACGAGGATGCGCTGGCGCTCTTGACCCAGCGGCCTAAGTGGGGGAAGAGCGTGCGTCTGCTCGCTTGCGGCCCCTTCGGACCGACGTCGCGCAATGCACGGAGCCTCGAGTGGAAGCAGCTCGTCGGCGGATTCCTCTTGCAGACGCGCGACCTCAAGGCCGAGACCGTCGACGATTGCAAGGTCGTCACGCGCACCACGCCGACGCGCGAGCAGCTCGACAGCCTGCTATTCGCCAACCGCGTCGCGAAGCACGTGAAATCCAACGCGATCGTGCTCGCGAAGGGCAGCGAGGTGCTCGGCGTCGGAGCTGGCCAGATGAGCCGCGTCGATGCCGTGCGTCTCTCCGTGCACAAGGCCGGCGATCGCGCCGCGGGCTCTGCCCTGGCCTCCGACGCCTTCTTCCCCTTCCCCGACGGCGTCGAAGCCGCGATCGCCGCGGGCGTCGGCGCGATCCTGCAGCCCGGCGGCTCGGTGCGCGACGCGGACGTGATCGCGGCCTGCGATCGCCTCGGCGTCCCGATGGTCTTCACTTCCGCCCGCCACTTCCGCCATTGATCAGGAGCTCGCCATGCGTTCCATCGTGCAATTCGCGTCGTGGACGATGCTCGCTGCCTTGACGGCCTGCGGCTCGCCCGCCGAGGAAGCCAAGGCCGTCGACACACGCGCCGCTCTCGTGCCGGTCGAGAACACCGGCATGCACGAGCGCAACCTCGAGATCGCACGCGACGCGAAAGCGCACCCCGATGCGCAGCTCGTGTTCCTCGGCGACTCGATCACCCAGGGCTGGTCGGAAGCGGGCCGTTCGACGTGGGAACTCGAGTTCATCGGCTGGAAGCCGCTCAACCTCGGCGTCAGCGGCGACCGCACCGAGCACGTGCTCTGGCGCCTCGCGCAGGGCGAATACGATCAGCTCAGCCCGCGCGTGATCGTGATCATGATCGGCACGAACAACACCGGGCATCGCATGGATCCGCCGGCGGACATCGCGGCGGGGGTGAAGGAGATCCTGGCGCAATTGCACCGGCGTTTCCCGAAGACGCGGCTGTGCCTCTTGTCGATCTTCCCGCGCGGCGAGACGAGCGAGGATCCGGGGCGCAAGAACAACGATGCCGCAAATGCGTTGCTCGCGGGAGTCGCGAGGCAAGCGGGCGTCGAGTGGCTCGATGTGTCGCGTGCTTTCCTCGACGCGAAGGGCGTGCTCTCGAAGGAGCTGATGCCCGACCTCCTGCACCCGAACACGCGCGGCTACGAGATCTGGGCCAGCACGCTGCGCGACTCGCTGAAGCGCTGGATGCCGTAGCGCGACCGCCGCACGACTGTCGTAATGGAGCCAGGCTCGATCACGACCCAGGTCTGCACACGGCAAGCGTGAGTCGCTGTCCGCTCGCGATGTCGACTTGAAGCTCTCCCAGTCGATCAGGTCCGAACAGTGCTGAGAGTGACTTGATCTGATATCGCCCGACAGGAAGAAAGAACAACGCACTCGGCAGATGCGGGAAGTACGCCGTGCCCCTCGCAGGAACGAATTTTTCGCCGCGCAGGTGAGCGAGCTGGAAGCCCAGGGGCGGCTGTCGCGGCCCGACGCCATCGTTGGTGTAGAACACGAGCTGACCATGAGGCGGGACTTCGAGGGCCAGCTCCGTCTCGCTATCCGCGATCACCTCGTGCACGGGCTCCTGTCCGACCACCTGCGAGCTGAAGAGCGCGAACGTGTCACGAAACCAGACCCTGTACCTGCCCGCCGGAACTCCATCGAGCGAAACCTCACCGCCGCAATCGAGCCGCACCGCGATCGAGTAAGGCGATCCCGTCGTATTACCGAGCATCACCACGCCGAACAGTCTTGACGACGAAAACGTCTGCAGGTCCGTTTCTGTGATTGCAGGGAAGTTGGTGAAATGGATCTTGAGCGATCCGAATCCCGAGGCAGACGGAAACAGGGTGACGTCATGCTCCGCGCATTCTCCGCGCGCCAATGGCGCTTCCGCTTCGAATTGGCAGGGCTCGTAGCCCGGAAGTTTCAGGGACGCGCCAACCCCGCTGATCGAATCGACGACCTCGCGTTCTGTTTCCGGTGTCACGAGGACGGCCATCGCGCTCGGTCCTCGGGAAATGAGCAAACCCTCAGGGACCTGCGCCAACCGCACATAGGGATAGTCTGGGCCGATCGAAGTGAATCCTCGCGGGTTCTTGAAGCCAAGTCCTGCCTCGAAGGTCAGCAGCGCGGAAGTGCGCACCTTTCCGTTGCGCGCGTCGGAGAACTTGAACAGGCAGCCGTAGAGCGGCGTGACCTTGGTCAGCTGCTCGTCCGCGCCCGATGCGAAGCTCACCGTCTTTCTTCGCCCGTCGGGGAGGAAGCCGGGACCCCAGGCGACGAGCTCGTAGGAACGATCGCGATCCAGTCCGTCGAGCACGAAGCGACCCTGCGGATCCGCTGCGGCGCAGATCCAGGAGATTCCGCGCTTGCCAGCCTTGAGGGATTCGACGCGGGGAGCGCAGTCGCTTCGGATGGCGGCCACGGAGAATCCGGCTCCGACGTCAGAGCCGAGCGGCCCGATGACTCTGCCGTTGACCGTCCACGCTGGCCGGAGCGTGATGTCGATCGGCTGGAGGACGGGCTCCACGGGCAGGTCCGCAATCCCAGGCGCGCAGCCGTCGAAGTAGGCAGTCAAGAAGGCGCGCTCGCTGACGAGTCGTTTCCAGTGAGCTCGCGCGCAGTGAACCATTCCCTCGGCGTCGCTCACTCCCTGGACCTCGTCGATCAGCCCGTCGCAGAACCAGACTTCGGCTCCGGCGACCACGGCGCCGGATGGGTCGATGACTCTGGCGGCGATCGAGCTGGATGGAACCGCGGTGGTGGGAGCATTGGAAAACGTTGGGTTGTCGATCGGACGCCGGGCATCCGCGACTGCCTCCTCCGCCTGTATCGCGGACCTTTTTTCCTGCAGCGGCGCTTCGATCCTCGGTGGTGTGAGATCGGGGCCGCGGAAAAAAAGCACCACAGCTCCGGCGAGGAGCAGCAGTGCTAACGCGACCCATCTCGCGGATTTCATTCGAACTTCAGTGCGCCAGATCGGCCGCGGCGATTGGCGCGGCGTCTCGCCAGGTGTCCGCGATGGTCAACGCGAGCTCCGCGCCGCCGGTCAGGTTGAACCACTCGACTCGAATCTGGTGCCAACCCGCGGTGAGGGCGATGTCGCCACTGAGTTCCGTCGAACCGTGCAAGCCGTCGTTGTCGACGACCGGCGTCCCGTCGATCCACAGCCGCGAGCCGTCATCCGAGTTCAGGGCGAAGGTGAACACGTCGTTCGTCTGGACGCGCAAGCTGCCGCGGTAGACATAGAGAACATGCTCCTCGCGCGGACCGTCGGGCAGGCGGATCGTGTCGATGACATCGCTCGCCTGAGGTGTGAGCTTTGCGAAGTCCGGCATCTTCTTGAAATCGCCGGGGAAGCGATCGCGCACGAGCCCCGCTGCGGTCGGAGCGAAGGTCGATGCCTGCGAAGGCGTGACTTTCATGAGGTCGAGGCTGGTGACGCCGCTGACCGGACGATCCGCGAAGAAGGAACGAGCCTTCAAGGTGCAGGAGCTGGTGACCACGAACGGGTCGCGGTAGAGCTCCGACTTGAGCGTGGGTTCCGATCCGTCGAGCGTGTAGCGCACGTCGAGATCGGAGAAGAGGTCTATCGAGGGGACGATCTTGTCGACGAAGCGCGTGCTTCTCACCAGAATCTTCGGCGCGCTGAAGATGAGGAGATCACCCTGGACATCGACCGCGACGACGCTCGCGATCGGATCGGGACAACGCTGGCCGACATCCAGAGTGACACCGCTGTCGCCAGCAATCACCTTGACCTTGCGCGAGGCATCCGCGAGCAGTCGCGCTCCGATCACGTGGTTTCCGAGACCATCGAGGCTCAGCTTGCCGTCGATAGGCCAGTCGAACACGTGCAGATACAAAGTCTCCACGGACGGCGGCGGGTCACGGTGATAGCGCACCGTGCAGCGGCCCCAGGGGAGATTGTCGAACGGGCTCGCCTGAGTTCCGTGGATCGCTTCGCCGTTGACTTTCATCCACTTGCCGATGTCCGCAAGACGCGCGATCGCTTCGTCGGGGAAAGTGCCATCCGCCTTCGGTCCGATGTTGAGCAGGAAATTCCCGCCCTTCGACGCGATGTCGCACAGCTTGCGAATCAGGTCCTCGCTCGATTTCCACTGCGTGTCCGCGGCGTTGAAGCCCCAGTGGTCGTTCATCGTCATGCAAGTCTCCCAGTCCACGCCGGGCAGTCCGCTCGCGGGGATCTCCTGCTCGGGCGTGCCGAAATCACCGGGAGAATCGCTGCCCTTGGTCATGCCCGCCATGCCCGCGCGGCCGGTGCCGACGCGGTTGTTGACGATCACGTTCGGCTGGAGCTTGCGGCACAGGGCGTAGAGCTCCTTGCCGTACACGTTCGACCAAGTCGATTCCCATTCGCCGTCGAACCACATCACGCCGATCGGCCCATAGTTCGTGAGCAGCTCGCTCACCTGGCTGAAGAGGTACTCGCGGAAGCGTCCGAGGTCCGCGCCTTCCGCCGAGCGAGTCTCCCACTCGCGGCGCGGCAGGTAATCAGGATGGTGCCAGTCCATGATCGAGTGGTAGAAGCACATCTTCAGACCGTGGCCGCGAACGGCATCGCCCAGCTCGCGCAGGATGTCGCGCTGGAAAGGCGTGGCCATTACGTCGTAGTCGCTGGTCTTCGAATCGAAGAGTGCGAAGCCGTCGTGGTGCTTCGACGTGATCACGACGTACTTCATGCCGGCGTCCTCGGCCATCTTCGCCCAGGCTTCGGCGTCGAATTGGACCGGGTTGAACTGCGTCTGGAACTGCTCGTACTGCTCGACGGGGATGTGCGCCGTGTTCATGATCCACTCGGCGTGGCCGGTGTCGTCGTTCCACTTCCCAGCGGGAATCGAGTACAGGCCCCAGTGCAGGAACATTCCGAAGCGCGCGTCGCGCCACCAGTCCATGCGCCTTCCCTCCGCGGACTCCTTGCCTTCGAAGTGCTGAGCGACGTCGAGCGTGTCCATGGGCGGTGTCAACGCGCATATCTGCGGCCCCGTGCTCGCAGGATTGGCCGGCTTGCTCGGCGGTGCTTCACTCCGGCATCCGATGACGAGAGCCGGGCCTGCAAGAGCGATCAGTCGCAACAAGTGCTTCATGGCTTGAGTCCGTAGACGCGAACCGCATTCGTATGCGTGATCGCGCGGAATTCGGTCGGAGAAAGTCGGCGCAGGAAATCGAGGTGAGCTTTCACGACGCGGCGCGCGGCACCCGCGAGCGTGCAGACGGGGTAGTCCGATCCGAAAATGAGCCGCGCCGGCCCGAAGCTCTCGAGCGCGATGTCGAGATAGGGCGCAAGCTCGCTCGGATCCCAGGTCTTCCAATCGGCCTCCGTGCACAGCCCCGAGAGCTTGCAGAAGACGTTTTCGCTGCGCGCCAGCTCGTGGATCTGGCGATGCCAGGGGTCGATCTCGCCCGCGACGATCCGCGGCTTGGCGAGGTGGTCGACGACGAAGCGCTGGTTGGGGAATGCGCGCACGAGCGCGATCGCGGAGGCTCGCTGCGGCTCGCGCAGCAGCAGATCGAAGCACAGTCCGCGCGCCGCGAGCCAGGAAAGCCCGAGCTGAAAGTCGGGTCGCTCGAGGAACTTTGCGTCGCGCTCGTCCTGGACGAGATGTCGCACACCGACGAAGCGCCGATGGACTTGGAATTCCGACAATTGCTCCGTGACGTCGTGCGCGCACAGATCGATCCAGCCGACGACGCCGAGCACGCTTGGGTGCTCTGCAGCGAGCGAGAGCAGCCAGCGCGTCTCCTCGAGGTCGTGCATTGCCTGCACGGCGATGCAGCCGTCATCCGGCTTGGGATCTCCGAGGATCTGCGGACCCGGCAGGAAATCGTGCTTCAACATCGGCATCGTGTCGTCGATCCACGGATGCGACGCCGGCGAGTAACGCCAGAAATGCCGATGCGCGTCGATCATCCGATGCGGTGCTTCTCGAGCACCGAGCGCTTGATCTCGAGGCCGACTCCGGGTTGTTCCGGGAGCGTGTAGAAGCCGTCCTTGACGTAGACCGGCTCTTCCCAGATCTCGTTGAGCGATTCGTAGCAGTTCTCGACGAACACGCATCCCGGCGTCGCGGCGGCGAGCTGCACGTGCAGCTTCTGCTGGACGTTCGTGTGCGGAATCACCGGCACGTTGTACGCGCTGGCGAGGGCCGCGACTTCCAGCCACTCGTCGATGCCGAGCAGTTTCGTCGCGTCCGGCTGCACAATGCTCGCCGCGCCTGCCTCGAGGTAATCGCGGAATGAGTACTTCGTGAACAGCGTTTCACCGACCGCGATCGGCACGCGGATGGCGCGCGCAAGTTCCGCGTGGGCCTTGATGTCCTCGGGCATCATCGGCTCCTCGAGCCAGGCGACGTCGTGCTCGTCGAGTCGCGCTCCCCATTGGCGTGCCGTCGAAAGCGTCCAGGCGCAATTGACGTCGGTCATCACACGGACCTTCGGGCCGACGGCGTGGCGCACGGCGGCGACGCGCTCGATGTCCTCGCGCGGATCGGGACGGCCGAGCTTGATCTTGACCGCGTCGAAGCCGCGCGCGACGAGGCGCTGCACGTCCTTGACGAGCTCCGCTTGACTCCACGAGAGCCAGCCGCCGTCCGTGGAGTATGCCTTCACCTTGTCGCGGCACGGTCCGAGGTAGCGCCACAGGGGCAGCTCGACGGCCTTGCACGCGATGTCCCACAGCGCGAACTCCACCGCCGCGATGCCGACGCGCGAAGCGCCGACGCGGCCGACGAAGTGGTTGGAGAAGAACATGCGGCGCACGAGCTCCTTGCGCATCGCGGGATCCTGGCCGACG
The DNA here is from genome assembly GCA_035490315.1 of Planctomycetota bacterium. Classification (GTDB taxonomy): domain Bacteria; phylum Planctomycetota; class UBA1135; order UBA1135; genus JADJQU01. The sequence goes on from DATHET010000191.1 coordinate 37,575, forward strand.
AGCAGCGGCTCGTAGTTCTCCGTGACCATGACTTGCGCCGCGCGCAGGCCGGGCGTGTAGCTCCAGTTCATGCCGCGGCCGACGAGACCGGCGTCGGTCGTCAGCGTGACCTGCAGGAACTCGACCGCCGACACCGTCGATTGCGAATCGGTGATCGTGCGCTGGTCGAGCGGCACGCGGAGCAGGCTGGTTTCGACCCGGGTGATCTTCTGCGTCATTGTTTGGGCTTGCTCTTCCGGGTCTTGCCGCGCTGCGAGGAGCGATAACAGGCCTCGACGACCGCCATGGTCTTCCTGGCGTCGGCGACGGAGGTGTGCAAAATCGGATCTTCTCGCGCGGCGAAGCGCTGCAGGTTCGACATGGTGCCCGCGAAGGCCTTGGGGAACCAAGAGCCCTCCAGGAGCAGCAGTTTCCAGTCGCCGTGGCGCAGGCAGATCTTCAAGGAGTCGGGCTCGCCGCGCGGATATTCCAGGTTGACGCCCATCGTGGCGAGCATCGCGGCGCGCGTGCCTTCGACCAGGACGTGGGACGACTTCGCGAGCGGTCCGAACTCGTGGCTGTGGGCGGTGACCAGGCTCGCGCGCACGCCTCCAGCGAACTCGAGTCGCGCCATCATGCGCGTGTCGGCGTAGCCTTCGAACAGGGGATCGGCGTCCGCGCTGGACCACACTCGCACCGGCTCGCCGAAGCAGGCGCGCAAGAGATCGATGTAGTGGATCGAGTGGTAGAGGATCTCCATGCGCGGAATTCCGCGCAGGAATTTCCACGTCGACCACGGAGTATGGGTGCGCGTGCGGATCTCGACGTCGACGATCGCTCCCAGTTTCTTGCGCGCCAGCTGGTGTTGCAGCACGAGCATGTTGGGCGCGAAGCGCAACTGGAAATTCACGGCGGCGACGAGTCGCTTCTTGCGGCACAGGGCGAGGATGCGGCTCGCTTCGCGCAGATCGCGTCCCATCGGCTTCTGGATCAGGACTGTCGCGCCATTCGGAAGCTTGCGCAGCACCGAGAGGATCTGATCGGCGGGCACGGCGAGGTCGTAGACGACAGCTTCGAGGCTGCAGGCCTCCTCGAGCGATTCGAACACGCGCGGAATCTGTTCGTCGAACGCCAGGCGCTGCGCGGTCTTCGTCGCGATGTCGAACACGCCAGCGATCTCGAAACCTTTTTCGCGATAGGCGGGCAGGTGCGCTGCGCGCACGATTCCGCCGGCGCCGAGGAACACGATCGGCTTCGGCCGCTTCGGGCTGGGCCAGGACTGGCGCGCGGTGTCAATCAAGGTGGAAGACCTCGTTCATCGTCGACCACCACTCGCCAGGAGCGCGTGCCGCGTCGGGGATCTGCATCGGCTCCATCAGGTCCCACCATTCGCGCATGCGCGGCGCGCGGGCGAGGGCTTGCATGCGCTGAGCGTATTCCTCGGGCGGACCGATGTACTCGAAGTACCCGAAGAGCTGTCCGCGATGCTGGAAGATCGAATAGTTGCGCAGGCCGGCCTCGTGCAGCGCGCTCGCGATCTCGGGCCAGAGCTTCGCGTGGTGGCGGCTGTATTCCTCGACGAATTCCGGCTTGATCCCGAGCACCTGCCCAAATCGCCGGACCACGCGCGAACCTCAGCTGGCCCGCACGACTTTCTGCCGCGCGCTTCCCAGGCCGTCGATGCCGCATTCGACCACGTCGCCTTCGACGAGGAAGACGGGCGTGGGCATGCCTAGGGCCACGCCGGCGGGCGTGCCGGTGCTGATCAGATCGCCCGGCAACAGAGTCATGAACTGGCTCAGGTAGCTGACCAGCTCTGCGACGCCGAAGGCCATGTTGGACGTGTTGCCGCTCTGGCGTCGCACGCCGTTGACGTCGAGCCACAGGCCCAGGCGCTGGCAATCCGCGAACTCGTCGGTGGTCACGAGCCACGGTCCGACCGGCGCGAAGGTGTCGCAACTCTTGCCCTTGACCCACTGGCCGCTGCGCTCGAGCTGGAACGAGCGCTCGGAGTAGTCGTTGTGCAGCACGAAACCCGCGACGTGGGCCAGCGAATCCTTCGCGGCGACATGCTGCGCCTTGCGACCGATCACGATGCCCAGCTCGACTTCCCAATCGAGCTTGGAGCCGCCGCGCGGAATCGCCACGTCGTCGTTGGGGCCGCACAGCGCCGTCGTGGCCTTGAAGAAGATCACCGGCTCTTTCGGAAGCTCGGCACCGGTCTCCTTCGCGTGGTCGCGGTAATTGAGGCCGATGCAGATGATCTTCGACGGTCGCGCGATCGCGGAACCGAGGCGCTCACTCGCGGGAAGGCGCGCAGCCTTGGCCTGGTTCGTCGCAAGCCACCCGGCGAGACGCTTCAGGCCGTCGCTCGCAAAGAAGCTCTCACCCCAGTCCTCGCCAAACGCGCTGCAATCGACGCGCGCACCATCGGCGGAAATTACAGCGGGCTTCTCGCGACCGGCAGGACCAACTCGGATCAGTTTCATGGGCGCGCCATTCTGCGAGAGGGCCGCGCGCTTGTCGACGATCACTTCATCAACACGCCGCCGTCGATCGGGAATGCCTGGCCCGTGATGAACGAAGCGGCGTCACTGCACAGGTACAGCGCGAGCTGCGCGACCTCGTCGGGCGTTCCCATGCGGCCGATCGGCTGGTAGGCCGAGAGCTTTTCGAACATCTCGCGTTCCTTGCCCGGATAATTCTTGGCCAGGAAGCCGTCGACGAAGGGCGTATGGATTCGCGCGGGGCAGATGCAGTTGCAGCGGATCTTCTTGTCGACGTAATCGACCGCGATCGAGCGCGTCATCGAAAGCACGGCGCCCTTGGTCATCGAGTAGGCGAAGCGCGCCTCGATGCCGATCAACGATGCGATCGAAGCCATGTTCAAGATCACGCCGCCGCCCTGCGCGAGCATCGCCGGCAGCGCGGCTTGCGAGCAGAGGAACACGCCCTTGGTGTTGACGCGGTGCAAGCGATCGAAGTCGGCCTCGGCCGTCGTCTCCAACGTGCCGACGTGGGCGATGCCGGCGTTGTTGACCAGGATGTCGAGCGAGCCGAAGCGCTCGCGAAGCAGCAGGAATGCTGCCGTGACGCTCGCCGCGTCGCCGACGTCGCAATGCAGGGCTTCAGCGTCGCAGCCCAGGGTCCGCAATTCCCCCACGGTCTTCTGCGCGGATTCGAGCGACAGGTCGAGAGCCGCGACCCGCGCTCCCTGGCGCGCGAAAAGCGACGCGATGCTCGCGCCGATCCCGGAGCCAGCGCCGGTGACGATCGCAGTCTTGCCGTCGAGTCGAAACATGGAAACCTCAGTTGTCCAGAATGAACACGGTCACCGCCGCCGGCCCGTGCACGCCGAGCGTGAGATCGTTCTCGATGTCGCTGGTGCGACTCGGACCGGTGACGAACACGGCCGACGATGGAGGAGAGCCTTGAGCCGCGAGCCACGCGATCCCGCGCGCGAGGTCCGCGACCAGGTTGCTCGCCGCGAGCACGGCGATGTGCGAGCGCGGCAAGAGACTGACCGAGCGCGGTCGCTGCGGGCCGGCGCGAAAAAGCATCGAGCCCGTCGCGGCGACGCCGAGGTCGGCAATCGAGAGCCCGACGTCGGCCGCGGCGACCGTCGCGCGAAATTCCAGGGCGGCCTCCTCGGACCCGCGCTCCCAGGCCGCGATCGGAAGCTCGCTCCAGATCCGCTCGAATTCGAACAGCGCGAAGCTGCGCTTGCTGAAGCTGACGACCTGTCGGGCGAGGGAATCCAGCACGAAGCCGATCAAGCGCGTCTCGAGCTCGGCCTTCGAGGCGCAGATCTGCACGGCTCCGCCGACTCTCTCGAGCTCCGAGGAGAATTGCGCAACGAGCTCGGCGCGAGCGAGGGGCGAGGGCTCGAGCGGGGGGACCCAACTGCGTTTCGGTTCTTCGAGTCTTGCCTCCGGGCCCCGACCCAGGCGCTGCGAGACGCGCGACATGAATTCCTCGCGTTTCAACGCTTCACCTCGCGCTCGAGATCAGGCCACAGGTCGCGGAAGGCTCGCGCCGGCGGCTTGGGAAGCAGCCGCGTTCCGAGCCATGCGCGCAGGACGGGAATCCGCCGCGCGATCCACGAGAAGCGCGAGCCGTCGCAGATCGTCCAGCGTTGCAGAGTCCGCGCCACGCGACCCGCGCCGGAGAACACTCGCGGTGAGGACAGGACGCTCGCGGAAAATTCCATGAGCAGTCGCTCGGCGCGCGTGCCGCTGCCGCGTCTTGCGTTGCGCTCGCGCAGCTTGACCAGCATGTCGTGGATCGGAATTTTCACCGGACAGGCTTCCGAGCAGGCGCCACAAAGACTCGAGGCATTGGCGAGCTCGGTCGCCAGCTCGCGCTCCGGCTGGAACAAGGGACTGAGCACAGCGCCGATCGGTCCCGGATACACCGACCCGTACGCATGCCCGCCGATCTGGCGGTACACCGGGCATACGTTGAGGCAGGCGCCGCAGCGAATGCAGTGCAGGATCGCCTGGAAATCCTTGTCGCCGAGCTGCGCGGAGCGGCCGTTGTCGACGATCACCACGTGTAAGTCGTCCGGCCCGTCGGCTTCGTCGGCGCCGCGCGGACCGGTGAGCAGATTCATGTACGTCGTCAGCTTCTGCCCCGTCGCGCTGCGCGGCAGGAGCTCGGCCATGACCGCGAGATCCGCGAAGCTCGGCACGATGCGCTCCATGCCCATCAGGACCACGTGAGTCCGCGGCAAAGTCGTCACCAGGCGACCATTGCCTTCGTTGGTGAACATCACGATCGAGCCCGTGTCGGCGACCGCGAAATTGCACCCGGAAATTCCGATGTCCGCCGCGAGGAATCGCTCGCGCAAAGTCTTGCGGGCGTAGCCCGCCAGCGTCGCCGTGTCCTCGGAGAGGGGACGGCCCGCATGGCGCTCGAACAAGGCGCGGATTTCGCCGCGCGACTTGTGGATGCAAGGCAGAATGATGTGCGCCGGGGCCTCGCGCGCCAGTTGCACGATCCACTCGCCGAGATCGGTCTCGAGCGCCTCGATGCCGTGCTCGGCGAAATGCGTGTTGAGCTCGATCTCCTCGCTGACCATCGATTTCGATTTCACGGCCAGCTTCGCGTTTCGTTCCTGCGCGACCGCCACGCAGATCGAGCTGGCCTCCGCCGCATCTTTCGCGAAATGCACCTTGCCGCCTCGGCGCTCGAGGTTGGTCGCGAAGAGCTCCAGATAGAAATCGAGGTGCGCGATGGTGTGAGCGCGGATCTCGCGACCGCGCTCGCGCCAGGTCTCGAAATCGCCGAGGGCCGCCGAGCTCGCGGCCTTGCCATTGCGCAGCCGATCGACCGTATACCTGACGGCCTTGCGCAGGAACTGGTTGTCGAGCGCGAGCTCCGCGCGCTCTTTCAAATCAAGGTCAGCGGTCTGCATGCCCGGAATCGAGAACCTGGGCCAGGTGCAGAGCTTCGATCCTCGAGCCGCCGGCGCGCATCTGGCCCGAGATGTTCATCAGGCAGCCCATGTCGGTGCCGACGAGGACCTCCGCGCCCGAGGACGCCACGTGCGAGACTTTTTCCGCGGCCATCGCCGAAGAAATCGCCGGCAGCTTCACGCAGAACAAACCGCCGAATCCGCAGCAATCCTGCGCGTTCGGCAGGGCTCGCAGCTCGAGACCGCGCACCTTGGCGAGCAGGCGCAGCGGCTCGCTCCTCACGCCGATGAAGCGCGACGCGTGGCAGGACGGCTGGTAGGTCGCGCTGCGCGCGAGGGTCGCGCCGACGTCTTCGACGCGGAGCACATTGACGACGAACTGCGAGAATTCGAACGTTCGATTCGCGAGGGCCGTCGCGCGCGCCGCTTCCTCGCCGTCTTCCTCGAACAACGTCGGATACGAATGGCGCAGCATCGCCGCGCAGGATCCCGAGGGCGTCACGACGTGATCGGAGCCCTCGAGCGCATCGAGCAGGCTGCGCGCCACGCGCCGCGCTTCGGGCACGTAGCCCGCATTGTAATGAGCCTGGCCGCAGCAGCTCTGCTCCGGCGCGAAATGCACGTCGCATCCCAGCCTGCGCAGCACGCGCACCATCGAGACGCCGACTTCGGGAAAGAGCTGGTCCGCAAGGCAGGTGATGAAGAGCGATACACGCACGGCGCGCGTTGTTATAGCATTCGCATCCCTATGAAAGTCCCGCTGCTCTGGAGTCTGTTCTTCGCCGCGAGCCTGCTCGCTTCGTGCAGCGATTCCGAGCCCGCGAAGAAATCGGGGGCGTTCAAGATCGCGGTCATTCCCAAGGGCACCGCGCACGAATTCTGGAAAGCGGTCGAGCAGGGCGCGCGCAAGGCCGACGATGAATTCGAGGATCTGACGATCGTGTGGAAGGGTCCTTCGGGCGAAGGTGACGCGCCGGCGCAGATCGCGCTGGTCGAGTCGTTCATCGCGGACGGCGTCGACGGCATCTGTCTCGCTCCGCTGGATGCGCGCGCTCTGGAAAAACCGGTGCGCGCGGCGGCGGCGGCGAAAATTCCGGTCGTCATCTTCGATTCGGGCCTCGCTTCGGCCGACGCGCCGATCGCGAGCTTCGTCGCCACCGACAATTACAAGGGCGGCGAGATGGCTGGCGCCGAGCTGGCCGAGGCGCTGAAGGGCGAGGGCAAGGTCATCCTGCTGCGCTACGTGCTCGGCTCGGAGTCGACCGAGCAGCGCGAGAAGGGTTTCCTCGACGCGATCGCGAAGCATCCGAAGATCGAAGTCCTCTCCAGCGACAAGCACGGCGGCCCGACCGAAGCGGATGCGGTCGCGGTGTCCGAGACGCTGCTCTCGAATTTCGGCGAGAAGGTCAACGGAGTCTTCTGCTCCAACGAATCGGCGACGTCAGGTTTTCTGACGGCATTGGCGCGCGACAGCCGAGGTCTCGGCGGAAAAGTGATCGTCGTCGGTTTCGACTCGAGCAAGAAGATCGAGGATGCGTTGGCCACCGGGGCGCTGCGCGCAACCGTGATCCAGGATCCTACGCGCATGGGTTACCTCGCGGTCGTCGCGATGCACACGCGGCTCACCGGAGGTACGCCCAAGGCCCGCATCGACACGGGCGAGCGCTTGATCCACTTCCCTGACTTGCCGCTCGTCGACAAGGTCGACGAGCTTCGGACGCTCGGATACACGGACAGAAAGACGGACAGAGAGAAGGAACGCTGAGCGTCGAAGTCGATGAGCGCGCCGCTGTTCCGCATGACGTGTGTCTCGAAGAGTTTCGGGGCGACGCGCGCGCTGCGCGACATATCCTTCGCGGTCAAAGCCGGCGAAATCCGCGCCTTGGTGGGTGAGAACGGCGCGGGCAAATCGACCCTTCTCGGCATCCTCGCCGGTGTCCACCAGCCGGATTCAGGTTCCATGGAAGTCGGAGGAGCCGCCTTCGCGCCGCGCGGACCCAAGGACGCGAGCAAGAGTGGCGTCGCGATGATCCACCAGGAGCTCGCGATCGCCCCAGACCTGAGCCTCGCGGAGAACATCGCCCTCGGCGCCGAGCCGGCCCATGCCGGCTTCGTCGATCGCACGCGCATGCGCGACCAGGCCAAGGCCGCCTTGGCGCGCCTGTCGACCGAGCCGATCGACGTCGACCGCGCCGCTCGAGAATTCCCCTTGTCGACGCTCCAGCTGGTCGAGATCGCGCGCGCGCTGTGCAGTCAGGCGCGGGTGATCGTGTTCGACGAGCCGACCAGCTCGCTCGGCAAGGCGGACGCCACGCGTCTCTTCCAGGTGATCCGCGAGCTGGGCGCGCAAGGGCTCGCGATCGTGGTGGTCACGCACTTCCTCGAGGAGCTTCCGCTCTTCGCCGACACGTACACCGTGCTGCGCGACGGCGAAGTGGTCGCCGAGGGACCGATCGCCGGCACGACCAGCGACGACCTCGTGCAGGCGATGGTCGGCCGATCGATCGATCTTGCATTTCCGCGCGTTCCGCGCACGCCAGGAGACGTCCTGCTTTCCGTCGAGAGTCTCAGCGGCCAGCGCACGCCGAGCGACGTCTCCCTGAAGGTGCGCCGCGGTGAAGTCCTCGGCCTCGCGGGTCTTGTGGGTGCGGGTCGCAGCGAATTCCTGCGCTGCGTCTTCGGTCTCGATCGCCGGAGATCCGGGATCGTGCGCATCGCCGATGCCCCGCTGCGAAGCCGAAGTCCGCGCGAATCGATCCGTCGCCGCCTCGGTTTCCTCAGCGAGGATCGCAAGGGAGAAGGGCTCGCGCTGGACCAGTCGATCGAGGACAACTTGACCCTGTCGCGCCTCGGACCCTATTCGCGCGGCGGCTGGCTTTCACTCCGCAAGCGTCGCACCGTCGTCCGCGAAGCCTTGGAGCGCGCGTGCTGCAAGCCCGGCGATCCGAGTGCAATCCTCTCGAGCCTGTCCGGCGGCAACCAGCAGAAGGTTGCCTTCGCGCGCCTTCTGCACCAGGAAGCAGAGATCCTGCTGCTCGACGAGCCGACGCGCGGCATCGACGTCGCCACCAAGAGCGAGATCTACCAGACGATCGGCGAGCTGGCTGCGAGCGGCAAGGCGATCGTGATCGCGAGCTCGCATTTCCCCGAGCTGCTCCACGTCTGCGATCGCATCGCGGTGTTCCAGCGCGGCAACCTCGGCGCCGTACGGCCAGCGAGCGATTGGACCGAGGCCTCGCTCCTGCGCGCCGCGAGCGGAGTCGGGTCTTGAACAACCGATCTCGCGCGCTGCTCGCCGCTCTCGCGCCTTTCCTCGGCCTGATCCTGATCCTGCTGCTTTGCGGCCTCTACGGCCATTTCTTCAAGCCCGACGCCGCGTTCTTCTCGGGCCACCGCCTCGCCTTGATCGCGAAGCAGACCGCGATCGTCGGCGTGGGCGCGCTGGGCATGACGGCGGTCATCGCTGCGGGTGGCATCGACCTTTCAGTCGGATCGATGATCGCGCTGACCAGCGTGACCCTCGCGCAAACTCTGGCCGCAGGGTGGTCGCCCGTCGCTGCCCTGTGCGCAACGATCGCCGTCGGAGTCGCCGCCGGCGCGCTCAACGGTCTGCTCGTCACCGGCCTGCGCCTGGTGCCCTTCATCGTCACGCTCGGCACGATGCTCGTGTACCGCGGGCTGGCCGAGTCGATCGCAGCCGAGCGCAAGATCGCCGCGAGCGCGCCGGACTGGCTCGGCTCGCTGCTCGATCCGCCCGCCAGCGGCAGTCTGCAACTTGTGCCGAGCGGCGTGTGGATCATCGTGGTCCTGGCGTTCGTGCTCGCCCTCGTCCTGCGCCGCACGGTGTTCGGCCGGCAGATCTTCGCGATCGGATCGAGCGAGCCCACCGCGCGCCTGTGCGGCGTCGCCGTCGAGCGGCGCAAGATCGAGGTCTACGCCCTGCTCGGTTTCTTCATGGCCCTCGCGGGCGTCCTCGAATTCGACAACTTGAACGGCCAGGGCAGCCCGAGCAGCGGCGGCGGAACGGAGCTCGGCATCATCGCCGCGGTCGTGATCGGGGGCGGAAGCTTGAACGGTGGCCGCGGCAGCGTGGTCGGCTCGCTGGTCGGCGCGCTGATGATCACGACGCTGGGAGCGGGTTGCGCCTTCGCCGAAATCTCCGAGCCCGTGCAAAAAATCGTCACGGGATCGATCATCATCGCCGCCGTTGCCCTCGATCGCACGCGGCAGAAGCAAGGCAGCTGATGGCCACGAAATCCTCGAGCATTCCGTACTTTTTGATCGACGCCTTCGCCGAGCGCCCGTTCGAAGGCAATTCCGCTGTGGTGTGCCTGCTCGAAGCGCCGGCGGATCCCCAGTGGATGCAGCTCGTGGCGCGCGAGATGAACCTGTCCGAAACCGCCTTCGTGGTTTCGCGCGCTGCCGGTTTCGACCTGCGCTGGTTCACCCCGACCGTCGAGGTCGATCTGTGCGGCCACGCGACCCTCGCCAGCGCCCACGCCTTGTGGCATCACGGCGTCGCGGGTGCCGGCGCGATGGTGAAATTCTTCACGCGCTCCGGCGAGCTCACGGCGCGCCGCGACGGCGACTGGATCGTGCTCGACTTTCCTTCGACGCCGGCCGCGGAGACGGTCGCACCCGAAGTCCTCACGAGCGGATTGGGCTGCGCGCCGGTGTGGATCGGCAAGAGCCGCTTCGATTATCTCTGCGAGTTCGAAAGCGAAGCACAGGTCCGCTCGCTCGCGCCCGACATGAGCCGACTCGCGCAGCTCGCTACGCGCGGCGTGATCGCAACCGCACGCTCGAAAGATCGTTTCGATTTCGTCTCGCGCTTCTTCGCGCCCGGCGCCGGAATCCCGGAGGACCCGGTCACCGGCTCGGCGCACTGCACCCTCGGACCCTACTGGGCCGAGCGCTCGGGCAAGACGGATCTCGTCGGTTGGCAAGCCTCGGAGCGCGGCGGCCTGGTGAGAGTGAACGTGCGCGGCGAGCGCTGTCTCCTCGGAGGCCGCGCCTTCACGATCGCGGAGGGACAGCTGCGCGCGAAGCAGGTACCCGGTATTCCACCGCCATCCTGAACACTCTCCTAACCCGCGCGGCGACCTGACGGCACCCGGCAGCAACCAACGTCGCGGTTCCGTGGCGACGATTCGGCGCCCTGCGGGCCGGTAACGACAGGGTTCAGGATGGTGGTGGAATACCGGGTACCGAGCTAGCGCGCCATCGAGGCGGTCTGCACTTCGGCTTCGGGCGCTTTCGTCTCGAGGTAGGCGTATTCCGTCGTGTCGAGCCAGTCGTAGACGACGGTCAGCGGCGTCGCGAGACCCATGTGCGGGATGATCGTCGAGCGCGTCGAGCCGTGGGTGTAGATCTTCGAGAAGATCCCGATCAGGTTGTGCGTGCCGGCCGCGTAGATGCCGCCGCCGGAATTGCCGATGTACGTCGGCGCGCTGATCATCCAGTACTTGCCGCCGTCGATCTCGTGGTGCGTCGAGGCGACTTCGCCCACGGTCGGGATTGGATCGTTGCCGAGCGGGCAGCCGACCGCGTAGACGCCGTCGAAGATGCGCATGGCGCCGAGCTCGCTGCGAGAGGCGAGGTGCGCTCCGCAGGGCTGGTGCTCGTTCGTGTCGAGCACGAGCAGCGCGAGATCCAACGTGACGTCGTGGGCCAGGAGGTGCGCCGTCAGATTGCGCCAGGTGCCATCGGGCGCGTAGATCTTCACCGGAACCGGCGCCGTGTAATTATCGGGCGAGCCGTAGATGTCGCGCACCACGTGCCAGGCGGTCAGCACGTTCGTCGCGAAGCCGCCTTCGGCCGAGGGCCGCGATTCGAGCAGGACGCCGCTGCCCACGGTCGAGTCGCCGATCAATTGCACGACCGGGCCGACCAGGTCCTCCCAGAGCTTCTGCTTGTCGGGAGCGAGGGTTCGCTCGAGCTTGGTCTCCAGAGCGCTGACCGCCGACTGCTCGCGCTGAGTCTCCTCGTCGCGCTGCAGCAGGAAAGAGTCGAAGTCGGAGCGCTGGGTCTCGAGCCGGGCCTGCAGCTCGGACAGGTGACCGCGCACGGTCGCCGAATCCAGACCGTCCCAGGCGTGCTCCCACTCCTCGAGCTGCCGGCGCTCGAGGTCCAGCGTCGCTTGTTGATCGGCGAGCATCTCCTGGAGGCGCGCCACGCGCGCGTCGCAGGCGTGAGTCTGGGTGACGACGAGTTCGCGCTCCTTGGCCAGGCGCTCCTCGATCGAGCTGATCCATGCTGCGCGTTCCAGCTTCATCCGCTCGTTCAGCTGAGTCAGCTGCTCGGGGCGGCAGACGGACGCGCGCTCCAGCTCGACCAGCCGTTGGTGCTGATCGAACACACTGTCGAAAGCAACGAGCCCCGCAAGGGCCAGTCCTGCGGGAATGAGCAGGCGATTCATCAATGTTTCACAGGGTCGTCTGTGGCGTACGCCATCGAGCGCGGAGGAGCGCAAGCGACAACGTCCGCGCGGTGTGCCGCTGGCGGCCGTGCAACTTGCTATCGGCTACCTATATCCACGCAGTGGAGCAAAGATTCCCGCTCACGAGGAAATTTGCAAGTTCCTTCCCGGGTCCATCGCAGCGGGCTGTCATGGATGGGAACTCGGCGGGGTCCGCGGCCCGCGGCGAACGAAGAAAATGAGCATTTTGTCAGGCCCGTGATGGGTATTTGGCGAGGCCTGGACCGGCTCGGAGCGACACCGGGAAGCGCCCTGGCCAAGCTCCGGCCTTGGGCTCGGCGGCGGCTCGCCGGTCCGCCCGATGACGCGCCTGCTATCCTCCTCGGCGATGCTGGAAAAAGTCGTCCTTGCCCAGAAGCTCGCCCTCTTCTCCGAGCACTGGTCGCCGCGGATCGTGGGCGAGGTCAACGACTTCCAGGTCAAGCTCGCGAAGCTCCAGGGCGAGTTCGTCTGGCACCACCACGAGCACGAGGACGAGCTGTTCCTCGTGATCGCCGGCCGCTTGACGATTCAGTTACGCGACGGCGAGGTCGTGCTCGATCCCGGCGAGTTCCTGATCGTGCCGCGCGGCGTCGAGCACCGGCCCGTGGCGGACAAGGAATGCAGCGTGATGCTCTTCGAGCCCGCGACCACCTTGAACACGGGCAACGTGCAAAGCGAGCGCACGCTCGAGCACCTGGAGCGTCTCTAAGTCCATGGCCGGCCCGATCCTGCAGTTCTTCGCCCTCACGGCCGAGGACGTGGAACAGCTCGAAGTCGTCGGCGAGACCGGCACGGTCCACGAGCTGCTCGAAGTCCTGCCGCTGGGCGTCTACTCGGCCCTGCGCACCTTCCACCACGAGCGCTTCCTGTGGCTCGACGCCCACTTCGACCGCACCGAGCGCTCGATGGCCCAGCTGGGTTGGCCGAATCGGCTCGACCGCGAGCTGCTGCGGCGCGCCTTGTACCGCTGCGTCGGCGACTACCCGCTGACCGATTCGATGGTGCGCTTCGACGTCCTGCGCGAGCCGGCGAAGGTCCAGGGAGTCTCGGCCGAGGTCTTCATCGCCCTTTCGCCCTACCTCCCCGTGCCCGAAGAGTTCCTGCGCGACGGCGTGCGCGTCGAGCTCGCGCCCCATCTGCGCCGCGAGACCCCGCGGATCAAGACGACGGAATTCGTGCGCCGGCGACGGCCGCTGCCCCTGGGGACCCAGGAGCGCTACGAGGGCGTGCTGCTCGACGACGAGCAGCGTTTCCTGGAGTGCTCGAGCGCGAACATCGCCTTCGTGCGCGGCAAGCAGGTCATCGCGGCGAGCGACGGGGTCCTCGAGGGCATCACCAGCCTCGTGCTGCAGAAGCTGGCACCCGGGCTCGGCCTCGAATGGGTGGATCGCCGCCTGCCATTCAAGGAGCTCGATCAGGTCGACGAGGCCTTCCTGTCGAGCTCCTCGCGCGGCGTCGTGCCGATCGTGAAGATCGAGGGCACGAAGATCGGCAACGGCACCGTCGGGGCACAGACGCGCGCCTTGACCGCCGCGTACTACGCCTTCGCAGAGCTCGAGTCGCGCTGAGCCGAGTCGCGCTGAGCCGAGTCGGCCGCCCGCGCGTCCGCGAGCTCGTCGGCCTGGAGCTGGCGATGGATCCAGTAGCCGGCAGCGATGTCGTAGATCGCGTGCACGATCATCGCCAGGACCAGCGTCTGGGTGAAAGCGACCAGGCCGTGCATCGCCAGCGCGATCGCGAAGATCGCCACGCCGCTCTTCCAGCCCTGCATCCAATGGGCCGCTGCGAAAGCGAGGGCGCAGATCGCGGCAGCGATCCAGGGATTGCCGAGCGACCACCACAGGAGGGACATCGCGACGCCGCGGTAGGCGGCTTCTTCGGAGATGGACGCGACGAAGACCATCGCGATCCACACGCTCCATTCCTTGGCTCCACGCGGAGCGAGCTTGTAGACAGCGAGCTTGCGGCGCTCTGGCTCGCTGCGAGACGCGCGCAGGCCTTTGCGAATCGCGAAGAGAGCGAGCAGGGCTCCGATCGCGGCCAGGACTTCGCGCCAGCCCAGCGCCGGCACAGCAAAGATCTCGTAGCCGAATTCTCCGCCGACGAAGTAAGCGAAGAGGAACAGCACGGACAAGAGGATGATGCTGCTGAGCCAGATCGAAGTCCGCGGCGGAAGGGGCTCGTCGCTCTTGCCCGAATCGGCTTCGCGCACCCTGCGCGCGCTGCGGATCGCAGCCCAAGGCAGGCCGAGGAGGATCCAAGCCAGGAACAGGAGGCCCAGCGTGTCGGGGATCTTGATCTCGGCGAAAGGCATGCCTTTAGCGCAGCAGGCGGACTTCCTTGATCTTGTCGCCAAGATCGAGCGCGTCGAGCACGTCGAAGCCCTTCACCAGCTCGCCGAAGATCGTGTAGCGGCCGTCGAGGTGCGGCGTCATGCGGTGCGTGATGAAGATCTGGCTCCCTCCGGAGTCCCAGTCCTCGTTGCGCGGCATGCCGAGCGATCCGCGGACGTACTTGCGCGGCGTGATCTCGTGCCGCAACGCGTCGCCGCGCCACGAGGATCCGCCATTGCCGTCGCCGCGCGCGTCGCCGCCTTGAGCGACGAAGTCCGAGACGATGCGGTGGAACGTCGTGCCTTTGTAGAAGTCGATGTGCTCGAGGAAGTTGTAGACGTGCTGCGGCGTCTCGTCGGCGAAGAGTACGAACTCCATCTCGCCGCGGTCGGTCGCGATCACGACCTGCGGTCGCAGGTCCTCGAGCTTGCCTTGGCCGGGGAAGGCGAGCTCGACTTCGGGCACCGTCTGATCGGGGAAAGGCAGCGATTGTTTCGTGAGCTTCTCGAGCTCCTCGTGCGCCGTGCGCCGGACGAAGGCATCCGTGTCTGCGAGGCCCCGCTCGAGCAGCTTGATCGCTTTGTAGCCGCCGACTTTCGCAGCGAGCTTGAGCAAATTGAACCGCACCTCGGAAGAGATCTCGCCTTTGGTGCCGTCGTAGCATTTTTCAAGATGTTCGACGTCGACCCCCGCACTTTTCCCGGAGAGCAAGGCACTCACCGCGGCAAGTCGGATTCCATTGTCTGGATGCGCCAGATAGGACTCGAGTTGCTGCGCGCCATTCCACCACCATGGCTCGGGCTCTCCAGGGCCTGGCGGAGGTCCATCCAATTCCCCCAATCTCGTGAGGTACGCGCCAAGCACGAGAAAGTCTTTCTCTCCGTAGAGATCATCGAACGAGAGTTGAAAGGATGTTCCACTCGCCAGGCTGATCTTTCCCGCTTGTGCCGCGAGCGCTGCGCGAACGTGAGGAGAAGGATCCTCGCTGAATGCGGGTTCCGGTATGACCTGAATGATGTTTGCCATGGCGGCTGCACGGACTGCCGGCGAAGGGTCGTTCCTGACGGCGTCGAACTTGCCGACACCGTTGGTTTTCCAGATCAGGTCCGTTTTTGCGAACGCGTCGTATTGAGCGGCGCCCGATTCAATAGCAGTCGCGCGAACGTGGAAGTTCGCGTGCTCGGTCGCCGCGGCGATCGCCTCTAGCGAAGTGTTCGACGAGCTCTTGCTGAGGCCGCGCAGCGCCTCGACTGCCACACGCCAGTCCTCGTCGCGGCTCGCGGTGGCGAGGGCCTCATCGATCGCGGGGTCTCCCGCGAGAGTCGCGAGACCGCGCACGGCGAACAGGCGCTCATGGACATCGCTCGAACCCGCGCGCTTCAAGAAGACTTCGCGACCTTCCTTCGCCTTGCGGCGCTCGAGCGCGAACAATCCATGAATCCGTGCGTCGAGGTCCGTCTCCTTCGCGACGTACTCCGCAAGCCGAGCGTTGATCTCAGTAGAGAGCGCCGTGTCCGTCTTCCACCGCGCCGTCCCCGCCGCGGCCTCGAGCCTGACTTCCGCCGCCTGATCCTCGAGCGCCGTCAGATACTGCGTGAGCAGCAACGGTTCCTCGAGCTTGCTCGCCGCTTCGATCAGCCGCGCGCGAACCAGCCTCGATCGATCCGCTCCCGTGCCGACGGCGTGCATGATCAAAGGCGCGCTCGCCGCGGGATCTCCGCGCATTCCCAGCGCGAACGCCGCAGCTGCGCGCACGCTCTCCACCGGATCGTCGATCGCTACGCCAAGCTGTGCAGTCGTCGTCGATCCGCCGATCGGCACGCGCAAACGCCCGATCGCTGTCGCGGCGCGCGCTCGCACCTCGGCTTCCGGATGTTTCAAGAACGCCAGCAACTCGCCATTCGGTCCGATCGTGCGCATGTCCTCGAGCCGCGCGATCGCCTTCCCTTCATCGACGTGCACCGGCGGCGCTGGCACTGCCTTGCACGCGAAAATTCCGAACGCGATGACGCTCGCGACGATCGAACTCCCAAGCACCGACCTCATGCATTGACTCCGCTCTACGACCCCTTGGACTCGTCGACCCGCGTCGGGCGCGGGCGGAAAGAATCCCACGAACGCCAGGCAGCCCACAACAGGTGCGCGAGCGAAACGGCCGCGATGCAGCGGATCGCCACGATCTGATCGGCGCTGACGCTGACGCCGGGCATCAATCCGTACGCCCAGCGGCCCACGATCGGCGCGAAGCCGTACAGCGCGCCGAGCGCGGCGACGCTCCCCGCGAGCAGATACAGGCGCATATGGACCGTCAGCCTGTCGCGGGCATTGACCAGCCGCTCGCCCCACACGAACAACGCGAACGTCGCCAGGACGAGGACCAGGAGCGACGAAGTCATCGCGTCGCGCAGGAATCCGATCAGCATCACGATCGGGAAGATCACGATGAACCCGCGCACCAGGGACCAGGGCTTGTGCGGCGAGCGCTCGTCCAAGCGTAGGCGCCGCAAGCGCTCGTCCGCCCCGTGCACGGGATGCGGCGTCGTCAAGATGTGCTCGAGATCCGCGCGGAAGGCCGCCGCGGACGCCTGGCGCTTCGCAGGATTCTTGTCGAGAGCGCGCAGGATCAGGTTGTCGATGCGCGAATCGACGCTGGAGAGTTGCGACGGCGGCTGGAAGCGTCCGAGCGGCAGCTCGCCAGTCAGCAACTCGTAGAAGAGCACTCCCAGCGAGAACAGATCCGCTCGGTGATCGACCGAGCGCGGCCGCTCGATCTGCTCGGGCGCCATGTAATGGGGCGTGCCCATCGTCTCCATCTCGCCGGTCAACGTGTGCGGCGGCGCGTCGAGGGCGCGCAGCTTCGCCAGACCGAAGTCAGCGAGCTTCGCGCTCCCGAGGTTGTTGATCAGCACGTTCTCGGGCTTCAGGTCGCGGTGGACGAAGCCCAACGTGTGCGCGGCTTCGAGCGCGTCGCACAGTTGCCGGATGATGTCGAACGTCGTCTTGCTCGAGAGCTGCCCCGTGCGCAACAGATCGCGCAACGTGCGGCCCTCGACGTACTCCATCGCCAGATAGAAGCGCCCCTGGACCTCGCCCGACTCGTGCAAGGCCACGATGTTCGGATGGTTCAAGCTCTCCAGAGCTCGCGCCTCGCGCGCAAATCGCTCGTTGAACGCCCGCTCGCTCGTCTGGCGCGCGAACAACAATTTCAACGCGACCCAGCGGCGCTTGGCCTTGTGCCGCGCCTTGAACACCACGCCCATCCCGCCCTGTCCCAGCAGGTCGTGGATCTCGAACTGCGGCAGGAGCTCCTCGACTTCGCGCGGCTCGATCCGCGAGCCGACGCGCGGCGGGGGCGCATCCCAGCTGACCTTGCGCGCGTCCTCGAGGGCCACGCTCATCATGCAACGCGCGCACAGGCCGCGCCCATCGGAGCGGGCGGCGGTCGTCGCTCCACAGCGGGGACAGGTAGGTGACGAAGCCAAGGAAAGCGATGCGCAGGGACGCGCGCCAGGTGCAGAGCTTCGAGCCGGGGCCCGCCGCCTTCAATCCCCGAGGGCTTCGAACAGGTTCTGGATCTCGTCCTCGACGTCCTCGGGGCGGTCCAGGGTCTGGGCGATCTCGCGCCGCAGGAGCTCGCCGTAGCGGCGCCGCATGCGGTGGGCGGCGACCTTGACTGCGCCGTGCGTCATGCCGAGGCGCTCGGCGACATCGACGTGGGAGGGCGCTTCGCCGCAGAGGCTGGGCTCCAGCAGCAAGAAAAGGTCGCGGCGGCCGGCGGCGCGGAACTCGTCGCCGAGGGTCGCGAGCACGCGCTCGAGCAGGCCCTGGGCCCAGCGGCGATCGAAGGCGCGGTCGGGCGTGTCGAGGTCGGCGGGCTCGGCCGAGAAACGTCCCTCGGCGTCCTCGAGGTCGATCGAAACGACGTGCAGGCCGCCGCCGCGCTTGAGCGTCTGGGTCCCGCGCCGATGGTTGGCGAGGTGGTGCTTCAGGGCCGCGAGCAGGAACGAGCGCAACCTTCCGCGAGCTGGAGACACGTGGGCCAGGTCGCCGCTCTCGAACAGGCGCGCGAAGAAACCCTGGACCAGGTCCTGGGCATCCTCGGGGCTGTAGCCGCGCCGGCGCACGTAGCCGTAGAGCGGATACCAGACCTGCTTGCACAGGGATTCCAGGGCCATGCGCGCAGCCGGGGCGTCCTGGCCGCCAGCTCGCAAGACCAGGCTCCAGCGCGTGGTCTGGAAGCGCCGGCCGGTTGCCTCGTCTTTGGAAGTGCCCATGGATGCCGGCTGGCTGGGATGCCATGCACCGGCTGGGAGCCAAGGTAACCGGTCGCGTGAGGGATCTTGATGACTTCGCGCAGTCCGCCGCGGCCGGGAACTGGCCCGGATGAATGTGCAAAGCCCCGCATGAGCCCGCGCCGCCCCGCGGATCGCGCCCCAATGGGCCGAGCACAATCATGCGGGGCAGTTTCCCGCGGCCGCCGGACAGTTGTAGGTTTAGGCGAAACCCCCTTGCCGCGACTTTGTTCAGCGATGCGAGCCACTGGGACCGTCGCTCTGGCCCGCTCCTCGGGCCGCCAGCGCGCTTTCCCTGCCAGCTCACCTTCCCCGACAAGGCTGCAAGGGGTCCCCACGGGCCTCGACATCCATGATCATCTCGCGCAACTCCAGCCTCAGCCTGCTCCTGGCGATCGCCGTCAGCGCGTCCTTCGCCGACGTCTCCGCCGCCCAGGGGCCGCCGCCTCCGCCTCCGCCGCCGGTTGCCCAGGCCCCCGCGGGCAATCCCGTGACGGCGGCCAAGACGAATCTGGGCAAGGTCCTGTTCTGGGAGGAGCAGCTGGGCTCGAACCAGACCATGGCCTGCGGCACCTGCCACGTCATGGGCGCCGGCGGGTCGGATCCGCGCTCGGGCCAGCCTGGGTCGCAGAGCGTGCACCCCGGCCTCGACGGTCTCTTCGGCGGTCCGGACGACATCGTCGGTTCGCGCGGAGTCACGCGCGCTGTAGCCGACGGCAGCTACGACCTCGCCCCGCTCTTCCGCCTGCAGCGCCAGGTCACGAATCGCCGCGCGCCGAGCGCGATCAACGCCGCCTTCGCGCCGCGGCAGTTCTGGGACGGTCGCGCGCAAGGGCCGTTCACCGATCCGCTCAGCGGGCTGGTGATCCTGCCCCTCGGCGCGAGTCTCGAGATCCAAGCCCTCGGACCGCCGACCAGCGACGTCGAAATGGGCCACGTCGGCCGCAACTGGAACGAAGTCGCGGCGCGCATCCAAGCCAGCGTCCCGCTGCGGCTTGCGAGCAATGTCCCGCCCGCGCTGGCCGGCTGGATCAACGGCCGTGACTATCCCTCGCTGTTCCTGGAGGTCTTCGGCACCCCCGACGTCACGCCGGTGCGCATCGCGATGGCGATCGCGACGTATGAGCGCACGCTGAGCTCCAACCAGACGCCCTTCGACGCCTTCGTCAGTGGGAACCAGAACGCGCTCACCCCGCTAGAGCAGCAGGGCCTGCAGGTCTTCAACAACATCGGCCGCTGCATCGTGTGCCACGGCGGGCCGTTCCAGACCGACAACAATTTCCACTACACCGGCGTCCGACCGCAGAACGAGGACCTCGGCCGCTTCCTGGTCACGGGCACTCCCGCCGATCGCGGCGCGATGAAGACGCCGGGCCTGCGCAACGTCGAATTGCGCGCGCCGTACTTCCACAACGGGCGGATGAGCACCTTGTCGGAAGTGATCGATTTCTACGACCGCGGCGGCGATTTCAACGCGCCGAACAAGGCGCTCGCGGTGGCCCCGATCGGACTGAACGTGCAGCAGAAGGCTGCCTTGCTCGCTTTCCTCACGCGGCCCTTGACCGATCCGCGCGTCGCGAATCAGACCGCACCTTTCGATCGCCCGACCCTCGCGTCGGAGACCAGCGCGGTGCCTGCTCGCTACGGAGCGCCGACGCCGGGAGCAGGCGGATTCACGCCGAAGATGATCGCGTTCGAGCCCGCGGTGACCGGAACGAAGTGGACGGTCGGCATCGACGGTGGCAACGGCGGAAGACCTGCGGTGCTCTTGCAGAGCCCGGTCCAGCTGCTCGTCGGCTTGCCGTTCCAAGGCACGTCGCTGCACGTGGACCTGGCCTCGGCGACGCTCGTGAAGCGCGTTGGCGCTCTGCACGGAACCGGCAACGGCGGCGGCTGGAGCTCGGCGTCGATCAACATCGCGAGCGATCCATTGCTGATCGGCCAGCCGATCTTCTCGCAATGGCTCGTGATCGATCCGCTCGGCGGCGGTCTGCGGATGTGCTCGAGCGAGGCGATCGCGATGAGCTACCTGTAGCGCCCGCGATAGCGCCGATTCGACCCGTTCGATCGTGACAGCGGCCATTCCAGACGCCTGGGGCCTCTGGGATGCCCCTTGTCGGAGTCGAGCAAGGCGGCGCTCCGGCACCGGATAGAATTGATCCGGAACCCTGCCCGCGATGTATTCCCTGTCCCGATTGAATCGCTCGCGGCTGCAGAGGCTCTTCGCCATCGCAGGTCTGGCCGCGCTCGCGACTGCTCAGGGTCCTGTCCCGCCGATCGCGCCGGCTCCCACGGGCAATCCCGTCACGACCGCCAAGGCCAATCTCGGCAAGATTCTCTTCTGGGATGAGCAGCTGAGCTCGAATGGAACTGTGGCCTGCGGCACGTGCCACGTTCCCAGTGCCGGCGGCTCGGATCCGCGCACCGGAACGAGCGGCATCGGGAGTGTTCATCCCGGCGTCGACCACAACTTCGGCACCCCCGACGACATCCACGGCTCGCTCGGGCTAACGCGCACCCTCTCCGATGGCAGCTACGACCTCGCCCCGGACTTCCGCCTGCAACGTCAGGTGACGCGCCGCCGCTCGCAAGGCGTGATCAATTCCGGCTTCTTGCCGCGTCAGTTCTGGAATGGCCGCGCCGAGGGTTCGTTCGACGATCCGATCACGGGCGCGGTGGTGATCGCTCAAGGCGCGTCGCTGGAAATCCAGTGCCTCGAGCCCGTGGTCAGCGACGCCGAGATGAGCCACGTCGGCCGCAACTGGAGCGAAGCGGCGCAACGCATCGCGGCGAGCACGCCGCTGCGCCTGGCGACCAATATCCCCGCGGCTCTCTCGACTTGGATGGGCGGCCGCACCTACTCCGCGCTCTTCGAAGAAGCTTTCGGCAAGGGCGCCGTGACGCCGGTGCGCATCGCGATGGCGATCGCGAGCTACGAGCGCACCCTGTGCTCCAACCAGAGCCCCTTCGATCAATTCCTCGGCGGCAATTCGAATGCGCTGACACCGCTCGAGCAGCAAGGCGTGCAGGTCTTCAACGGCCCGGGCCGCTGCAACTCCTGCCACTCGGGCCCGCTGCAGACCGACGGCGTGTTCCACTACACGGGCGTGCGGCCGCGCAGCGAGGATCGTGGGCGAGCGCTCGAGACCGGGCTCGCCAATGACATCGGCGCGATGAAGACCCCCTCGCTGCGCAACGTCGAGCTGCGCGCGCCGTATTTTCACAACGGGAGCATGTCGAGCCTGTCGGACGTGATCGACTTCTACGATCGCGGCGGCGATTTCAGCGCGGTGAACAAGCCGCCCTCGGTCTCGCCGATCGGTTTGTCGGCGCAGCAGAAGGCCGCGTTGCTCGCGTTCCTGACCAGGCCGCTGACGGATCCGCGCGTCGCGGCGGGGACTGCGCCCTTCGATCGTCCGACCTTGTTCTCCGAGACGAATACCGTGCCCGCGCACTACGGCGCGCCGACGACGGGAAGCGGGGGATTCGCGCCGCAGCTCGTGACGTTCGAGCCGGCGCCGATCGGGAATCCCGGTTGGACGGTCGGCATCGATCACGGAAATGCCGGCAAGGAAGCGATCCTGATCCGTGGGCCGATCCAGTCGCTCGCCGGCAGTCCATTCCAGGGCGCGATGTTGCACGTCGACCTCGGTGTCGGAGCGCAGGTGCTGCGCATCGGCGGCCTGCACGGGCTCGGCGCCGGCGATGGCTGGAGTTCCGCGAGCGTCGCGATCCCGAACAACGCGCTGCTGCACGGCCAGCAGTTTTTCGCGCAATGGCTCGTGCTCGACCCGCAAGGCGGCGGCAAGCGGCTCGCGGCGAGCGACGCGGTTGCGGTCACTTACTGGTAGTGGGCCGTGGCTCAATGCAGGAGGAACTCGACCGGCTCCTGCAAGGAACTGGAGGACGCGGCTGCGGCAAGCGTTGCGAGGATTCTCCCTCAATCGCGCGCGTTAGTATGGAGCCCGCGGATCGCCCCGCCGGATTCCCGGCATCCTTTCGAGCCCTGGCCCGTCAGCGTGATCGAGCACCGGACTCCGCCGGCGCCGTTCGACCCGAGCCCATTCCAACCATGAACAAGACCTCCGCCATCGCCTTCCAGGGCCTCTCTCGCGTCCACATCGCCCTCGAAGTGGCCGACCTCGAGCGCTCGATCGCCTTCTACCGCGTGCTCTTCGCCGCTGAGCCGGTCAAGATCCGGGCGGGATATGCCAAGTTCGAGCCCGCGGATCCGTCGGTCAATCTCTCGCTGAACGAGGGGGTCGGCGGGCCGCTCGGCCGTCGCGGCGGCGAGCAACACTTCGGCGTGCAGGTCCAGTCGACCGAGGCCGTCGAGGCCATGACCGAGCGCTTCCGTTCCGCGGGAATCGCGACGCGCCTCGAGGAGGAAACGGCCTGCTGCTACGCGGTGCAGAGCAAGGTCTGGGTCGAGGATCCCGACGGCAATCCGTGGGAGGTCTTCGTGGTCACGCAAGCGGAATCGTCACAGCGCACGCCGACCTCGTCGACCTGCTGCGTGCCGGCGTCGGTCGGCGTCGCGGAGAGCGCGTGTTGCGTGCCCGGAGAGCCGAGTAGGGCCGGCGGCTCGAGCTGCTGCTGAGCGACCATGGTGCTGACCAGCGAACAGGTCTGGCTCGAGATGCGCGAGAAGCTCACCGGCTTCTTTCGCCGCCGCGTGATCGACGAGCACGCCGTCGAGGATCTCGTCGCCGAAACTTTTCTTCGCGTGCACGAGGGCCTCGACAGTCTGCGCGAGGAAGAGCGCATCGAGGCCTGGGTCTTTCGCGTGGCGCGCAACGTGCTCGCGGATCATCGGCGGCGTGGGACGGGAGCGGAGCTCGATGAGCCGGAGCTGGTCGCGAGTAGGGAACCTCAGAAAGAGAACTTCAACGAAGAAGTTAACTCGTGGCTGCTCGGTTACCTCGCCCAGGAGCTTCCCCCGGACCAGCGCGAAGCCGTCGAGCTCGCGGACGTGCAGGGTCTGACCCATCCAGCGATCGCGGAGCGCCTGGGGCTGTCGCTGTCGGCGACCAAGAGTCGCGTGCAACGCGGCCGCGCGCGCCTGCGCGAGCTGGTAGGAGCCTGCTGCCACGTCGAATTCGACAAGCATCAGAACGTGGTCGGCTACCGCCGTCGCGGCGCGAGCACGTGCTGCGTGGAGACGTCGTGCGGCGAGGCGCAGAGTTGCGACGCCTGAGATTCAACCGCTGTTGGCAGCTTCAACCGTCGATTCGAGGGGGCAGGCGGGAAGACCCTAGGTTCGAATTTCAGCACGCAGACGGCAATGGGTTCCCATTGCTGCGCTCGTCAGCCTACGGCGCGACTTAGCGCCCGATCCCGCTGAGGCCAGGGCGGTATAGACTGAGCCGCGCAGTCCAGGATCTCATCCTCTGGACACACACCATCGACGTCGTTGATTCGACCGAGCCCTTGACCCTGGAACTTCAGTGAGCATGCGTCGGCTTGCCTTGTTGGTCCTTGGATTCGGGCTCGTGATCGCCGCATGGTTCTTTTCGAGGCCGACCGCAGACCTTCAACCCGTCGATCCCGAGCTCGAGGACGATCGAGCAGCGATTGCAGCAGCCAGCGCTGAATTGCCTTCGCCCTTGTCCGACGCGTCGATCTCGAAGCGGGGATCCGCCGATCCCGTACCTGTGGCGGCGGCCGCGCTCGCAGGTCCGCCCTTCGATGCGCGGAACGATACGGTGACGCTCTCCGGGTTCGTGCTTCCTGCTCCCGGCACGGAAAGCGATCCGTCCTCGACCTGGGTGAGCCTCACCGACCGCCTGGGCAAATCGCGCCGCTCGAAAGTCAATTCGGAGGGAGATTATTCGTTCTTGCACGTCGAGCCCGGGCGATTCTGGATCCGAGCTGAGTCAGACCTGGGTGGAATGGCGCGGCGCGTGATCGATCTCGACCTCGCCGCCGGCGATCGCAGGCTCGATCTGCAGCTCGGGAGCTCGCTGGACATCACGATCGAAGTCGTCGATCTGGTTGGCCGGCCGATCCGCAGCTCTCATTTGTTCGCAGTGGCGACCAGCGAGGAACCCGGCGACTGGTTAGCCGATGACACCCATGCAAAGCAGTCGTGGCAATCGAATGACTTTGGCGCGACGAGCTCTCCGGCCCCGGTACTCGGTCGCGTGCGGCTGGCGATCCGGCCGCCGATTTTCGTCAGCCTTGTGAATTATCAGCGTGTCATCGCTTCGCAGCGAGTCGAACCCGGGCAGACCAAGGTGCGCTTCGTCCTGGATCCGACGGCGCCCGAGCTGCAGAACGGGCGACTGCGTCTGCGGTTGATCGACGGACAGACTCGGCAGCCTCTGGCTGGGATCTTCGTGTCCATGACCTACGGCGTTGGATCCTGCACCTGTCCACCGACAAGTGTCGATGGCATTTTCACCATGCCGTGCGTTCCCGGGGTGCTCGATCTTCGCGTGCCGAGCATGGAGTACGAGAGTGCCGAGCTGCAGGTGCGCATCGAACCCGGCGTCGAAACCGATCTTGGCGACATCACGCTCGGGCCCGCGATTTCGATTTCAGGCATGGTCCTCGATGACCAGGGTCAGGGCCGCGAGACTTTGATCACGTATGACATGCTCGATCCAATCACTCGCGCGCCTGGCTATCAGGGAATTCAGTGGGCAGTGAAATCTTCAGCCGACGGCTCCTTCCAGGTTACGGCGATCGCGCATCGGATCTATCGCCTGCGGGTCCGGGATGAGGCGTTCGCACTCCAATCCATGGACGTCGATGCGCGCTCGGGATCCGTCGAGAACGTGATCATGCGCGTGGCGCGTGGAGAGCCGCTCATCGTGAGCTCGGACGATCGCTGGCCGCTGGTGCGCTTCGACGTGCTCGACGAGAGCGGCGTGCTGGTGATCTCCAATCGGCCGCTCTACGGGCCAGAGCCGGAGAAGATCCTGCTGACGCCAGGCCTGTACGAAGTCGAAGTGCGCGTTGCCGGAGTGCTCGAAGGCGCTCGACGGCTCCTGACGATCGCGAGCGAGCCGGTGGAGCTCGTCCTGCCCTGAAGCCGGAAACGGTCAGTCTGGGAGACTCGCGCTCCGAGGACTCTCTCGGACTAGGCGAGACTGTGCTCGAAGCCGCGCTGTCGCGCCTGCGTTGATCACCGCGCCTGGCGCAGAGTCTTCAACGCTTCTCGAGGCAGCGCGCGACGTCGAGGAACATGATCGGATCGAACGTGATCGGGATGCCGTACACCTGGTCCGCGGGGGAGACGGTGATCGCTAAGCAGTCATGGGTCGATCCGGACGCCGCCACTGCGCAAAGCGCGGCCGCGTAGCGCCTCGCGTCGGCGGGCAGAAGCACCTCGACCGTCGAATCGGCGACGCTGACTTCGCGGATGAACAGCTGCACCACTCCGGCAGCACGATTCTCCGCCGTGCTCCAGGCCAGCCAGCGGCGATGGCTGCCGGAAATCCTGCCGGAATCCAGCCCAGAAAGATGCGACACGAGCTCCATCGGAGGCTCGAGCTGCACGCCAGTCAGAGCGCTGACCACCGCAATTTTTTCGATCTCCGACTCGTCCGCGCTCAAGTAGTCGACCGCCAGGCTCGGCTCGCCCTTGGCCGAATGGCCCGAGCCGCAAGCGTCGCGGATGAAGACCTTGTTGCCCAGCGCTGCATCCAGTGTGAGCTGCAAGATCACCTTGCGCGCCTTGGGCGAGATGATCGTGAAATCGGAGCCGTTCTCTTCGCTCACGAACACATCGTCGCTGCCGTCGCCATCGACGTCGCCGATCTTGCTCGCGACGATTCCGAGGCTTCTCGTCGGAATCGTCGCAAGCGTCTGAAGTCCGTTACCGGACAACAGCTGGCACTCGACTCCCTTGAGCATGACGAGCAGGAAGTCTTCTTGACCGTCTGCATCACAGTCTCCGACAGCGAGGATCGCCTGTCCCACCATCGCTTCGAATTCAGGTAGAAGGCGGGTGGTCTCGATCGGCGAGCCCTTCGCGAGCAGCATCGATTGAACGGTGAACGTCGTCTTCGGGAGCGGGCTCGCGCTGCTGCGACCGACGGTCACGCCGACCACGCGCACCTGGGGCTTTCCACCGACGACGGCCGAGCCCGAGGCGACCCAGCGCATGATGTTCTTGCGATCACCCAGCCGCGCGACTTCGTAGCTGTCCTGACCCAAGGTCTCGACGTGGATGCAGATCGCGTCCGCGGTGCAATGGCTGAGCTCGATCGCGGACATTTCGCCTGCGCGGCCGGGGATTGGTTGCACGTCTCGCAAGTAAAACAGGTCGCTGACGATCGACTTCGGGGTGTTCGCTGTCGAGCGGATCAAGAGCTCCGTGAACGGAATCGATCGCGAGCCGGTGCGGACGGGCTCCGCCAGCTCAGGCGGAGATTCGACGACCGCGATCGGAACGGTCGCCGTTCCTTGGTCATCCCCGCAGCCGCACAGCAGCAGGGCGATCGATGCAGATGCCCAGCGAGCCTGAGAACCCCGATTCCTCATGAAGGCAGGGTATCCGACGGACTGTCGGGACTCACACGGAGCAATCCAGCTGCACGTGAGCGCAATGTGCTCAGCGCTTCCCGAAACACCGCGCGACGTCGAGGAACATGATCGGATCGAAGGTGACCGGCACCCCATAGGAGGGGCTCGCCGGTGAAACAGTGATCGCGAGGCAATCGTGAGTCGAGCCAAGAACGGGGACCGCGCAGGCCGAAGCTCCGTAGCGACGAACATCCACGGGAAGCAGTACCTCGACGGTCGAATCG
This sequence comes from Planctomycetota bacterium, assembly GCA_035490315.1. Taxonomy (GTDB): domain Bacteria; phylum Planctomycetota; class UBA1135; order UBA1135; genus JADJQU01. The sequence continues at coordinate 64,811 of DATHET010000191.1, forward strand.
GCGACGCCGACTTCGCGAACGAACAGATGCGCGGGACCCTTGAGAGGATCTGCCGCGGCACTCCAGGCGAGCCAGCGGCGATTGCCTCCGGAGATTCGGCCGCAGTCGAGAGCAGTGACACGGGTCAACACATCCACGGCAGACTCGAGCTGCACTCCCGTGAGCGCGCTGATCACAGCGACTCTCTCGACCCCAGCTACGTCAGCGCATTGGAAGTCGATCGCCAGAGTCGGCTCACCCTGCGCTGACTTTCCGGTGTTACAGGCCTTGCGGGCGAAGATCTTGGTGCCCAACGCCGCATCGAAAGTGACGCGCCGGAGCACCTTGCTGGTCCTCGGCGAGATGATGCAGAAATCGGTGCCGGTGTCCTCGCTCACGAAGACGTCTTCACCGCCGTCGCCGTCAACGTCGCCCACGCTGGTCGCAACGAGTCCCAGTTTTCTGGTCGGTATGGTCGCCAGTGGTTGGAGTGCATTGCCCGACAGCAGCTGGCATTCTTCTCCTCGGAGCATGACCAGCAGGAAGTCGTCCTGACCGTCCGAATTGCAATCGCCAACAGCGAGGATGCACGGGTTGACGAGCGTTTCCAGATCCGTGAAATCGCGCGCGCTTTCGATCGGCGAGTCCTGCGCGAGCAGCATCGATTGGACGGTGAATTTCACTTTCTGAAACGGGTCGCCGCCCCACTCGAGCCCCAGGAACCTGCTGGGCTCGTGCATACGCGCCACGGTTACGCTGACCAGGCGTACGGCAGGCTTCTCACCGGACAGGGCGGACCCCGCCGCCACCCATTTCATGGCCTTCGCGCGATCGCCAAGGCGAGCGACTTCGCAGCTGTCCTTGTCCAGGCTCTCGACGTGGACGCTCACTGCCGATGCGCAATTGCTCAGCTCGATCGCCGACAGCTCTCCTGTCGGTCCAGGAATCCGCCGAATGTCCGTCGTGAAGAACAAGTCGGGGACGATCTGCTTCGGAGTTGTCGCCGTCGACCGGATCCACAGGTCCGTGAACGGAATCGAGCGCGACACCGCGCGATCGGGCGGGGCCAGCACGCTCGGAGGCGCGCTCGCGGCGATCGGGACCAGAGCCGGCTTCCCACCCCCGCATCCGCCCAGCAGCAGGACCAGCGCTCCCGAGGCCCGCCATCCGCCGGATGCCTGATTTCCCATGCCCGCCGATTATCCACCCCTACGCCTGGACTAACATGGCGGCATGCCCATCAGCACCATTCCCGAGGTCCTCGACGACCTACGTCGCGGGAAAATGATCATCCTGGTCGACGACCCGGGTCGCGAGAACGAAGGCGACCTGGCGATGCTCGCCGAGCACGTGACCGCGGCGGACATCAATTTCATGGCCAGCCACGGCCGCGGCCTGATCTGCCTGCCGCTCGACGGCGCCCTTTGCGACCAGCTGGAGCTCGGGCCTCAGTCGCAGAAGAACACTTCGAAGATGGGCACGGGCTTCACGGTCTCGATCGAAGCCGCCCAGGGCGTCACCACCGGCATCAGCGCCGCCGACCGCGCTCACACGATCCGCGTCGCGGTCGCTCCTCGCGCGCGGGCCGAGGATCTCGCCAGGCCCGGACATGTCTTCCCGTTGCGCGCCCGCGACGGCGGAGTGCTCGTGCGCGGCGGCCAGACCGAGGGCATCGTCGACCTCGCGCGGCTTTGCGGCCGGCGGGCTGCCGGGGTCATCTGCGAGGTCATGAACGAGGACGGCTCCATGGCGCGCATGCCCGAGCTCGAGGCCTTCGCGATCAAGCACGACCTGAAGATCTGCACGATCGCGGACATCATCGCCTGGCGGCGTCAGAACGAGCGCCTGGTCGAGCCGATCGAGATGGACGTGCCCTTGCCGACGCGTTCCGGGCTGTTCATGGCTCACCTTTTCCGCTCGCGGGTCGACGGCAAGGAGCACATGGCGCTGACCCTGGGCATGCCCGGGCCCAGCATCGACGGTCCGCGTCAGGCGGTGCCCGAAGTCGTCACCGTGCGCGTGCACAGCGAGTGTCTGACCGGCGACGTGTTCCACTCGCTGCGCTGTGACTGCGGCAACCAGCTCGACCAGGCGATGGCCATGCTCGGCAAGGAGCCGCGCGCCGTGCTGGTCTACATGCGCCAGGAAGGTCGCGGCATCGGGCTCGAGAACAAGCTCAAGGCCTATCGCCTGCAGGACCAGGGCATGGACACGGTCGAGGCCAACCAAGCGCTGGGCTTCGCGGCGGACCTGCGCGAGTACGGCCTGGGCGCGCAGATCCTGCGCTACCTCGGGGT
>DATHET010000192.1:0-16882 GCA_035490315.1 Planctomycetota bacterium
GGATGAGCTGCTGGCGGGCCCATGGGCAGCCCCCAGAGGGCAATGCACAGCGATGCGGGGCAGTTCACGGTTCAGGCATCCCAAACACGAGACGAACGAACTTAACCCTAACTTTTTCCAGTTCCTTGGCTGCCAAGGCCGATTCCTGCCGATAGATTAGGTGGCTGTTAGGCCCCGAAACCCCTTCGACCAACCTGAGCCACCAAGGAACCTGTCATGACCCAAGCCATCGAATTCGCTCGCAAGGACGGCCTCAACGCTCTGTTCTTCCTGCTGCTCGTCGCCACGACATTCCTGTTCTGATCCCAAGTCCCTTTCGATCCACCCGTGAACAACGACCTCTCGAAGCCCGCCCTCACGAAGCGCCAGCGCCAGATCCTCGACTACTACCAGCACTACGTGGAGCAGCACGGGATCAGCCCCACGCTCGAAGAAGTCGCCCAGCACTTCGAGGTCAACAAGGTCACGATCTTCGGCCACGTCGCCGAGCTGGAGCGAAAGGGTCTGCTCTCTCGCGCCGGCAAGCGAGTGAGCCGCGGCTTGCAGCTCACGGAGCTGGCCGACAAGAATCCGCGCAGCGACGCGAATCCGCGTGCCGCGACGTTCTCGATCCCGATCCTCGGTCGGATCGCCGCCGGCTCGCCGATCGAAGCCATCGAGGACCGCGAAGAGCTCGAGTTCGCCGACATCGTTCCGCCCGGGGCCGATGTCTACGCCTTGCGCGTGCGCGGCTCGTCGATGATCGACGACGGCATCCGGGACGGCGACATGGTGCTCGTCGAGAAGCGAGCAGACGCCCGCGATGGCGAGATGGTCGTCGCCGTGCTGCCGAACGAGGAAGCGACGTTGAAGCGGTTGTATCGCGAAGCGTCAGGCTTTCGCCTGCAACCGGCGAACGCGACCATGGAGCCGATCTATACCCCGACCGTGGAAGTCCGCGGCGTGGTGCTCGGCGTGATCCGCCGCTTCTAGCGCCCGTCGTCAGGGCAGAGTCAGACTCGAATTCGTCGGAGCGCCCGCTTGGACGGTCACCCGCCCCGCGACGTACGAACCCGCCTGGCTGGTGAGTCGCACGACGTACTCACCATGCGGAATCCCCGTGACCAGCGCGTGCCCGCCCGCATCGCTGACGAACTCGCCGCCGCCCACGCTGACGAGCCCGCGCTCGATCCAGTCCGAGAGTTTCGCCCCAGTCTCGCTCGACTCGAGCTCGACCCCGACACCTGCGGCAGCCTGCCCTGAAGCCGAAACGAGCTGCAAGCTCAGCCCGCCCAGCTTGCGAACCTGAACGTCGCGCGGATGATCCTTGTCCCCCGCCTCGACCAGCTGCTCGGTCAGCCACACGCCGGGCTGCTCCACGGCGACAAGATAGGAACCAGGTGCGACGGGGCCATAGCGCACGTTCCCGCCCGCGTCCGTGGTGAAGACTCCAAGGATATGCCCGCTGTGAGGCCCGAGAATCCGCACGCTCGCCGCAGGCACCGGTGCTTTGCCATCGAGCAGTCGGACCGCGACGGTGGCGCGCGGATCAAGCTTGATCTCGAGCGTTTCCTCGCTCTTCCACGTCTCGAGGTCGACCTCCACGTCGCTCCGCGCGCCAAACTGATCGTGCTGCACATTGATGAAGAGGCGCTTCATCCCGAGTCCCGTGAACGTGTGCAAGCCCCCGGCGTCGGTCGACGTCAGCTGGAACCAAGGCGATTCTCCCGCGGCCATGCGCGCATCGAGCGTCGCACCCTCGAGCGGGGCGCCGTCGGGACTGGTGACATGCACGCGAAGACTCTTGCCACCGAGCGTGAGCCGCACTTCGTTGGCACCGTCTTCGAGCGTGAAGGTGTCGGCGGCGAGGCGGTCGCCTGAGTCGCCGATCACCTCAGCATAGACGCGTTTGGCGGCCACAGTTCCGAAGTGGGCCTTCCCGGTCTCAGCAAGTCCCGAACTATGCACAAGCTGATTTCCACCAATCGCCGTGTAGACCAGGTGCACGACAACGTCGCCGTCCGGCTGCAAAGGGTCGCCTTCAAGATCGCTGACCAGAACGTCCAACGTGCGCGAAGGATCCTGAGGAAACACGAATTCCCAATCACTTCCTGGCCTGCAATATCTTTCCAGACTCATCACCGAGTCATCAGGCAGGAATACTCGAACATAGTAGAGGTTTGGACCAGCATCATCCCAACTGGCCACTCCATCTGCATTGAAGAATTGCATGGGATAAGGCGCATTCCCATCGGCATTGCTCGAATAGCCGGTGAAATCTATGGGCGTGGTAGACGTCAGACGCACTTGCAGGCGTTGAGAGCGCTGCATGGCGATGATCCCAAGATCCACAGCTTCGCCAGCGCGAGCAGAAGCTAGCCCTAGATACTGTGAATAGCCGCTGGCCCGAACGACAAATCTGGAGTCGCCAGGAGGGAAACCCTTTATCTTGAATCGGCCATCCGGCTCCACGGCATGCTGTCCGCCACCAGCAGGGCTCAGGTACGCTGCACGATAGCTGTTCCACAGCTCAATCTTGGCCGTCGGAATCGGCTGTGCAGTGTTTGCGTCCAATACCTGCCCACTGCCGACCAATGGGTCCGGCAACTCGAACACGAGTTCATCCGAGGACCCCAGCTTGAGAAATGCAGAATGCACATCGGAACGCGGGTATTCAGAAGAACTGGCGTAAACGAGCAGATCCCCGAGCGGAGCACCCTCGATCTCGAATCGACCGTCAGCCTTGTCGTGAAAGGCAGTCTCGATTCTGGCGGCCGGCGTGTCCGGCCGCCAGAAGACAACGCTAAAGTCCTGGAGCGGCTTCGTGGCCTTCAGTACACGACCACGTAGTGTGCCACCGGGTTCCAGGAGGATGCTGATACTATCCCCCTCGTAATCGCTTGGATTGATGTTCGAGTAACTCACGGGAATAAAACCCTTAGCGCGCACGTTCAGAGTCAATCCCGTGGGGTAGAGTCCCAGGACAGTCGCATCTCCGTGGTCATCCGTGGTCGCGACCTGAGCCCCTCCACCTTCCTGTTCCCATTGGACAAGAACGTTTGCCCCTTCGATTGGAACTTCTTTTTCATCTGTCACCAGTACTTGGATGGATGAACCACCCTTCAAAGCAAAGTGCAGGGTCACCGTCGAGTCGGGCTGAGGAGGTACGATCCGCTGGATGCTTGGAAGCGCGCCACCACCGCGAACCACGAACTCGTAACCGTCGGAGTTCGTCAGCGGCACACAAAACGTTGCGACGTCGCCATTCTCGAGGACTCTGCCCTGCGCCAAGCGCAAAGTCGTGGATCCTGCCTTGGCGTACGCAGTCACCTGCATTGTCGGCTGATAAAGCTCCTCGTCGATTGGACTGACATCGCCAATAACCGTAAATGACGGTTGAAGCGACAATTTGAGGCGCTCGACGTTCGCTGGAATGTCGAGTGAAGGTACGCTCCTCAGGGAGCCCTTCTCCGCCCAAGCCACGATCGAGCCGTCGGGAACCGATACAGAAGCCATGCCCGCATCGTCAGTCTGAACGCTGACCTGGAAATTTCGAAATGCTCTCCGAGCTAGTTCACCACTTCTCAGAGGATTGAGGCCCACCACGCAAACTGCTGAAGCTGCAACGGGCTTACCATCCACGTCTACAACTGTGATGGTCAACGCAGAATGCTGTGAAAGCAGCACCTCCACTGAGTCATGAATCTCACGGGTTGGTGGAACGCGGGTCCAGTTGGCGGCAAAATCAGGTGCCCATGCCCAGACGATGGACTCATTCTCTTCGGCCGATTTCAAGCACGCCTGAAATGTGCACAGCCCCTCTGCATTCACTGAAGCTTGCTGCGCTTTGGTGGGATCGGAGTTCCAGTCTAGGAGCCCCCACACATATAACCCTGTGTGGTCTGGTGGAGAAATCGGAGTCCAGCGACATGTTGCACCCAGAATCGGGCGACGGTTCTCATCTAGGATGGTCACCAAGAGGGCCGGTCGCGGCATGTCGCTGCGGTGTCCCAGTGACGCATCTGGCTCGACGGCCAGCTCTACGGTTTGGTTCTCGTCCTTGATAGTGCCCGGTTCTGGCGAGCTACTTGCATCCCCCAGCGAAGGCGGGCACGGCTCGCTCGATGGCAGATCGCGAGATACCTGCCCCTTGAGGACAAAGAGGGCGACTAGCGCCGTTGCACTCAGGAGTGCAATGAAGCTGATAGTCGACTTTCTCATGTGTCCTGCTCTTTGGGCACATGACTGGATGAGAAAGTGATGGCCAGAATCATCACGGCGAAGAACTCACCTTTACTGCGTGTGGTGGTGGAACGCCTCCGCCGCCTGCCTCGCTCGCTGTCGCGGGTGGCCGAACCTTCTCGAAAACCAACGCAGAAGCACTGACAATTGATGCCAGGAAACAGGACAGGGCCAACAGAAACCCTGCTACCAATACAGACCTAGGCGTTCGTCTCGGCTCGCAACGTGATCTCATTGATGATCCTCTTGGATGCTGGATCGGCAGTGCTGTCGGTTTCCCTCAGGAAACTCCGATTTACGCGAGCCAGTGAAAAAACACCCGTGCTTAGTTGATGTCTGATTCCAGAACACATCGACTCCACCGAAGGATGGTCAGGAGGAGTCATTCGCGCCACGCAGGCCGCGGCATCAGTGATCGCACTCTCGTTCCCAGACAAGGCTGAGTACAGCAGATACCGCATCGAGAGTTCTGCCCTCGGGTATCCAAGGCTGACGGCATGTCGCATGCATACCGAAGCCTCGGGCGATCGGTTCGACCTTGCGAGTGCCAGCGCTGCCCACTCACGAGCGAACGCTTCATGGGACACATCGGCCTGTCCATCGAGCACTGCGGACAAGACGTCGAGGCTGCTTTCCGAGTCGCCGAGCGCAGCGAAGTGCGCGCCTGCGTAGACCCGGGGCTGATCGACAGACTCGACGCGCAGCGCCGCAGCAGAGATTCGTGGAGTTGAGATCTGCCGCCTTTTCCCTGCCTCCACGACGCCGAACAGTTCGTCCAACCCTTCTGCAATGTCCGGCGGGAGCTCTACGGGCGACGGCCGCAGGTTCGTCTGAGCATGGTTCCGTAGCACTTTCCTCGACGAGATCCGATGAACGCTATGGTCCGTGATTGTCGAGTCAATCCATGGAGCAGTTGCCCTGTCTCCCATCAAGCTGGAGAGGGCGGCGTGCCTCAGAAGCAACCCAAGCTCGCAGCGATAGGACGCCAGGAGCTCCCGTTCCATGCTGTTCAAGCCAGCCATGGCGATGCTGACTGGCGCCTCGCGACTTCGAAGCGTCGGGAAGACTTGTTCGCGCTCGACACGCAACAACATCGACCGCGGAGCCGAAGCTGCTTCGCGGAGCAAACCTTCGAAGTTCGCGTCGAACGGTTGGGGCATCGAAGCCTTCATGCATCGCTCCCCGGCATGCCCTCGATGGAATTGAGCCTTCGCAGGACACGCTGCAGCGCGGCTTCGGCTCGAGCCGGCGGACCAAAGCCCTCCGACACGTGCCTATGAATGGACTTCCCCAACACCGAAGTCGCGTAGAAAACCTGACGGTCGTACTCGGCCATCCCGTTGAAAATCACGCACGCTCTTCGCGCCAGTGCGGACTGAATGCCGAGCGCGTCAGCGATGAACGCATAGGGCGCTATCTCATCCGGCGCCACCGGCTGCCCCCTGCGTTCCGCATCACGATCTTCGTCGACGAGCTCGCGCACCGAGCGCTCCAGTAAGAGCTCCAACCAGGTGTGCAGATCGGGCTTGCCTCGATATCGCCGGGCGGAATGCGCGGCGTGGGCCATGCCGCGGAGCGCGAGGCGATTGGAATCGATCAGGAAGGCGTGCGTGTCGAGCCATGCCCGCGAACGATCGACGACGCCGAGCGGATCGCCGACGAGGATGCGCGCGAGGATTTCCTGGGCGGTTCCCGATCCGAGCAGCTCTGCACCGGGGAAAGCTGCGGCGGCCGCGACCGGTTCGGGGGGCTTCGCTGGCGCAGGATCCGGAGACGAACTCCCCTCGGGTCGCACCGTCCGGTCGCGCGGGGTTTCCGGGCGATCGGCGGGCTGGATCCGCTGTTCCTCCGGAGGGAGACCGGGGTCGCGCATGAAAAAGTCGACGCCCTGGGACGAGGGTGCCTGCGCGCAATGTTCGGGCTTGTTTGGGACCTCTCAAGCCTCGGGTTGCGAGTCCTGGAGAGAGTTGGAATTGCGACTTCCTGTGGCCGGAAACGAGCTCCCGAACTCCCCATTCACCCAGTCGAGTGGAAACGGTCGGGGATGAGTTTTCCACAACCGACGGGTAGCCCCGAGCGCATGCGCCGCGGAGCAGCTCCCACCTTGAAGTGCACCTTGGACGTCCGACTTCGTGAACCAGCTGATCGGGATTCCCGGGTCCGTACCGGTTGGTTGAATACCTGATCGGGCGGAGGGTGGAGATGTCGCACCACACGGGAAGCGGCCGCGGCACTGGCGACTGGCCTTTCACAGGCTGCGTCGCGGCAGGCACCGGGCAACACAGCCTTCACGTACGTGCTCCTCCGGCCCCCCCCACCCGTAGCATCACCTCGCCCACGCATGACTTCCCAGGTCCTCGAAGACTCAATGCTCCGCATCTCCGCGCGCGTCACCCAACGCGCCGAGCGTCGCCTGCGCACGAACCGCTGGCTCGGCCTGATCCTCGGCCTAGCCGGCCCCGCAGTCATCCTCTTCGCCGAGCTCGACCCGCAAACCCCAGGCTTCGACCCCTTCGCGATCTCCCGGCACGTCCTCGTCGCCATCGAGATGCTCCTGCTCACCGCCTGGCTCATCCGCCCCACGAAGTCGCCGTGGGTCGCGGCATGCTTCGTGGGAGCCTTCGGCGTCGGCATCGGCTGGGGCGCGTTCAACGTCATGAAGCTGATCGGCCTCGGCTTCGGCCGGCTCCCCAGCGCGGTCGGCATCTCCGGCTTGATCACGATCGGCCTGGGGTACCTGCTCTTCCGCCTCGCCAGCGACGCCTGGGAAGCCGCTCGCTTCGACGAAGCTCCTCGGCGCAGGCTCGCGATCACGCTCGGCTTCCTGCTCGCCGCGGGCATCCCGGTCTCGACCGAGGCGGCGGAAGCGAGAGTCGTCCGGTCGGCGATGCGCGAGCTGCACAGCGAGGATCCTCGAGCGATCGACACCGCGCAGCGCATGCTCGCGCCCCTGCCGTGGCTCGATGACGATCTGCTCGTGCAGTACGCGGCGGACGAGTCGGATGGAGCGCGACGCGCGCGCATCGAGGAGCTCTACCTCCGTCGTACGGGGATCACGATGGAGCAGCGGTCCAAGCAGCGCGACGACTGATTGCCGGCAGGCGTGGGGCCGGATTGCGGGGTCATCCGGGCAGGCTGGCGAGTCGGGCGTAGCATGGAGGCAGTGGATTCTCCCACGACACTGACGTTTCTCGCGCAGGAGCTGAGGGATGGAGCGGGACCGGGCCCGGCCCTGACGCTCACTGACTTGCGCGTGCTCGGCGTGGTGTTCGGGATCGCAGGTCCAGCCCTCTGCTTCTATGTGAATGAAACCATGGCTGGCGGTCCGCCCCCTCTGATCGCCGTTTTGGGCGGCCTTCCGGTCTATAGCCTCGTCGCGACTGAGATCGTCTGGATGATCGTGTGGCTCGTGCGACCGCCGACGCGGCCCCTCATCGGCGCGCTCAGCATGGGAGCGTTCCTGGTCGCGACCTGTTTCGCGGCGACGGTCGGTCTCGTGCTATTCCCGTTCTCGATGCTTGCTCTCATCTGGGTTATCGGGCTCCTCGGCCTGATTCCATTCGGTACGGCGTACACCTTCGGTCGTCTGTCCGGTGCGGCATCGCGAGTTGCGCGGCTGGAGGATTCTCCGCGGCGCGGGCTCGCCGTCGCCCTCGGCGCGGTCCTTGCCTGTGCGCCGGCCGTGGTGGTCGAGACCTCCGCGGAGCACGCCATGCAGGTCGCGATCGAGCGCCTGCGCGCGGACGACCCTGCAGCGATCGAGTCGGCGCGGGCAGCGCTCGATGCCGTCCCGTGGTTCGACGACGTCCGGATCGTGGATCACTGGAGGAACGAAAGCGACGAGAACCAACACCTCAGGCTGGGTGAGCTCTACTCGCGCCGGACCGGAAAGGACATCGCGCATGCGCTTCCCCTGCTCATGGACTGATCGGCGGCGCCGGAGAGAATCGTGAAATCCAGCACAGCGCAAGCGCGGATTTCTGCGCGGCTCGGCGTTGGATTGCCAATGCTGGCCAGGCAGGCAGCGGGACAACCGGCGTAGCATGGAAGTTGTGGAACCCGAAACCACGACGGGAGCGCTCGAGCCGGAGCAGCACGAAGCAGATCCCGAACCTCGGCGGGTTTCTCGTCAGGACATCAATCGCGTGCTCGGCGTTCTCTTCGGAGTCGCGGGCCCCGCGCTCTGTCTGTACGTGACCGGAGGAATGGGACGCCTGTTCTTCGGAATGAGGAACCTGCCCGCCTGCAGCATGATCGCAGTCGGCGTCGCGTGGATGATCGTGTGGCTCATTCGGCCGCCGACGCGGCCCTGGCTCGCCGCGCTTGGGCTTGGGGTCTTCGCCGTCGGCACCTGTTTCGCGGGGACGATCGGCTTGATCCTGCTTTGGTTCAACATGTCCGGGCTCGCCTACGGAACCGGACTTCTCGGGCTGATTCCCTTCGGAACGGCGCTCATCTACGGTCGGCTCACCACCGACGCGTGGCGAATTGCGCGCGTTGGCGAGTCTCCTCGTCGGTGGTTCGCGGCTCTTCTTGGAGCTGGAATGGTGATCGCGGTGCCAGTCGGGATCGAAGGCACATCGGCATTCGCGATACGAGTTGCGAGCGATCGGTTGCTCGTCAACGACCCGGCGTCGGTCGAGCGTGCAGCGCGAGCGCTCGAAGCCGTCCCGTGGTTCGACAACGATGAACTCGTGGATCGCTGGAAGGACGAGAGCGACCGGACGAAACGACTGAAATTGAATCAGCTCTTTTTCTATCGAACGGGGATGAGGATCCAGGATGCGCGTCCCTGGCTGGCGCACTGATCGGCGACGGATCTGGAGCAGCGCGATCGAACTTGCAGGCTGCAGCTCGACACGGACCTGAAGAGGCAAGTGTTTGAAGGACGCGGGTATTCGCTATTCGCGAAGAGCGAATGGCGCTGCGATTCCGCCGTTCGAGCGAGCTCGAAAGCTCTCGCGACAGGCTCGCGGTCTCACGCTTTCGCCTCAGCGTCGGACGCCTCGATCAAGCTCGCCATCAGCCGATGCACCGCGATCAAGCGCGCGGCATCCAGCTTCCAATCGGTCACCTCGATCCAAGGCTCGTTCCCGCGCCAGTGGACTTCCAACCAGGGCGCATCGAGCAGCATGCGACGCCCCGCCGCTCCCAACAGGTCGAAGAGCCGCCGCCCGGCCTCGTTGGCTCGAACCGTGTACACCGCATCGAACTCCGCGTCGCCGACAGGCGGTTGGACAGGGCCGAAGGTTCCGTAGAACGCGGTGGTCATGGTCCCCTGGATAGCCTTTTCCGTCGAAGTGGAGATCGAGAGTCTCGCCTGGTTGTTCTCCAGCTTGACGCGCATGCCCGTCTGGGTGTCGAGCCCGTAGGTGATGAAATTGCGCCAGTCCAGCTCGAACGGGCGCGAGGCGACCAGGCCGTGGATCGTGACCATGTCCTTCCCGCGCTCGACTCGGAATCCGAGCGGCTCGGCGATTTCTTTCCATTCGGCGAGCTGGCGTCGCAAGTACCAGCTCTGGCTGATTCGATTCCACAGCCACGGCAGTGCGTAGACCGCGACGAGGAACACGACGGCTCCGCCGATCACGTAGTCGATCGTTCGGTGCTCGCTCATGCTCGGCAGAGCTGAGGCTATGCCGGGCTCCTGCGCAAGCTCCCGGGATGGTCCTTCCGACACTCCTCGCTCGTGCGCATCAGCACTAGCGCCGGATGAAAAAGGCTGCGTAGACGAGCGTCGCAATCGCCAGGAGCAACGCGATCGCGCCCCAGAAGGCCTGGGGCTCGCGCTTCCTCGACTTGACCAGGCCGACCACGTCGGAAGTCATCGCGCGCAATAGCCGCGGGCCCTGATAGACGACGGCTGAGATCAGCGCGAGTCCGAGGGCGAAGACGATCCACGCGACATTGCTGCCGAGCTTTCGGTTCACCGTGAGCGCGATCATCGCGGCGAATCCGACGAGCGGCAGGAAGAACAGGCCGCACACCACGACGGTGACGAAAGTCCGCAACGGGCCTTGCGGCGGCTCGGCGGCGCGTTCTCGCGCTAGCAGCATCTCGCGATTGCGAGCGCGCTGCGCTTTCGCGGCGGCGAGCACCGCCTCGCGGTGGGCTGCCTTGCTTTCTCGCGCGGTGTCAGAACTCGGTGGCACGATTCTCGTCCCTCAGCGGCTTTCGGTGCCCCATTGGACCACGCCGGCCGTCAAGCCGTGCTCGGGATCATTCCGCTGACGCCTAGGCCCCCACCGTGAACTCGAATCCATTCGACAGGCTCGAATTGTTCGGCGCAGGGAATCCGGGGTCGCGGCCCCAGCATTGGACGTCGACCAGCGTGCCGGGGACGGTGAGGTAGGTGGCGGGCGCGCCGCCAGCGCCGCCTACGGCGAACGAATTCATGTCGAGCCTGTAGGATCCCGAGCAGCCGAGGCCCGGGATGCCGGCGCCAGAATTGATCGAGCTCGAGCGACGGACCGGCGGATTGAGGCACAGGATGCCGTTCTGGAAAGGCACCGCCGCTCGCCCAGCGTTGGTGTAGAGCATCAGGCCCATCCTTCCGGTGAGCGCGTTGTCCGCGATGATCGTGAAGCCCGAGCCTGCCGTCGCGCTCGACGCTCCCGTGGAGAAAATCGTGGGCGTGCAGCCGGCCGAGTTGAGCTTGCCGACGCAGTAGGTGCTGACCGGCGTGTTGCCCTGACCGCGGACCAGGAAGGGATGATGCATGCGGACCGGGGTCAGTTGGCCGACGGCAGTCAGGTTCGCCGGATCGAAGGGAGCGGGCCCTTGGGTATTACCCGCGCTCCCGCAGATCCATGCCTTCGACTGCATCGCCGGGGGATAGGTCGTGCCTTCGTCCATCGATGCAGAGAATTCGCCGTGGACGCCTCCGCCGACCGACGTCGGCGCGTTCACCATCCAAGCGCCGAGGAAGAAAATCCCGTCCACCGGGATCGCTGGTGAGAATGCGAATGACTGGAACGAGTCACCCAGCGTGGTGAGACTGGCAGTTTGCTGAGCGAGGAGGACTCCGTCGCCGGGGTCGCCGTCCTGGTTCGGATCGGACCACAAGCCGACGTTGCAAACGGCCCCGAGCGCGGGCTGATTCAAGGGGAACAGGGCCGAGCCGAACGCCACATCGATCTGACTGATCGTTTCGCCGCTGCCGACCGCACGGAAGGCATTGATCCAACACGTCGTGCCCCATGTGCCGGGGCCGCCCCAGGCTTTGAACGCGTTCTCCGACGAACCGTCGTCGTGGCGGTAGCTATTCTGCAGATAGCTGCCATTGCCCTGCGAGGGGCGATTCGTTCCGTTGCCAAGTGATCCGGCACTCGAGATCTGCGGCGTCTGCGCCTGGATCGTCGACGCAGATGCGAGGAGCGTCAGAGGTGCGAGGAGGGGGAAGAGCTTCATCTGCGCGACCTTTCGGGAAAGAGGGAAGGGCTGAAAAACGCCGGCTCGAGCGGGGCGCACGCGAGTTGCCAGCGAGCTGAGCAGCAGCAAATGCCACGCCTCACGGAATCTGGGTCCCAGCGGGTCTCCGTGCGGATCCAGCGGGCTTTGTCGCGCGACAGCAGGCGTGTCGCCGGTGCGGATCCGCACCCCACGCCGCGACAGACCGCTCGACTCCCGGCAGGCAGGTCCGCCCCTGGCCGCTCGCGCGTCAGCCCGCCGTCGTCTCCGTCATCGCGTGTGTGCTCTTCGAAGCCGCATTCCCCGCTGCGCATTTCGGTACCCGGTAGAACTACCACCATTCAGAACTTGGGCCTTACCCGTGGACGCGGTATTTCCTGGGTTCATCGTGGTGGTGGTTCTACCGCGTATTGAGACAATCCTCGACGAGCAGATCTCTTCCTCTCCTCGTCACTTTTAGCCCGCCGCAGTTCCGTCATCGCGCGCGTGCTCAACGACGCAGAGTTCGCTCGGTCGACTCGTCCAACCGGACCCCTCGCCAATCGGCGCCAGCTATTGGCCGATCGTATATTCCACGGCATCGGAGAGCATCGAGTTGATAGGCGGCACGAAGCCCTGGTCGCGGCCCCACCACTGGCATTGCACCACGGTTCCGATCACGCCGAGCGCGGGGATGGGGTTGCCTCCCAGGCCTCCACGCGCGAAGAAGTTCATGTCGATCGAGAAGGAGCCCGAGCAGTCGTTGGTCGGTCCGGGAGTTCCGCCGGAGTTCTGCGCGGGCGCGCGGCGAACGGGCGGGTTCAGGCAGAGGATGCCGCCATGAAAGGTCATGCTGTTCCGGCCCGCGACCGAGTACATCAGCAGGCCGGGCGTGTTGTTGATCACTTGCGAGCAGGAGATGATCAATCCTTGGAGGTCGTTGGCGCTAGCAGCGCCCTGCGCGGCGATGGTCGGGGTGCATCCCAGCGAGTTGATCTTCGGGGTGCAGTACACCGAGTGAGCTTCGACGAGGTCGAAGATGTAGGCAGCGCCAGATTCATTTCCGAATTGCGAATCACGCGGATCTCCTGCGCAAAGCACATTTCCGTCCATCGCGACAGAAACTCCCAGGCTACGGGGGAAGGCGCTGAGAGGCACCAGCTTTGCTGCCTGACTCCATGTGTTCGCAACACGCTGGAAAACATACGCAGCCCCAGAGGCAGGACTCCACGGTGCGCCAATCAAGACTCGATCAGCAAAAATATCGATCGACCATCCAAAAGCGTTGCCCCAGGCTGGATCATTGGGAATGAGCACCGCCTCGTGTCCCCAGCTACCTCCTGCGCGTCGGAACACGTTCGCGATGCCCGAGACGTGTGCGCCACCAGTCTGGCTGACGGCGACAGTGTCATTGAAGGCCGCGACGGACCAGCCAAATGACCCAAGATAAAAATTGGGTATCAATTCAGCTTCTTGTGACCACCCGCCACCGGAATTCCGAAAGACGTAAGCTGCTCCCGCCCCCACATTGTGGCCGGGAGCACCGATTGCAACCATGCTTCCACCGACAGCGACAGAATTTCCAAATGAATCGAATGTCGCGCCATTAGTCGCTAGCAGTTTAGTGGTTTGCATCCAAGTCGTTGTATTTCGCTCGAATACATAGGCGGATCCTGATCCGGAACCAGAGTCGTCATCACCCGGAGCGCCCACAACAAGACGATTTTGCTGAAGCGAAACTGCATTCCCGAAAACATCTACCGCGGCTCCATCCGCGGCAAGTACTCGGGCCTGTTGAGACCACTGGTTACCTGTACGTGTGAAAACAAAAACTGCTCCCGATAACTGTCCAAAATCATCCGCGTTGATTGCTGAAACGGCCAATGAATCGCCTGACAGTGAAACCGCTCCTCCAAATCCGTCATCTTGGCTGGAGCTGCTAATCAGCCTCGCCTCTCGTATCCACTTATTGCTGATGTGACGGTACACATAGACGGCGCCGCGAGGGCCGCCTGAAGCAACATTCGTCGAGCCCACTGCCAGCGTGTCTCCATCCAAGGACATAGTAAATCCGAAGTTGCTGAGCGTCGACAGATCAGAGGGTGCGAGACGTGCCCGCAAACATCCGATCAAAGGATCGATGACGATCGGATATTGGGCCTCTGCGTCATCGACGACGATCGAGAGCAGATCGCCCTCGTCCCGCAGGCACACGTCGAGCACCCTTCCCTCTGCGTCCCACGCCTTCAAGCCCGTGTAGGTGAGGATCGTCACACCCTCGGCATCCACCAGTGATGCATTTCTTAGATCGGCGGCAATGTCCAAACAGAGTTGGCCGCGCAATTCGAGCAGCAGTTCAAGTGGCGCGCCGCTCATGTCGAGAGCTTCTCTCAGTGGCGCCGCCTGAAGCGTGAACACCTGCTCGAGGCCCGCTTCGCACTCGACATACGACTCGACGATGGAGTCGTAGACATACGCGAAGCCCCCATCGTCGCCTTGAAGATCCGCATGGCCTGCAGGCAGGACTCGAGCGCCTCGGCGCATGCCCTTGAAGCTCAGACCAAATGTCCAGTCCTCGCGCTCTGGAGCGGACGCGCGATCGAGTGGAAGGAAATCGACACCGGCTGGCCGAAACGAGGTCAACAACTCGTGACTGCGACTCCTCGAGACGAATGCTGACTCGCCCGCAAGCGCCAACTGGGCATTGGATACAGGTGTTTCGGTGACTTGACGGCCGCGAGAGACACGATCATTTGGAATGTGCTGACCGAAGACTGCAGAGCCAAGGACCGTCGCAAAAATCGCGAACGAACCGAACGTGCGAACGATCATCGATCGCCCGTGGAACGCAGCGCTACGGAGCGCTTCGTGAGCAGTTTTGGGACTTGTGGACACGGGACAGGAGCGGCTGATTGCAAGGCGGCAGTGCCTTGTGAAAGAGCGTAGCGCAAATGCCGCGCCTCAAAGGACTCCGGCGAAATACCACGCCCGCTGCGTCCCGATGGCAGTCCAGATCATCTCCAAGCCAATCGAGCGTGCGGCAGCGCTCATCCCGCTGCGACCGACCGCTCGATTCTCGACAGGCGGTTCCGCGCCCGACTCAGCCCGCCGTCGTCTCCGTCATCGCGTGCGTGCTCTTCGAAGCCGCATTCCCCGCCGTCCCTGTCTTGTGTCCCGGGTCGACCCACGAGCGCGACAATTCCTGGCGCGGGAAGAGCTTACGCTCGACGCGGTTGTACACATCGAACGCGCGCGCCTCGAGCAGCGCCAGCTTGAAATTGTTCTCGCGCAATCTCCGCTCCGCTCGCCGCTCCCACCAGCCGATCTTCCCGCGCGCGAGCCCGTAGCTCAGCGTCACGTAGTGCTGGTACATCTTGCGCATCTGCGCCACGTGCGGAGGAATCTTGCCCGGCCACGTCTCTTCGAGGTGGTACTCGCCGATCGAACCCCACTCGCGCAGCGACTGCGGCGGCACATACCCCATCGACGTCGCTTGATCCCACATCGCAGTCCCCGGAATCGGCCGATACGGCCAGACCGTCGGACGCGCGAGCGGAGCCGCAACATGCAATCTGCGGCATTGATCGATCGTCGCGAGCATCGAGGCCGGTTCCTCGCCCGGATACCCGATGATGTACGTCACCGACGCGCAGACTCCGCGCTTGTCCATCTCGATCGCCGCATTGACGTTGTCATCGCCGACGATCGGCTTGCCGATCTTCTTCATCATCTCGTCGCTGCCGGCTTCGGCACCGATCTCGGCGATGTAGAGACCCGACGCCGAGAGCGCGTCGAGCACTTCGGGCTTGTACGTCAGGATGGAATGCGTCTCGAGGAAGGCGTTCCACCAGAATTTCATGCCGCGCGAGAGCATGCCCTCGGCGAATTCCTTGGTGCGCTTCTGCATCACGCCGAAATTCGCGTCGTGGAAGCGCACGACGTCGAAGCCCCAGCGCTCGTGCAGGCCGGCGAGGTCGTCGAGCATCCGGTCGGCCGGCATAGCCTTCCAGCGCCGGTCGGTGACCACGGGCGAGCAGCAGAAGGTGCAGGGCTCGGGGCAGCCGTAGCTCGAGAAGTACGTGATGCCGAAATAAGGCTTGCGGCTGCCCATCGCGGGCGGCGTCGGCATGCGCAGGATGTCGCGGTGCGAATCGGCGCGCATCTGGTGATCGCGATACGGCGCGATGTCGATCAGCTGCCAGGGGACGTTGAGCACCTTGTCCCAACCGACCACGGCGCGCTTGGGCGTGTAGACCACCTGCATGTCGCGCCACAGGGCGAGGCCGGCGACGGTGTCGAGCGGGGTGCCGGCGTCGACGGCCTGGACCAACTCGTGAAACGTCAGCTCTCCTTGGCCGAGGACCACGGCGTCATAGAGACCCGTCGCGAGCTGCAGCTCCGGTCGCACCGACGCGAACCAGCCGCCGATGAACATCGGCAGCTTCGGGTAGCGCGCCTTGACCATCGTCGAGGTCGTGAACCCGTCGGTGACCATGTACCCGAGGATCCCGGTGGTCGCGTAGAGCATCGCCCCTTCGCAGGCCTCGACCGCGCGGCGGTGGGCTTCCTCGGGCGGGTAGAGGCTGCCGTCGATGATCACCACCTCGTAGCCGTCGCGCAGCGGGAAGGCCGCGATCGTCAGCATTTCCAGCGGCAGGAGGTCCTTGCTGGAGTCCGGCCCCAGACGCGTGTCGACCTGCTGCGGCTGGTACAGAACGATTTTCTTGGCGCTCATGGGGCGGAACGTCGGGGTGCGGATCAGGAAGTGGTTCGACGGCGGACGGGGCGCGTGCGAGGGTCCGTGATCCTACTCTACCCGGCCCGCGCGGGTGCCGGTCGGCGGAGAGCCCACTGGGCGGTCTGGCGCAGGGCAATCTTCATGTTTTCCGCGGAAGCCAGGCCCTTTCCGGCCAGGTCGAAGGCCGTCCCGTGGGCCGGAGAAACACGAAGGAAAGGCAAGCCCGCGATCAAGGTCAGCCCGGTGTCCGGAGCCGCGATCTTGGCCGCGATGAAGGCCTGGTCATGATAGTGCGCGAGCACGCCGTCATATCGGCCGCGGAACGCCGCGAGGAACACCGTGTCCGGCGAAAGCGGGCCGCTGACGTCGATGCCGGCCTCGCGAGCGCGGGCGAGGGGCTCGGGGAAGAGATGGAGCTCCTCGCTGCCGAGGATCCCGCCTTCGCCGGCGTGGGGATTGATCCCAGCCAAGGCCAGGCGCGGGCGCTCGAAGCCGAGGTCGACGAGGGTCGAGTGCAGGAGTTTCAGGTGGAAG
>DATHET010000193.1:0-55973 GCA_035490315.1 Planctomycetota bacterium
CGGCTGGGCGCATCGAGACGCTTTCCATCAATCTGCCGAGCGGGTCCCTCCTGCCGTCGAGCTTGCTGACGTCGATTGCGCGACCGGCCGATCTATGGCTCTCGATCGACGGCCGCTCCGCTTACGTGCTGGACCAGCAGACGGCTCGCGTCGTCGCCTTCCGGATCGACACGCTCAGCGGCGGCCTCATCGCCCTGGGCTCGGCGACGAACCTGGTCGGCTCGCCGACGCGCCTGGTGAGCGCGCAGCCCTTCGACCTGCTGCACATCTTCCCTGGCTTGACCATGCTCGCGCTCGACCCACTGACGCGCCAGGCGCTTCCGATCGACGTCGATCCGAAGACCGGGCTCTTGACCGCGACGCTCAATTACGTGGCGGACCTGCCCCTGGGCACGCAGTCGATCGGGGTCGTCGAAGGGGTCGGGTTCAACGACGTGCTCCTCTCGGCGAGCGACGACGGCGCGAGCGGGCAGCTCGCGAGCTTCCAGCGCGACGACACGGCGCAGGTCTGGGTTCCTGTCGACACCGTCGCTCTCGGTCGTGGCCCGCTCGCGATCGCCAAACGTCCGCGCCTGGTGGCGCCTTGAATCGGAAGGAACGTCTGCGCCGAGTGGTGCCTTGAATCGGAACGAACGTCTGCGGCTGGTGGTGCCTTGAATCGGAACGCGCGACGAGTCAGCGCGGATCGAAGCTCGCAGCCTCTCCTTCGACGTTCTCAAACCGTGTAGGCGTTCAACTCGACGCTCTCGGTGCCCCGGTCGACGCACAGGGCGATCGACCGTTCGGGAACCACGAGCAGGATCCTGCCGTTGGGTTGCAGATGCCGCTCGTCAACGGTGACGAGACCATTCTTGCTGACTTGGCAGCGTCGCAAACGATCATCCTGAGCGAGGTACAGGGTCTCACCGCTGCGCGAGACCCAGAGATCCTGGAATGTGCGCCCGAGAGGAACATCCACACGCGCGCCGGAACCGAGCGAGAGGAGCGCGAGAGCATCCCAACGGAGCGCGCTCTCGCCGGGATGCTTGGTTCCAGCTTCGGCCACAAAGGGTTCGCCGAGGCCGAGCAGGATCCGCTGATCGGCGCGCGAGTAGGCGGCCGCGCGAAATGGGCCGGGCGTCGCGAGCTGCTTCACTCGGCCGGTCGCAGGCGCGTATTCGGAGACGAGACCTTCCTTGCCCGACGCGATGATCAGGTTTTCCGCCGCGTCGACGAACAGGCCGTCACACGAGCCGATGCGCTTGCGCTCGCAGGATCCGCGGGTCAGATCGTAGATCCCAAGGGTCGGGCCGTCCCCGTGCATCAGGAAGGTCTTGCGTCCGATCAGCGCGGAGTGGAACGAGTTCTGCGGCACGCTTTTCTGCCAGCGTTCGCGCTCGGAGCCAGTTCGACGGTCGAATTCAATCAGGCGTTTTCTGCCCACGGCTAGCACCGAGTCGCCGCGCTCGTCCAAGCACGCCGACGCAAGATCGGTCCGCGTCCGCAGCTCGAGCTGCTGTGCGCCGTCGCGAAGCCCGATCTTCCTCAAGCAGATCGAGGCGTAGGCAGTGCCCCAGCCGTCGGAGACATAGACGCTGTCCGACTCGAGGTCGCACACCGGAGTCATCGAGCCGAACAGCGAGAAGGGGAGCCGCGCGGTCCACAGGGGAGATCCAAAGCTCATCGGGCGCTCGTGGAGCGAGGGACGTGCGATTCGGCGAGCACTCCAGTCAAGAATTGCCGCACGTGCTCGGGTCATCTCCCCCGTGAACTTGTGGCCGGTGCCCGGGTAGAGCATGAAGTGGGCGCGCGTTCCAACGGACTTATGGAGCGTGACACTGTCTTCCCAGCGCTCGGGGGGTGTCGCGCCAAAGTGGCGCTCGACAAGCTGCTTGTCCTGCTCGTCGTACCCGTCGCCGAATTGCAGCGAGTCGTTCGTGTCGCGCTCGCCCATGAAGATGAACATCGGCACCTTCGCGTAGGCATCTCGATCGAAAGCGCGGCCCGTCAGCTCCTCGAGGTCCGCGATTCCGACGGGGTAGCGCAGGCTTTCGCCTCCCTCGTCCGAGATCGGTGCGATCGGCCAGCCGCCGGGCGATCCGATCGCCGCGACGAGGACTCGATCGGGATGCAGCGCCGTGAACCGATCGGCGAACATTCCATTGGCCGAAAAACCCATCAGGAGCACGCGCTCATCGACGCTCCATCCGCGCGTGGCGAGCGCCGCTCGCGCATCGTCGATCATCGCCAGGAGCTGCAGATCGATGCGCTCGAGACCCGGGGTCTTCGTGGTCAGGCAATCGCGGTCGAGGGCGTGTGTGTAGACCTGCCAGCTCGACGCCGGCCGCGGAAAGATCGGCACGAGCGCGACGACATCGAGCTCGTCGGCGAGCGAAGAATCGCGCCACGCCCGCAACCAGGCAGCGCGCTCGTGCACGGCGAAGTCGTCATCGGCCCGACCGGTGTTGTTCGGCAGCACGAGCAGATGCACCGGTGACCCTGCGGCGACGCGGGCCTGGATGGTGGTGGGGACGTAGAGGTAGTAGGGCCAGCGATAGGCGCTCTCGGCGCTCGGCTCGATACGGGTGAGCTTCGAATCGAATTGCCACCAGAGTGCGCCGACGATCAGAAGCGCGAGGGCGATGATGCATCCGACCAGGCCGGCAGCTCGCGCAAGGTATTTCCGCAGCCTCGGCTTGCCCTCGAGCATGACGGGCAGAATAGCGCATGCGTGAGGTCCGATCCGATCGGCGTGGCAGTGGAGCGACGTGCCCGACCTGGTCGGAGCTCAGCGCCAGCGGAGCTCGAGCGCTTCCTGAGGCTCTGCTCCGATCTCTACCGGCACTGCCATACGGCCGCGTCCGAGGGCCAATTCGTCGAGCCTGCCGAGGCGCAGCTGAAATTGTCCGAACGGTGCGGGATCGAGGCGGAAGCGGCCGCCGGCGTCGATCTCGCGAGCCAGCTCGGGACGAGCGCTGCCCGCGAGTCGCGGCAGCGGCACGATTGCTCCGGAGGCATCGAGCAGCTGCACTCCGATGCGTTGCTCGCCCACATCGCCCTGCACGCGACCTTCCAAAGTCCCGGCCGCGACGGCATGGAATTCGACTTCATACACGCCGGCCTCGAAGCGCATGGGGGCGCTGGCCTGGGGAAACCAGCGCAGCTTCCCGTCGGCGTCGGAGATCTGCACACCGATCCGGTAGATGCCGGGATCCATCGCAGGCAATTCGAATTCGAACACTTTCTCGGTATTGTCGAAGCTGTCGAAGCCGTAGGACCAGCGACCGTGCTCGTCCTCGCCTCCGCTGATTCCGCCGAAGCGCAGGGGAGCCTGCAGTGGCCAACCGGTGAGGCTCTCGACGATGATCTTGCGGGGCGCGTCCGGCAGTTTCGACTCGGCAGCTTCGGCGTTCAGCTTGGCGCGCATCGCCAGGGCCGATCCTGCCGCGGCGCCGACGATGCGCACCTTGATGCGAGTTTCCTCGCGCGGGACCAACCTGAGCTCGACTTCCGTGCTTCCCGCCTGCACGCGGCGGGCGCAGCTGGCATTGCCCTCCCAGGAATAGAAGGTAGGCCACTCGATCCGCGCCGCGTACAGGTCGTGGTCGCCCGGGAGCAGACCGCGCAGCTCGAATCGACTGCCGGGACCCCAGGTCAGGACTGGCAACAGTGGGCCACGACCAGCTCGGAGGGCACTCTCGCCGGCTCTCGCGCATTCCAGGCGCACGGCACGCTGGGGTTTGGTGATCGGCGAGCCGTCGGCTTCGAGCACCTGTCCGCGGATCGACAACAGCGGTTCCAGCACGAGATGAACGCTGAGCACGTCTTCGACGGCCGCGCGGGGATCCAGCTCCAGCATGGCGCGAGAGAGCGCCAGTCTGGGCACTTCGTCCGCGTAACCGAGCCCGGCTGCTTTCCCTGCTGGGATCTGCGCTGTGTCGCCGGCGAGCACGACCAGCGGTCCGAGCAACTCGCGCGAACGCAGCTCGATCGCGATTGCACCGTTCGCGTCGCTGCGGGCTTCCGCGAGGCTCTGGTGGTCGCCGTTGGGCCGGCCGAGATCGTAGACGTTCACCGGAACGTCCGTGGCGGGCGACAGGTCGGGATGCACGACGTCGCCTTCGATGCGCACCAGGCCGCCCCAGCGCGCGACCAGCTCGCGGACTTCGCCAGGTCCGAGCACGATCGGAGCGCCGGCGAGCTCCGCGGCGTCGAATAGAAGCTCACTGCCGCGCAGGCCGGAACTCGTCAGCTTCGGCGTTCCCCTCCAGGTGAGATGGATTCGCAACTTGTGGCCGGCCCACACCCCGCCGATCTCGGCGCGCCCCTCGGCGTCGGTGTCCGCGGACCGCGTCTGGGCACCTGTGAAGGGATCTGTGTCGGGCCTCTGCTCCGAGGGGTCGAGCTGGATCTGCACGGCGACATGCGCAAGCCCAGCTCCGCGTGCATCGATCGCGCGCAGCGCGATGCGCGCTGCCTGCGAGACGATCACCTTCAAGCCGGTCTCACCGCCTGCCGGCAAGAGCTTGCCTGGTTCGAAACCGACCAGGGACCAGGCTGGATCCTGCACGGCGACCGTGCGGACGCCTGGAAGCTCACCGCGAAGGACACCCTGGTCATCGCTGATCAGGTCGACCTGCTTGCCCTCTTGCCACGATACGAGGCGCACCGCGAGTCCGGGCAAGGGAACGCCCGCGGGATCGAGGACCTTGCCTTCGACGATCCCGTGGGCCACGCGCACGAGCTCGAGATCCGAGCGAGCCTGCGCACCCTTCGCGACCGCCTCCTCGAAGCTCACCGCGCGCCAGCGTTCGTCCGCGGGCGCCGCGATCGAGACCAGGAAGGCGCTGGTAGACGGCAGCGGCAACTTGGCGGAAAAACGCCCGGTTCCATCCGTCTCGACATGCGCCTGGGCCAGGGTGTCTCCAGTGCCGCGCCGCTCGGTGACCAGCCGCACGTCCAGCTTCACACCGCCGGCGGCTCCACCAGGCATCGAAAGTGGGGGATAGGCAGCATTGAGCAACGAACCCTCGATGGCAAAGCTTCCCTCGGGGACAGCTGCCTTTGCGACCTCGCGTGCGCTGGCCGCGGGCGCAGCCAATCGATCCTGGCCGTGAGTCTCGCTGGGAGTGACGGAGGACGCCTGCGCGAGCTCGCCGCTGGATTCTCGGACGATCTCACTGGAGCGCGTGCCTCGCCAGATCGCGAGGGAGATCGCGCCGACGAGCAGAGCCATCAAGGCGAAGCCGAGAGCCGGTGTGATCGCAGCCGTGGATGCCACCGTCGCCTTGGCCGAGACATCGACCAGCGAGCCCAGCGCAAGCCCCCACGCATCGCGCGATCCATGGGTGCGGTCGAGATGCTCCCGCAGCTGCTGGTGCGCGCGCGACAGGCGCGACTTGACCGTCGCCAGGGGCGTGCCCGTCTCCGCGGCGATGCGCGAGGGCTCGTGGTCGCGGTAGTAGCGTGCGACGATGGTCGAGCGGTAAGGCTCGTCGAGAGCGAGCACGGCATCGACCACCGAGCTCAGGATGGCCGTGTCGGCGGACTCGTCCTCGGGCGGCGTGATCTCGTTGCGGGCGGCGCGCTGCTCGCGCAGAGCACGGTTCGACTGGCCGCGGCGTTGGTTGTTCGCCAGGTTGCGCAACACACGCGCGAACCAGGCGCGCGGGTCGAGAGGATTGCGCGGCGGCGATTGGACGTAGCGCAACAGCGCTTCTTGCGCGAGATCGTCCGCCTCGTGCTCGTCGCCGCCGAGCAGGTGGCGCGCGAGCGAGCGCACGAACTGCGAGTGCTGGAGGATCGCCTCCGCTGCGGGGAGTTCTGCGTGCGAGTCCATGCCGCGGAGCTACTTGCGCTGCGCTAGCCAGCTCTGTGCGTAGTAGGCCTCGTAGGTGCAGGGCGCGACCCGCAGCAGCTCTTCCAGCTTCTCGTAGCCATCCGACTTCTTCTCCCCGCGCAGCATCCCGCGCGCCGCCTCGAACAGGCGCGCTCCCTCGTGGCGCTGGTCGTGGCGATTCTCGAGGTATTTTGCGACCAGAGGCTGCGCGGTCGCGCTCGATCCGTACACGCGCCAGAACTCGAGCCACTGCGGCACCCAATCGGCCGGCTTGCCTTTCATGGCGGCAGTCATTTTCTCGACTGCTTTCGCGGCCGCGGCCTCCGCCGACTTGACCAGGGCCGGTGACTTGTCCTTCGAGGCCTTGGCAACCTCCAGCACCCAACCCCACTCGTCGCCCTTGGCCCAGTCCCGGGCGAGATCGAGGCTGCGTTTGGGCTCGCGACCGTTCATCGCGTCGAGCCAGGAAAGCGCGTCGTCGACTGGCGACAGCATGAACTGGTGCTCGAGATGCTCCGGCGCGTACAGGCGCAGCTTGGTCCAGCCCATGGCGCGGAAGCAATCGTAGGCGTGCTGTCCTTGACTGAAGTTGACGACGGGAT
The DNA here is from genome assembly GCA_035490315.1 of Planctomycetota bacterium. GTDB lineage: Bacteria > Planctomycetota > UBA1135 > UBA1135 > JADJQU01. The sequence goes on from DATHET010000193.1 coordinate 6,421, forward strand.
CGGCTTTGCCATGGATCACGGCGACGGCGATCTCCTTCTGCTTCTCGTGCACCTTCGGTTCGTCTTCCCAGAGGTTGGGCTCGTTCTGCATCCAGCAGTCGCCGGCCATCGGCAGCGCGCCCTGGTACAGCTCGGGGAACAGCAGGATCACGCTGTAGGTAAGGAAGCCGCCCTGCGAGTGACCTCCGACGTAGGTGACCGTGGTCTTGAAGGTCTTCTGCACTTCCTCGGTCACGTCGGCAACGTAGGGCGCGCTTTCGAAGGTGAAGTTGTTCTGGCCGAACGGATCCGTTCCCTGCTCGCCGTTGGGACAGCACAGGATCGCGTCGTCGGCCCAGTTCATCGATTCGAACGATCGCAGGTAGTCGAGACCATTCATGCTCGAGCCGTGCAGGAACACGATCAGTCTCGCACCCGCCTTCGCGTCATATTTCTTGGGCAGGCGCAGGAAATAGCCCATGGCCTTCGACTTGGACTTCAACAGGCCCGTCTGGCCCGGCTTGAGCTTCGACGGGGAATCGAACAGTGCCGGCTTGTCGTCAGCGCGAGAAGGAGGCGCGACCGCGGGTTCGAGGGTCAACAGCAGAAATGCAAGCCAGGCGAGAATTCTCATGGGCGTCGAAGATCAAGACACTCTGCTCTGCCTCGAGGATGCAGGAAAAGTCCGCGGAACGACCGAATTCCGTGCTCGACACCCTCGGACAGCTCGACGCATTTCAACACGGGAGCTCCGCGGTGTGGGATCGCCGCTCACCGCGCGATCTCAAGCCCGGCTCATCGCTCCCCGGATCGCAGCGACAGAGCGGTCGACATCGTCCTCCGTCGTGCTCCAGTTCGAGACCGAGATGCGCATGTAGCGCCGGCCGCGCCAGGTCGTTCCGCCCATCCAGCAGGTTCCCTCGCGCTGCACCGCCGCGAGGATCCGCTCCGTGCGCTCGTCGCTGCCGAAGCTGACCAGGACCTGATTCAAGACGATCGCATTGCCGATCGTGACCCCTTCGAGACGACCGAGTGCCTCGCCGAAGCGCCGAGCGAGTGCGCAGCATCTTTCGACGAGGTCGCTGACGCCGCAGGTTCCGAGCTCGCGCAGCGCCGCCCAGGTCGCGAAGCCGCGCGCGCGCCGCGACGACTCCGGGACGTAATCCGACGGCGCGCGCAGGCTTCCCCTTCCATGGCCGACCAGGTAAGCCGCGGTGAAGCTCATCGAAGCCAGGTGAGCCTTTGCATCGGCGCAGAACACGTAGCCCGAGTCGTAAGGAACGTTGAGCCACTTGTGGCCGTCGACGCTCCACGAGTCCGCCTGCTCGATCCCGGCGACCAGCGGCGCGGTTCGTTCGCAAGCCGCGGCCCACAGCCCGAAAGCTCCGTCGACGTGCACCCACGCGCCGTGGCGGTGCGCGATCGCCGCGGCGCGAGCGAGGTCGTCGCAAGCCCCGGTGTTCACGTTGCCGGCTTGGAGGCAGACGATCGTCGGCCCCGCGGCGCCCGACGCGAGGACACGCGCCAGCTCGGCGGTGTCGATCGCACCATTGGAGTCGGCCGCGACGGGAACGATCCCGCGCGTGCCCAACCCGAGCAGGCGCAAGGAACGATCGATCGTGGCATGGCGCTCGACGCTGGCGATGACGCGCAGGCTCGGAGCGCCGAAAAGGCCCTGGGCTTCGACATCCCAACCCGCGTTCGCGAGGACGCGATGTCGCGCGGCAGCGAGCGCGACCGTGTTCGCTCCCTGGCCTCCGGTGACCAGTCCGAACGACGCACCCGCCGGTATCCGCAGCAATTGCTTCAGCCACTCGCCGACGACCTGCTCGACCGCGGCCGCGGCGGGCGAGGTGACCGCATTGAACGCCGGCTGATCCCAGCCGATCGCGAGCATGTCCGCGCAGGTCGCCGATTCGAGCGCGCCTCCCACGACGAAGCCGAAGTAGCGCGGCCCCGTCGTCGCGACCAGGCCCGGTTCCGCCGCGGCGACGAGCTGCTCGATCACCTGCTCCGGCGTCGAGCCTCGCGTCGGCAACGGCCCGCCGAACGCGGCGAGAAGCTTGTCGAATTCGACGACGGGAGCGACCGGCCGCTCCGCGGTGGAATTCCGGTACTTCAAGATGCGCGTCGCGGTCTCCTGCAACAGGCTGGATTTCGTGTCGTGCTTGTTCGCAACTTGGAGAGCGTCGTCGAAGTCAGACATAGCGGTACCTTCCGTTCATTGCAGGATGATCTTGCCGCGCAGGGCCTCGGCGGAGCTCGAGCCGCCGGGCTCGTTCCCGGCCCGCGGCGGATCGCCGCTGCCCGACCAGAAGATCGTCGCGCCTTCGGCGGGCATCGAGAAGCGCACCGAAACGGTCTGGCCGAGCTCGTACGCGGGAACCTGGTCGCATGTGTCCCACAGCCCGTGCCACTGCCAGCCTATGAACCAACTCTTGCCTTCGCTCGGCAGGGCCCGACACTCCACTTCAGCTTCGAATTCCTGGCGAGGCACGGCGATGTACCGGCCGTCAATTCCGCGTTCGAAGCCCCAGGGCGGGTCCGTGGCTCCGAAGTGCAGGTGGATGAGGATCCGCTCGGAAGCTGTCTCCGGCCAGGCGCGCGAGCTTGGCGGATGCGTCTCGAAGAGCGTCGGCTGCTTTTCCGATCGGGCCGCGAAGATCTCGAGGGCGCCATCGGGCATCAGTGCCGCGTTTCGCAGCTTCCAAACGAATTCGGGCGTCTCGGGGAGCTTCAGGACGGCCCATTGGAGTGCGCTGGGGCTCAAGCCGTGGCCAGGTGCCAGCACGATTTCGCCGCGCCTGGGAACGAGCACGATCTCACCGCAATCGAAGCGAGTCGCCCCGCCAGTGTCGAAGAGCTTCTCGAACGATTCGAATCCTGTCGCCTCGATGTGCAGCAGCATGTGCGCAGGAGGATCCAGCGGCGCAAGATTGCTGATCAGCGCTTGCCCAGGCCCGCGCAGACGGAAACCACCGTCTGGAGGGAGCACGAGACCTCCTGTTCCGGCGCGCCAGCCCAACACGCCGATCTTGCCTTCGCGGAAGTCCCACCACCAGTCCATGGTCGTCACTGGAGTGGACGGTTCGCTCGAGACGGCGCGTCCAGTGACCTCGAACGGGGGACGCAACTTGAGCGTGCGCGCCGTTCCGTCGTGGGTGAACACGAGTCGACCGTAGCAGGAAGTGATTTCGTCGCGCAGGGCGAGCGAAATGTCGACGCCGGTTGGCACGGATTCGAATCGTGCGCTGTCAGCCGATGCGGGAATCATCAGGCTCTGCACGTAGTTATCAGTCGAATAATGATAGATCCTGCCCCACGGATATTTTTCGGGGTGTCCATCCGAAGAGCCATCAATACGCCAAAGCCTCGCCCGGACTGGTCCTGCTTCCTGCGCGTCAGACCGGATGACGCGAACTTCCAGATCCGCGCTAGGAGCCACGTTCTCGCATGGAACGGACCACGTTCCGCGAGCTCCTGGCTTGACGATGAAATAGACATCCGCTCGTCGCCCGTCGCGCCATCTCACGACCGCCTGCGGATCGTCGGTTCTTATGGACTCTGGAGCCAGCTCGCTCGACACGGCGAAAGCCCACCGATCGTCGGAAAGCCATCCCCATGCAACCGCGCGTCGAAGAGCTGGACTCAAACGATTCTCGCCCCATTCCTGCTCGTCCAACCCGATTCCTATTTCGTATGGCCGGATCCAGCTCGCGCAGCTTCGAAGATCCTTGGATTCGAGCAGCAGCAGCGCATCCGGCTCGAGCACGATCTCTTCACCTGCATTGGAAGCGGTGGTCGCAACGTGACCCGGCGCTCGCACGAGGCAGGGCAGCATTTTCGGCCCGATCGAGCAGCGTCCGTGATCGAGATCGATGCGTCTCCAATCGGTCTCGCTCGCTCGCCATTCGATGAACGGCAAGGAGAGGCCGATCGAGGAACGCACGCTCAGCGTGTCATTCCGGACCGAAGACTCTGGTGAATTCGGCCGCGGCGCTTCCGCGAACTCGATCCGGTTCTCACCCAAGGACGGTTGAACCTCGACCGCCAGGTCCGTGACCGGCGACCTGGCTTCCGCCCTCTCGACGACCGGCTCGGATAGAGTCGAATTCCGAGGAGTCTCGTCGTGTTCGAAGACCAGCCATGCGAGCAGCACGACGATCAGGAGAACGAGCGTGGTTCCGATGGCCGACTTCACACGCGTCCATCCTAGCCATCCGCCGACGAGGCTCGGCAGGAAGAGCCTCGTCCGTCGTTACCGATCACTACGTCACTGGCAGATCCCGAATTGCACCGCATCGGTCGTGTTCGTGCCGAACGCGTCGCCGGGGTCGCGGCTCCAGTACTGCGCATTGACCTGCTGGCCGACGACGAGCAGGGCCGGCACCGTGCCGCCCTGCAGGAAAGCGTTGAAGTCCATGCTCAGGATTCCGCTGCAGTCATTGCCGCCGCCGGGCGGAGTGCCGCCCGAGTTGAGTCCAGGCGAGCGCTTGATCGGGCTCGCGATGCAAAGCACGCCGCCCTGGAACGGATTCGCGGCCGATTGGAATCCATAGAGCAACAAGCCCGGCTTGTTGTTGCGAATCAACGACGCGCTGATCGTGAACGGCGCCGGGCTCGACACGCTGGCGACTCCCTGGAAAGCGATCGCCGGGAGGCAACCAAGCGAATTGGTCTTCGCCGTGCAGTAGCTCACCGGCAAGGCCCCGCCCTGGCAGTCGCATTCGTCGGGAATCCCGTTTCCGTTGATGTCGTTCGAGAATCCTCCGCTGATGTCGCACGCGTCGGGGACACCGTTGCCATTGCAGTCCGCGCCGGCCTCGTAAGCTCCCATGTCGACGATCGGCGGCGTGCCCAGGCCCGTGTCCGGCACGCTCGGCTCGTCCGCCATGCGCGGCGAGCCGGCGAGGTCGAGGACCGAGTTCACCGGCAAGCCGGCGTTGTTCCCGGCGTCGACGCCGGGCGAGCTCGGAGTGAGACGCAACGGCGCCGCGCCGCAGTTCTCGAACAGCGGGACGGCGCTGACATTGCCCGTGCCCGCGTAGCCGACGACTAGCGAGTAAGTGACCGACATGCCGGCGGGGGAGATCTGCGCCGCGACTCCCGTGGATCCGCCCGCGCCAACATTGGCATTCGCGACGCAGTTGACGATCGACGGACTCGCGCTGCTGCCGAGGATGCCCGCGGCGGCATTGGCGGGCGAGGAATTGCCGACGATGGTGCAGTTGCGGATCTGCGGGCTCGATCCGGAGATGAAGATCGCGCCGCCGCCGCTTCCGCCGGTCGCGGTGTTGCCCTGGAACAGCGAGTTGTAGACCTTGACCGTGGAGTTGCCGAAGATCTCGATGCCGCCGGCGCGCGCCGCGGAATTGTTGGTGAAGCGGCAGCGCTCGAAGGTCGCGCTGACGTTGGTCGCCATGTCGAAGGCGCCGCCGAAAGAGCCGCCGAAGTTCCCGTCGAAATGGCAATCGGTGAAGCTCGGGCTCGAGCTGTTGATGTAGCCCGCGCCTCCGCCGAAGGAGCAGCGGTTGGAGAAGAACAGGCTCGAGCGGATCGTCGGGCTCGCGCCGGAGACGCACAGGATTCCGCCGCCGCGATCCTCGTTGACGCCGCCGCCGTTGGCGTTGCCCGAGCGCACGAGGAAGCCGTCGAGCACGGCGCTCGCGTTGGTGAGGGCGCCGCTGACGACGTGGAAGGAGTTGTCGGTGAAGATCCCGCTGAGGTCGTTGCCGGCGAGGTCGCCTGAAAGCGTCGTCGGGTTGGCCGCGATGTCGCGCTGCGCGAGGCTGGTCTCGAAGCCGCCGAAGCCGCCGTAGACCTCGATGCCGTTGCGCAGCAGGTGGGTCACGCTGCGCGTCGCCGTGGTCGTCGGCTTGTAGGTCCCGCCCGCGACCCAGATCTGGTCGCCAGCCGAGGCCAGGCTCAGCGCGACCACCACGCCGTCGACCCCGCGGTGGGCGTCGGCCCACGAGGCGCCCGTGTTGGCTCCCGTGGTCAGCCCCACATTGACATAGCGAGTCCCGGCGAAGGCCGCGGGTGTCAGAAGCAGGAAAGCGGCCAGGGAGGCCGCGGTGTGGGGGCGCGAGGTCTGCATGCGAGGGTCGTGTGGGTCCAGGTGGCCGGCGAGCAACCCTTCCTTTCTATCAGACCGGGTCGGATTGCGGTCGATCGACGGCCCTCCGAACCACGCGGGCGCGACCCGAGACCCCCGACCGGAACTGCCCCGCATGATTGTGCAAAGCCCCAGATGAGCCTCCGCCGCGCCGCGGACGGGCTCGCGAGAGGCCTTGCACAATCATCCGGGCCAGTTTCGTCACGGGGCCGAGCGGGTCGGTCGCGGCTGGCGGAATTCGGGAGGTGCTTCGTAACAGCGCGGTTGGCTTCCGGATCTCCATGGCACGGGCCGGCGGCGGCCGCCCGCGGAAGCGTTGCGAGTCATCTGCGATGCAACGCTCGACACCCCCCATCCGCCCCAACACCACACTGCCATGCGTTCATCGAGATCGTCCCCGTGTTTTTCACGCGAAATCCCCCTGTCCATCCTTCAAACCGGCTTCGCGGTGCTGGTTTCCACTGTCCTGGCAGCTGCTCAGGAAAGAACTCCCGCGATCGATCCGACGGCCGTGCCGGCGCCTCAGCCTGCCGCACCGGTCGTCGCGGTCGTGGATCCTCTCGCGGAGGCGCCTGTCGGGGCGCCGATCCTCGGCGAGTCGACCCTCGTCCCGCTGACGGTCGTCGATGACTCGATTCCCTTGCCGATTCCGGCGCGGATCCGCGCCGATGACACCGGAGACGTCGTGGAAGCGCCCGCCAGCGGCGATCCCTTCTTCCTCGGTTTCGCCGGAGGGAAGCGCTACCCCGCGCCCGGCGAGTCGATCGACCCGCTCTTGATCTCGCAGGTCCAGGCCTTCTACGGCGACGGTCGCCCGACTCAGGAGACCTACGCCTTCGCGATGTTCCAGAAGCGCATCACGCCCGAGCGCATCAAGGAGCTCGAGGGCCTCGGCGTGCGCGTGCTCGGTTTCCACCCGCACTACTGCTTGAAGATCGCCCTGCCGCCGGTCGCCATCGCCCAGGTCGCCGCGCATCCGGCCCTGCGTTGGTTGGGCGTGCAAGCCCCGGCGCAGAAATTCCACCCGCGCCTGGCGGCTCACCTGAAAGCGAGCCCGCCGACTGACGGCGCTTTCGTGTACATCGACGTGTTCGATTCGGACTTGAACCCCGACTCGACGTCGCGGCCAGTCGGGCAGGTCGAGGAAGGTGGCCCCAATGGAATCACCGTCGTCGGCGCCGCTCCGCTCGTGCAGGAATGGACCAGCAATGGCTGGCAGCAGCGCGCGCTCGAGCAGCTCGGCGTCGAAGTCGTCTCCTGGCACGAGGAGATCCGCGCGTTCCGCGCCAAGATCCATCCCGAGCAGCTCGAAGCCCTCGCCGCCCTCGACTTCGTCCAGTTCGTCGAGCCCAATGGCGCGGACCGTCTGCTCCACGACGAGTCGATGCCCATGATCGCCATGGACCGCACGCGCTTCTCCTACAACGGTGGGACGAACAGCGTGGTGGTCACCGGCCAGATCGACTCCGGCATGGACTACTCGCACAACGGTCTGGACAACTACTACTGGCGCGGAGCGAACGTCTCAGGCTCGGCCACCGGAGTGACGACCGACGGCTGCGGCCACGGCAGCCACGTCGGCGGCACGATCATGGGCGACGGAGCGGGCAACGCCAGCTATAGGGGCGCGGCCTCCGGCCTGGGCTGGGCCGCTACCGGTCGTTATTGCAACATCAAGAAGTTCGACGACATCTGCGCCGGCAACGGCACGGCGCTCTCGACCATCCTCGGTTACACCCACGCCTCCTACACCGACAGCAGCAGCAACCTCACGACCCGGCCGCACGTGCTCAACAGCTCGTGGGGAAGCGTCGCGACCGGCGGCTGGTTCGGCACGGAAGCCGATCCGCGCACGCTCGACAACGACATCTACGTCTACGACCAGCTGCACTGTTTCTCGGCGGGCAACGACGGTCCGAGCGCGGACACGCTGACCCAGCACGCGACCACGAAGAACGTGTTGACGATCGGCTCGGTCGACAACTTCTCGCCCAGCGCCGGGCTGTACCCGGGCGAGATCTCGAGCTTCTCCAGTCGCGGTCCCTGCGCCGACGGTCGTTGGAAGCCCAACGTCTGCGCCCCGGGCAACTCGATCCTCTCGGTCGACGCCGGGACGAACACGCTGTACACGAACAAGTCGGGCACGAGCATGTCCTCGCCGCACGTCACCGGACTCGCGTCGGAGCTGCTCGATCAACAGTCCTTCTACCGCTACAACCCGGCGACCCTGAGCGCCGTGCTCATGGCCACCGCCACCTCCAAGAACAATGCGCAGCTCAACACGCCGAGCCTCGCGCACATGGATTCCTACGGTGCAGGCCGGATCGACGCATACCGCGCCATGTTCACGAACTCGAACCTGGCCTTGTTCATCTATGGCTGGACACTCGGGCCGGGCGGGTATGTCTTCGCCGACGTGCCGATCCAGGCCGGCGCGACGCGCATCGTCGCGGCCATCTCCTACAACGAGATCGCGGCTTCCGCGGGGGCATCGCAGGCGCTCGTGAATGACTTCGACTTGTGGCTCGACTCTCCGCCGCTCACCGTTCCGGGGAACTCCGGCGAGTACTCCGCGCAACAGAGCAACATTGACAACGCCGAGATCCGCTACGTGGACAACCCCCCGGTGGGCACTTGGCGCATCAAGGTCTATCCGCAGAGCGTCACCAACAACGTGCACATGGGTCTGGCCGTGCAGGTCATCTACGCGGACACGACACCCGATCCGACCTTCTCGCTCACGGCTTCGGACCTGTACGTCCAACCGAACGACAACGTCGACATCGACGCCAGCTACCACAATCCGGAGTACGTCGCCTCCGCCGTGTTCCTCGATTCGGCCTCGACGTTCGACGTGCTCCAGGCGTCCACGACCACGCTCAAGGACGGCGCGATCACGAACCTGATGAACAACGCGCACGGTGGCCGCGACATCGAGCTGGGCAACACCTACACGAACTCGACACGCAATGCGAGTTGGACGACGCGCTGGGCATCGGAGGGAGTGAAGAACTTCACCGTGGTCGCGCGCTCGGACAACGCGATCGACAAGTCGGATGCGGTGTTGATCACGGTCGACGGAACGGCTCCGGGTCTGCCGACGAACCTCGGCTCGTCGACGCACACGGTCAATGTCTGGGACAACGATCCGACGATCACCTACACCTGGACCGCGGCCACCGACAACCTCTCGGGCGTCGACGGCTACGGAACTTTCGTCTCGAGCGGCGGCCCTGGCACACCCTCGAACGTGAAGGACATCAATGCGGTGACCTCCACTCCCGGTGTCTTCGCCACCAGCGGTCAGTACTGGTTCAACATCAAGACCGTGGACCGCTCGGGCAACTGGTCGGCGAGCTACGCGAACGTCGGGCCGTTCAAGATCGACTTGGTCCAGCCTGACTACGTGACTGGCCTGATGTCGACGACGCACCAGGTCGGAGTCGCCAACTGCAGCAACTCGGTGACGATGGTCTGGGATCCGACGGCGGACTCCGGCGGTTCCGGGCTCGCGGGTTACACCTACGTGTGGGACCACAACCCGATCACGTCACCGTCGCTGCCGCTGAACCTCGGACCTGTGACCACCGTCAACACGGCGCTCGCGGCCTCCGCTCTTCCGTGGTACTTCCACATCACCCCCGTGGACAACGCTGGGAACTCCCAGAACCAGTTCCACGCGGGTCCCTACTACGTCCAACCCAACACGGGAACGACGTATTGCACCGCCAAGATCAATGCGCTTGGCTGCACGCCGTCGATCGGTTTCATCGGCACCCCGAAGGCGGGACAGCTCGCAGGCTACACCGTTCGCGCGACCAACGTGCGCAACAACAAGCCCGGCTTGCTGATCTACGGCGTCAACGGCGGCTCGAGCAATCCATTCCTCGGCGGAACCCTGTGCGTCGCGGCGCCGATCAAGCGCTCGACTCCGGTCGCGGCTGGCGGCAACCCGGCACCGGCGAACGACTGCTCGGGCGTGTACTCGATCGACTTCAGCACCTTCGCCTCGGGTCTGCTCGGCGGAACGCCGCTGCCGGCGCTGCAGGTCGCGGGGACAGCGGTGAATTGCCAGTTCTGGGGCCGCGACCCCGGCTTCGCCGCGCCCAACAACGCGACGCTGACGAACGGATTGAGCTTCACGATCTGCCAGTGAGAAGTAGTGGATGAGGCGCGAGCCTCTCTCGAAAGCGGGGTGGGTCCTGGGAGGACTCACCCCGTGATCGTTCCAGTACGGAGTCAGGTGAAATCGTCCGGAGTCGTGCGGGCATTCCGCGCGCCGCGAGAGCGGCGCGCGGAATGCCCGCACGACTCCGGACGATTTCACCTGACTCCGTATCGGATCAAGGACAGATCGTGAAATTGACGGCGTTCGTCAGCCCCGCATTGAAGGGTGCCACGAATCCCGGATCGCGGCTGTAGAACTGCGCAAAGACCTGCATGCCTGGACTCAGATTCTTCTGCGCCATGTAGGCCTGCGAGAAGTGCACGGAATACGACCCGCTGCAGTCGACGGCAGGTGCAGGCGCACCGCCGGCGGATTGCGCACCGAGACGTGTGATCAGCTGGGTCGACAGACACAGCGTTCCGCCGGCGAAGGGATGCCCCGAGGCTCCGCGGGACCACAACAGGAGTCCGGGGCGTTGGTTGAGCACGTTGTTCGCCTGAAGCGTGAACCCGTCGGCGATGCTGACACTCGGCGCGCCCTGCGATCCCATGCTGGGCAAGCACCCCGCCGAATTGACCTTGGCCGTGCAATAAGCAACCGGGGCCGTGCAGGCGCCGAGGAAAACGCGCGCTGTCCCGCTGAACGCGAGCGGAAAGCCCGGGCTGATGACCGAGCCAGCGATGAGATCCGCGCGCCCGTCGCCATTGAGGTCGCCCGCGGCGCCGATCGAAAATCCGAGCATGTCGAAGTTTGCGTCGCCATGGACGGTGAAAAGAGTTCCGCCGCTGGCGCCCGACACCGCCTGCACGCTTCCAGACGCGACCCCGTGCAACGAATCCTCCTGCGAGGAGATGAAGATGTCGTTCACGCCATCGCCATCGACATCCCCGGCTCCGACGACATTGCGTCCGAAGAGACTGCCCAGCGATCCCGTGAGCGTGCGCAAGGCGCTGCCGTTCGCGCCTGAGAAGACGAAGACCGCGCCGGAGTCTCCTCCATTCAGATTGTCGTCGAATGCACCGACCACGACATCGTCGCGCCCGTCGCCGTTGACGTCACCGATGCCGTCGACCGAACAGCCAAGATTGCGGGCGGGGGAATTCGGCTGGAGCGAGAACAGGATCGATCCGTCGAGGCCAGAGTAGATGCGCGCGCCGCCAGCCTCCGGGCCGACCTGGCTCGAGCCGAACATCCCGACGATCAAGTCTGCGCGCCCGTCGGCGTTGACGTCTCCGGCTCCCGCGACGGAGTTTCCGAGCTGGTCGGATTGGCTGGTCCCGAAAAAGGTGTACAGGACGGCGCCATTGGATCCCGAGTACACGCGCGCCATGCCGGTCCATTGAGCAGGTCCAGTGTTCGTCCGCGGCGCGCCGGCGATGATGTCGGGCACGCCGTCGCCGTTCACGTCGCCCGCCGAGCTCACCGAGAATCCGAGCTGCTGATTGGCCGCGGTCGGATCGAAAGTGAAAAGCGTCGCTCCATTCGTGCCCGAGATGACGTACACCCGGCCGCCGCCAGGCAGCACGGCGCCGTTGAGGTAGGCGCCCACGATCAATTCGCTGCAGCCGTCGCCGTTGAGATCGCCCGCTCCTGCAACCGACCACCCGAAGTTCTCACCCGGCGACTGTCCCGTGAACGTCCGCAACACGGAACCGTCGCGCCCCGAGAACACGCGCACGCGTCCAAGATTGGAGGCTTCGTGCGCAGCTCCCACGGCCACGTCCTGGAAGCCATCGTTGTTGACGTCGCCCGCGCCCGCGATAGCTCCGCCGAACAGGTCGTCCGGAGGCGTGCCATGGAAGGTGTAGGCGGGAGCCTGGGCGTTCGCAGTGACGGCGAGGGTCAGGAAGGCGAATGATCCGATCGGGAATGCGGAGAAGCTGGAAATGCGCATTGGAATGTCCATGGGAGAGGGCCTTCGTCAGGTCCTCGGGTTCGTGGGCGGGGCGCCAAGCCTGGCGACACGGGCTCGGAGCCAGTGGTTGACCGGGCATAAGCACGGGGTTACTGCAGTTCCGACGATCAGATGACTTGCCGCGAAGCGCGATCCTGGCGCTGACGGTATCACGTGTGGAGTCAGGCGAATTCGTCCGGAGTCGTGCTGGCATTCCGCGCGCCGCGGCAGCGGCGCGCGGAATGCCAGCACGACTCCGGACGAATTCACCTGACTCCATACGCTGGAGGGTCGACCCGAGCGACGACCTCGCGCAAAATCGTCTGTCACTGCACATGGTCTCCCCGGCATCCACTCCCACGATCGCAACGCCGAAGCCGTCGCGTTGGCGCAAGATCCGGATCGCACTCCTGGTCCTCGCGGTGGGGGTCATTTGCGCGCTGCTCGCCGGCGAGATCCTGTTGCGGATCGCCGTTTTCCATCCAAGCCCGATGCTCGGAAGGCTCGGCTGGCGACTCGGTCAGCCGAGGATGTACACGAACTGCGACAACGACGACGACTACTGGAAGCTCTTCTGCAAGCAGCAGGGTCAGGCGGCGCTCGACGGCACGCCGAACCCCGATCTGATCACCGGCTGGACTGGCTCGGACATCACGCCGGGCACCTACGAGCACATCGACGAGGCTTCACTGCGCGGCCGAAGGCCGGTGCTGCTCTACGGCGACTCGTTCGCGCAGGGAGTCACGCAGGTCAAGGACTCCTTCCAGGCGCTCTTCGAGCGCTCCGAGCTCGCGGATCGATACGCGATGCTGAACTACGGAGTGGGAGGCTACGGCCTCGATCAGATCTACCTGCTGCTCGAGAATTCGATCGATCGTTTCAAGGACCGCGATCCGATCGTGATCGTCGCCATCCTGGTCGAAAGCGATCTCGAGCGCAGTGTCCTCGAATTCCGCTGCTGTCCCAAGCCGCGCCTCGACGTCGTCGGCGATCGGCTGGTCGCGCGCGGACCCGTGCAGACGAACATGCGCAAGTACCTCGAGGAGAATCCGATCTCGATCCGAAGCTACCTGTGGCAACTGTTCCTGCACTCCAGGCTCGATTTCCTTGTCGACCAGCGCGCAGCGTGGAGGAAGGATCCACAGATCAAGGCGGAGAAGCAGGTACTGAACCGCAAGATCCTGCTCGAGATCGAGCGCTCGCTCTCCAGCCGCAAATTGCAGCATTTCTTCTTCCTCTTCCACGTCGAGCCCTGCGCGGTGAAATCCGACGGGCTCTACCAGTGGCAGGAAGACTTGATCCACGAGGTCTGCGCCGAGTCCTCGATTCCGATGGTCGATACGCGGCCCTTCCTCTCGCTAGCGGCCGACGCGGTGCAGAAGAAATGCGAGCAGTTCTACATCAAGGCCGGCCCTGTCCAGAGCCACCACAACGCGATCGGGAACCTGATCTGCTTCGAGGCGATGATCCAGGGTTTGCGCGGGAACATCGCCCAGCCAGACCTGGCTCCGCTCGCGGATCTGAAAACGCGCGGTCTGCTCCAGAAGAACGGGCCCGAGACGGTGGCGACGACCCTGATGGGGCGATCCGCGACCTTGATCACCTATGGAGCCGAAGGGCGGTCGTTCGCGGCGGAGACTGTCAAGCCGAGACGTTTCCTGCTGCGCTCCGACGCGCTGGGCTCGACGAAGGCGCGGATCGATCTTTCGGGAAGCGCCAAGCGTTTCAGCGGCCGCCTGCACACGATGATGAACCCGAACGAGGGCTGCGCCGGGACCGAGCTGCGGTTGACCATCCGGATCGACGGAGAGATCGCGCTCGAGCGCGCCGTGCCCCGCGCGGCGAACGAGCTGGCGCTCGACCTCGACCTCGCGGGCAAGCAGTCCTTGGAGTTCACGGTCGCGGGCAACCGCGGCGGCGGCAACTGCAACTGGATCTGCATCGAGGACCCGCAGCTCGAGTAGCCGGCGAGCGTGAAGCTCCGCCCGCGGACCGAGAGGGCTCCTCGGTTGGAGCCGGTGCGCCCGCCAATCCCGCTCAGCTGTGCGAGCGCGCGTCCTTGACCGCCGCGGTCAGCGCCGGGAGAACTTCGAACGCGTCTCCGACGATCCCGTAGTCCGCGATCTTGAAGATCGGCGCGTCCTTGTCGCGGTTGATCGCGACGATCACCTTCGACGTGCGCATTCCCGCGAGGTGCTGGATCGCGCCGGAGATTCCGACGGCGATGTAGAGCTTGGGCGCCACGGTCTTGCCCGTCTGGCCGACCTGCTCGGCATGGGGACGCCAGCCGGCGTCGACCACGGCTCGCGAAGCTCCCGTCGCGGCATTGCCGAAGGCGGCGGCGAGATTCTCGATCAGGCCGAAGTGCTCCGGGCCCTTCATGCCGCGGCCGCCGGAGATCACCACGCTGGCTTCCTTGACGTCGAGCTTGCCCGCGGTCTTCGCTTCGAGCGCGGTGACCGTCGCCTTGCCGCCCGACGAAGCCGGCCGTTGCGTGACTTTCGGCGCAGCACCGTCCTCGGCCTGGGGGAAGACGTTCGGCCGGGTCGTGGCGCACAGGACGCCGGAGGAAATTCCCAGCGTCGCAATCGCCTTGCCAGCGAGCCAGGGGCGGACGACGGTCAAGGCGCCGGTGGCGGAGCTGATCGCGATCACGTCGCTCTGCAAACTCGAGTCCAAATGCGCGGCAACGCGCGGAGCGATGTCCTTTCCGGTGACAGTCGCCGCGGCGAGGAAAGCCGCCGCGGCACGCTCCTTGACGATCGCCGCCAGGTCCGAAGCCGTCGCGTCGGGACTGAAGGCGCCAGAGCCGGTCAAGCAGACCACTTCGGCGGCGCCCGCCTTGCCGAGGGCGGCGGCGGCAGCCTCGGCTCCGGTACCCGAAGTCACGGCGATCACGTCGCTGCCCGTCGAGCGAGCGGCGCTGACGCATTCGACGCTCGCGCGCCGCGCCTGGCCCTGGGACTGCTCCGCGAAGACGACGATCGTGGTCATGGCTTTCAGAGCACCTGAGCTTCGGTTCGCAGGGCGGTGATCAAGGCCGGCACCGCGGCCGCGCCCTCGCCGATGATCCTGCCGGCCTTGCGCGCGGGAGGCATCTCGACCTTGAGCACCACCGTCTGGTTCGGCACGAGCTCGGGCGCCTCCTCGGCGATCGGCTTGGTCTTGGCGCCCATGATGCCCTTGAGGCTCGCGCGCCGCGGCTCGTTCAAGCCCTTGTTGCAGGTGATCACGGCCGGGAGCTGGAAAGCGACCGTCTCGACCCCGTGCTCGGTCTCGCGCCGCGCCGTGCCGCCTCCAGCCGAGAGGTCGAGGGCGTTCACTTCGCTGACGCAGGCCCAGCCGAGGTAGGTGGCGAGCATCTGCCCGACCGCCGCGTTGTCCCGGTCGGTGGCCACGCGGCCGGTGAAGACCAGGTCGGCGCCCAGAGCGCGAACCTTGGCCGCCAGGGCCTTGGCCGTGGCGCGCGCATCGCGGGACGAGGGATCGCTGTCCTTGAGGATCACCCCGCTGTCCGCTCCGCGCGCCAGGCATTCGCGGACTTCCTTGGTCGCTTCCGACGGCCCGAGGGTCAGGACGATCACCTCGCCGCCGAGCTTCTCCTTCGTCTTGAGCGCCTCCTCGAGGGCCAGCTCATCATAGAAGGAGAGCATGTACTGCCAGCCGCTGCCATCGAGGCTCTTGCCGTCGGCGGCCAGCTTGGCCTGGGCCTCGGTGGTCGGCACGCGCTTGACGCAGGCGACGATTTTCATGGGCGAAGTCGTAGGGAGGCCGCTGGTTCAGCGCGCGGGGGCGAAGAGGATAGCCGATCGAGCGCAGGCCGTGAAGGCGCGAGCTACTGCACCAGGTCCGAGGCTTCGTCGGCGCTGACGCCCATCACAGGCGCGTCGAAGCTGTGGCCGAGGTAGACCGCGCGCACCTCGGGATCGCTGATCAGGACGCGCGGAGGGCCCTCACGGAAGATCTGCCCGTGGCGGATGATGTAGGCGCGGTCGGTCGACTGCAGGGTCTCGCGAACGTTGTGGTCGGTGATCAGGATGCCGATGTTCCGCTCGCGCAGCCTGGCGATCAGCGTCTGGATTTCGGCGACCGCGATCGGATCGACCCCCGCGAAGGGCTCGTCGAGCAGCAGGATCGCCGGCCGGGTGGCCAGGGCGCGCGCGAGCTCGAGCCGGCGTTGCTCGCCGCCGGAGAGTGTGTCCGCGATGCTCTTCGAGAGGTGCGACAGCTCCAGCTCGGCCAGCAGGGCTTCCGCCTCGCGGTGGCGCTCGGCGCGGTTCAGGGGCATGGCTTCGAGCACGGCGAGCAGGTTGTCGAGCACGCTCATGCGCTGGAACAGGCTGCGCTCCTGGGGCAGGTAGCCCATGCCCAGCCTGGCGCGGACGTACATCGGCTCGCGGGAGCACTCGTTGCCGCGCAGCATCACGTGACCGGCGTCGGGCTTGGTCAGGCCGACGGTCATCCGGAAGCTGGTGGTCTTTCCCGCGCCATTGGGGCCCAGGAGGCCGACGATCTCGCCGGCCCGGACCACGAAGCTCACCCCGTCGACGACCCGTCGCTTCTTGAACGACTTGACCAGGCCTCGGACCTCGAGCAGCAGCTCGCCTCGTTTCGGGGGGACCGACGTCGACATGGCTGCAGTGTGCAAGTCCGAGACTCGCCGCGCGACTGTCTCCTGGCCCGATGCCGTCGCGGGCTCCTGGAAACCGTGTGGATAACTTGTGGACTGGGGAAGGTTTCGAGGGGCGGTGCCCTGATCTGCTCTTGACCACTCATCCAGGGAACGTTCACATCACCTTGGAAGAGCAGAATGGGCCGCTTTTGCCCACCTCGTAAACTGCCTTATCGCAAGGACTTAGGTCGGCATCTCAAAACGGCCAGAGAGGCCCTCGAACAGGCTCAGGCGGCCTTGTTTTGAGGCCGCGTCCCGGTGCTGGGACGCTCGGAGCCACTCTGGCTTGTGGAAAATCGCCGCGGTTGGCAGGGGCGGGCTCGAAGTGCGAAGAGCCTCGCAGGTCGATGGGATCAGTGGATCCACCTAGGCGCGGATCAATGAATCCACTTCAGGCGCGCGACGCGGTGCTGCCAGGAAAATGGCCAGAAAACCAGCAGTGCGCGACCGGTCATCAGCTCGCGGGGAACGAAAGGAGCGTTTTCAGGCGGCAATTGCCGCAGATTCTGTGAAGGCGCCAGCACGGACAGCTCGCCCCACTCGTCGCGGAACCAGGTGGTCTGTCCGCGCTCGGTCTGCAGCGCGACCGGATTCTCGCGGAAGCGGTTGTTGCCGCGGATCTGCTGCGTTTTCCCGTCGATCGTGGCCTCCATCACGTACAGGTTCCACTCGCGGCTGTCGCTCGAGTCCTGCGTGTTGTCGCCCATCATGAAGTAGTGCCCGGCGGGGATCTCGTACTTCGATTCGCCGCGACCTTCGGTGTAGTAGATGTCGCGATACACCTGCAGGCCTTCGAATTCCGCTCCGCCGCCCTCGCACGCGAGCCAGGCCGAGGAGTGCTGGTCGCTGGCGAGCTCGATGTCGACCGCGAGCACCACGTCGCCGTCGATGTCGAGCGAAAGCTCGTCGTCGAGATTCTGCGCGCCGAACGAGACGCTCTTTCCCGCCGGCAATCGATAGGGTTTTTCGCCCTGCACGTCGCGAGCGACGCTCGCCTGGATCTGCGGTCCGCCGTCGCGAGCGACGATGCGAACCTTCGCGTCAGCTGCCGCGGCGGGCCCGGGGATCTCGAGCCGATAGCGGCGCGTGCCCTCGTCGAACTCGACCGCGACCAATTTGCAGTCGGCGCGCGCGCTCACTTCCCCATCGACGCGCAGATCGCCGACCGGATTCTGACCGGAGGCTCCGCGCGTTCCGATCTTCGATTGCAGGCCGCGCGGGTAGCCGTCGGTGTAGTTGTCCATGATCGCGCCCGAGCGTCCGACGAAGCGCGCACGGCCGTCGCCCTCAGCGACGACGGAACGCGGCCCTACTTTCCAGGTCGAGGCCGCATGGTTCTCGGCCGTCCAGCTGGCCGCATCGCCTTCACGCGAATAGTCCAGCGGTTTCCAGGTCTCGCGCTGCACGGGCCGCGGACGGTGCAGGACTTTCCACGGCTCGCGCTCGTCCTTGCGCGACCACAGATCGCCGTGAGCGATCCACAGCTGCTCGCCCGGCATGCCGACGATGCGCTTGATGAAGTTCTTGGAGCGATCGAGCGGGTACTTGAACGTCGCGACCTCGAAGCGCTGCGGATCGCGGAAATGGAAGGACAGCTTGTCGACGAGCACGCGGTCGAAGATGCCGGTTTCGTCGTTGCCCATCAGCGTCGGCTGCATCGACCCGGTCGGGATCTTGTAGGCCTCCAGCACGAAGTACTTGAGCACCACGGCCATGATCACCGCGACGGCGAAGGCCTCGATGTTGTCGCGCCAGGGCGATTTGCGCTTCTTGGTTTCTTTGGCCTTCATGAGGCTTTTTCAGTCGTTGTCGTCGCCGCCGAGCACGGCGAGGAAGGCCTTCTGCGGGATGTCGACGTTGCCGATCTGACGCATGCGCCGCTTGCCTTCCTTCTGCTTCTCGAGCAGCTTGCGCTTGCGCGTCACGTCTCCGCCGTAGCACTTCGCGGTCACGTCCTTGCGCATCGGGGCGATGGTCTCGCGAGCGATGATCCGCGAGCCGATCGCCGCCTGCAACGCGATCTCGAACAGGTGGCGCGGGATCTCCTTGCGCATCTTCTTCAAGATCGCGCGGCCGCGGTGCTCGGCCTGGTCCTTGTGCACGATGCAGGTCAAGGCGTCGACCTCGTTGGAGTTGACCAGGATGCGCAGCTTGACCAGATCGCCCGGTTTGTAGCCGGTCAGATCGTAATTGAGCGTTCCGTAGCCGCGCGTCGAGGACTTCAGCTTGTCGAAGAAGTCGTAGATGATCTCCGAGAGGGGAATGTCGTAGGCGAGCTGCACGCGGGTGGGGGAGAGGTACTCCTGGCGCACGAATTCTCCGCGGTGGTCGGCGGAGATCGCCATCACGTTGCCGATGAACTCGGAAGGGATCATCACGCTGACCCGCGCGTAGGGCTCGTGCAGCTCCTCGTACTTGTCGGGCGTCGGCAGCTGGCCCGGAGAATGGATCTCCTCCTCGCTGCCGTCGGCGCGCTTGATCCGGTAAGTGACCGTCGGCGCGGTCTGGATCATGTCGATGTCGTGCTCGCGCTCGAGGCGCTCCTGCACGATCTCCATGTGCAGGAGACCGAGGAAGCCGCAGCGGAATCCGAAACCGAGCGCCTCGCTGGTGACTGCCTCGAACGAGAACGACGAATCGGACAGCGAGAGCGTCGCCAGGCCTTCGCGCAGACTCTCGAAATCACCTGAATTCGTGGGGAAAAAGTCCGCGTAGACCATGTGCAGCGGCGGGCGATAGCCGGCGAGCATCGCGACTTTCGGCCCCTTGTGGCGCGTCATCGTGTCGCCGATGCGCACGTCGCCGAGCTGCTTGATGTTCGAGATGAAGTAGCCGACCTCGCCGGGTCCGAGGGCGCCGCTGCGCTTCATCGTCGGCGTGAAGCGGCCGATGTCGATCGCCTCGTACACCTTGTCGGTGCCGAGCATGTGGATCTGCTCCTTCTCGCGGATCGTGCCGTCGACGACCCGCAGGTAGACCACGATGCCGCGGTACTCGTCGTAGACCGCGTCGAAGATCAGGCAGCGCAGCGGCGCGGCGGGATCGCCGGTGGGCGCGGGGATGCGCTCGACGATCCGATCGAGCAGCTCGCTCACTCCCAGGCCCGTCTTGGCCGACACGCGCACGGCGTCGATAGCCTCGATGCCGATCGAGTTCTCGATCTCCTCGCAGACGATCTCCGGCCGGGCGTGGGGCAGGTCGATCTTGTTGATCACCGGCAGCACGGTCAGGTTGCCCTCCACGGCGAGGTAGGCGTTGGCCACGGTCTGGGCCTCGACGCCCTGGGACGCGTCGACGAGCAGGATCGCGCCCTCGCAGGCCTGCAGGGACTTCTGGACCTCGTAGTTGAAGTCCACGTGGCCCGGCGTGTCGATCAGGTTGAGCTCGTACTCGACGCCCGCCACCTTGTGGTAGATCGTGACGGCGCTGGCCTTGATCGTGATCCCGCGCTCGCGCTCCAGGTCCATCGAATCGAGCAGCTGGGCGCGCATGTCGCGCTTGTCCACCGACCCGGTGATCTCGAGCATCCGATCGGCCAGGGTCGACTTGCCATGGTCGATGTGGGCGATGATGCAGAAGTTGCGGATGTGGCCTGTGTCCAAGATTCGTCCCTCGAGTCGGCGCCGGAATTCCGCAGGATACACGAAAGCGGGCCTCGATCGGCGCCGAACGGCGCGGGCAGGCGATTGAATCGTGCCGCAAGCGTCGTAACGGAGCCTGGCTCGATCACGACACCCCCGAGCACGCGTGCCGCGCGCGCTCGGGGGTGTCGTGATCGAGCCAGGCTCCGCTACGACAACTCGGCGGGCCAGCTCTCGAGCAGCGCGCGCATGGCGCGGCCGCGGTGCGAGACGCGCGCCTTTTCCGCGGGCTCCAGCTCGGCGAATCCGCGCCCGGTCTCGGCAAAGCCCAGCTCGGTGAAGAGGAACAGCGGGTCGTAGCCGAAATCGCGCGTGCCGCGGGGAGCTTCCAGGATCCGGCCGCTGGCGCTGGCTTCGACCGCGAGAGCCAGCTCGCCATCGGGCCGAGCGAGGGCCAGGGCGCAGACGAAGCGCGCCGCGCGCTGCTCGGGTCGGAAATCGCGCAGATCCGCCAGGAGCTTCGCGTTGTTTCCCGCGTCGTCGCCGTGCCGTCCGGCGTAGCGGGCGCTGAGCACGCCGGGAGCTCCGCCGAGCGCCGCGACCTCTAGCCCAGAATCGTCGGCGAGGCACCACAGGCCGCTCGCGAGAGCACCGGATCGGGCCTTCTTCGCCGCGTTGGCAGCGAAAGTCGGACGATCCTCGTCGACCGGGGGCAGGCCGCCGATCTCCGACGGGGTGACGACTTCGACCGCCAGGCCGCCGAGCATCGCCAGGAGCTCCGCGCGCTTCTTCTTGTTGTCGCTGGCGAGCAGCAGCCTGGGTTTCACGGCGCTTCGAGCGCCTGCTTCTGCAGCTCGAACACGCGCCGGATCCCGGCTTCGCCCAGACCGAGCATCGCTTCGAGCTCCGCGCGCGAGAAGGGCGCGCCCTCGGCCGATCCCTGGACCTCGATGAAGCGTCCGTCGCCGGTCATCACCAGGTTCATGTCGGTCTGGGCCGCGCTGTCTTCGGAGTAGCACAGGTCGCACAGGGCTTCGCCGGCGACGATCCCGACCGAGATCGCGGCCAGCTCGGTGATCAGCGGCCAGCCGCGCAGTACGCGCTTCTGCTCCATGTGCCGGAACAGATCGTGGAGCGCGACATAGGCGCCGCTGATCGCGGTGGTGCGCGTCCCGCCGTCGGCCTGGATCACGTCGCAGTCGATCCACACCGTGCGCTCGGTCAGCTTCTTCAAGTCGACCACGGCGCGCAGGGCGCGGCCGATCAGGCGCTGGATCTCGATGCCGCGGCCGTCGATCTTGCCGCTCTTGTCGCGCGATTTCCGCTGGGCCGTCGACGAGGGCAGCATCGCGTATTCCGCGGTCAGCCAGCCCTGGCCCTTGCCCTGCAAGAAAGTCGGCACGCCGTCGGTGTACATCGCGGTGCACAGGACCTGGGTGTTGCCGCACTTCGCGAGCACCGAGCCGGGCGCGATCGCTGTGAACTTGCGCTGGAACGTGATCGGCCGCAGCTCCTGCGCGGCCCTTCCATCGAGGCGAGTCATGGCTTTCCCCCGATCGGGGGCGAAGAGTGTAGCGATTCCGAGCCTGGTGTCCTGTCTCCTCGGTCCGAGCACACGTCTCGGGATCAGCACGCTAGCCGGCGATCTCGATCAGCGCGCGCACGTGCTCGAGGCGCACATGACGCAGCGTTCCGTCGGCGAGCTCGACGCCGACACCCTTGGAAAGCCCGAGCTCGCGCCACGAGCCTTCGATCTCGCTGTCGCCGCTCTGCACGCGCACGCGGCGGTTGGCGAGGCCGGTTGCGGAGAAGTAGGCAGTCACGGTCGCGGCGGGATCGCGCTCGACGCGCTCCATTTCGCGCGAGAGGTGCGGCAGGAGCAGCGCGAGAACGGCGCGAGGATCCGTGTCGATGCCGCACAGGGCGAGGCTGGTGACGGCGCGGACACCTGTCAGCTCCGGCGGGAATTCGCGCTGGCCCACGTTGATCCCGATCCCGACCACGCAGTGCGGCGAGGTCGGATCGAGCCCGCGGGTTTCCGCGAGGATTCCGCACAGCTTCGCGCCGCCGACCTGCAGATCGTTGGGCCATTTGAGCTCTGCGCGCGCGAGACCCTGCTCGCAAAGCGTCGCGAGCACGGCCAATCCGGCGCCCATCGTGACGGCGGCGGGCTCCAGGAGTCGCGCCGTCCTGAGCACCAGGCTCGCGTAGAGGCCCTGGTCCGCGGCGCTGAACCACCTCGCTCCTCGCCGGCCGCGGCCCGCGAGCTGCTCGCGCGCCACGTGCAGGTCTGCGTGCCGGGCCACGCTGGCCGAGAGGGCTTGGAAGGCCCTTTCCGAGGTCGAATCGACCACGGAGTGCTCGAAGATCCGGAACTCCATGCGGGCAGGAGTGTTCTTGCTTAAGCTCCCAAGGTCCAGACCCGGTCGTCCCACTTTTCGAGAACCCCCATGATCAAGCCCATTCTCCTGACTTGCGCCGCGCTCTTCGCCGCGGGAACCCAGCTCGCGACCGATTACTCCGCCGACAAGGGATTCAAGGTCGAGTTCGAGAGTTCCTTGTCGATGAAGACCACGTCTTCGTCGATGGAACGCGACGGCGAGCCGGTCGAGGGCCGCGGCATGGGCGGTGGCGCCTCGAGCCAGAGCCGCAAGGCCGTGTACGTCGACAAGATCGTCGCGGCGAAGGACGGCAAGCCGAGCAAGGTCACGCGCGCCTTCGAGACGCTCGCCGGCTCGAGCACGACGACTCGCGGCGAGGAGGAAAGAACCACCGACTTGGATCCGCCGCTCGCGGGGGTGACCTTGAGCTTGGAGCGCGCCGAGAACGGCGATGTGACCGCCAAGGTCGTCGATGGGAAGGCGCCTTCGGACGATGCGGCGCTCGAGGGCCATCACATGGAGCTGGCGCTCGACGCCCTGCTTCCCGATGGGGAAGTGGCGGATGGCGCGAGCTGGGAACCGAACAAGGATGCGGTGCGGCGCGCGCTGATGCTCGACATGGAGAAGGCGCTGTTCCCTCGTCCCGCGCCCCCTGAGGGCGAAGCGGGCGGTGGCGGAGGCGGCGGTGGACGGCGCGGCGGATTCGGTGGTGGCGGCGGCGACGGTCGTCTGCTCGACATGGCCGAGTGGGAAGCGAAGGCGACCTTGACTGAAGAGAAGGCCGAGAAGGACGGCGTCGCCTGCCGCGTGATCGCGATCGAGCTCAAGGCCAAGGGCGACATGCCGGATCCGCCGATGGGCGGCCGCCGCGGCCAGATGTTCGGGAACGAGAGCGACTCGGCGGTGTTCGGCAACACCTACAAGATCGAGCTCGAGGGCAAGCTCTACTTCTCGACCGCGGAGAAGCGGCCCGTCGCCCTCGAAGTCGAAGGCAGCATGAGCCAGGAGACCGATCGCGAGTTCGAGCGCGAAGGCTCGACGACGCGCATGCGCTCAACGCGCGAGGGCACTTACAAGCAGACCGTCGCCATCTCGCGTCCGTAGTTTCGTCGTAACGGAGCCTGGCTCGACCACGACAGGGCTTGCAGGACGTCGGCTTCGAGATCGCGGATGGACTCGATGCCCGCGGATAGCCGGATCAATCCAGGCGGCGCGGTCTCGCCGTTCCAGCGCGCGCGGCGCTCCCAGGAGGATTCGACGCCGCCGAAACTCGTGCCCGGACGGATCAATCGGGCGGCGGCGACCACGCGATCCGCCATCTGCGCTCCGCCCTCGACCTCGAAGGAGAGCAGCGGCCCGAAGCCGCCACTCATCTGAGACTCGGCAAGGGCGCGAGCCGTCAAGGCAGGGTAGTGGACCGCCGCGACTTTCGGATGGCGCGCGAGCAGCTCGGCGAGGGCGAAGGCGTTGCTCGATTGCCTCTCGATCCGTAGCGGCAGGGTCTTCAGGCCGCGCAAGGCGATCCAGGCTTCGAAAGGCCCCGGGATCGCTCCCGCGTTGTAGCGCCAGGCCCGCACGCGCTCGTGCAGCCGCTCGTCGCGCGTGGTCACGCTGCCGAGGATCACGTCCGAATGTCCAGACGAGGCCTTGGTCAGCGACGTGACTACCAGGCTAGCGCCCAGATCGAGGGGGCGTTGCAGAGCCGCGGTGGCGGTCGTGTTGTCGACCACGTAGGGCGCGCCATGGCGCTTCGCGATCGCCGCCAGCCGGCGCAGATCGTGCACGACGAGGCGCGGATTGGTCGGCGATTCGCTCCACAGGATCGACGGGCCGCGAGCGAGCTCGCGCTCGACCGCCGCGAAATCCGCGTGGTCATTGATCACCAGCTCCACGCCGCGCGCCACGAGCATCTCCGCCTGCTTGCGCAGGCCGTAGTAGGCGTCGCGAGCGAGCACCAGCCGCGGATGCGTCTCGGCCAGAGCGAGGATCGTCGCGAAGCAGGCCGCCAGGCCCGATGCGAAACTCGTCGCGCGCGCGTCCTCGAGCTCCCCGAGCGCGCCTTCCAGCGCTTCCCAGGTCGGATTCCCGCCGCGGCCATACGCATAGGCGAGCGAGCTCGGATCTCCCTCCGAAAGATAGAACGAAGCGAGCTGGATCCCCGCCGCGCTAGGACTCCCGCCCTCGCGCGAAGACCCCGCATGCGCCGCCCGTGTTGCAGGATCGTCTTTCACGTACCCGGTATTCCACCACCATCCTGAACCTGCCACAAACACGATCGCGCGCGACCCCGAGGGTCGCGCGCGATCGTGTTTGTGGCAGGTTCAGGATGGTGGTGGAATACCGGGTACGGGCTAGGCGATGAATCCGCCTGATTTCGGGCCGAGCAGAGCTTTCAGGCGCGACATGACGTTGGAGTGGATCTGGCAGACGCGGCTTTCGGTCAGGGCGAGCATCTCACCGATTTCGCGCATCGTGTGGCCGATCTGGTAGTACTGCTCGATGATGAACTGTTCCTTGTGCGTCAAGGAGCGCGTGATGTATTTCAGCATGTCGCGCTTGTTCATCTCCTTGATCGGGTCGACCGAGCTCTGATCCTCGACGATGTCGATCTTCTCCATCGACGAGTCGTCGTCGTGGTCGTTCCAGCGCTCGTTGATCGAGGTGATCTGCTTCGCGCGCGATTCGTCGATCTCGGTGATCAGCTCCTCGTGGTCCATCCGCAGATACGTCGCGAGCTCGGCGTGGGTCGGCTCGCGGCCGTACTCGCCGCGCAGCTTCTGGAAAGCCTTCTCGATGCGGCCAGCCTTGAGGCGCACCAGGCGCGGCACCCAGTCCTGCGAGCGCAGCTGGTCGAGGATCGAGCCGCGGATGCGCGTCGTGCAGTAGGTCTTGAACTTGATGCCGCGATCGGGATCGAAGCCGCGGATCGCGTCCATCAGCCCGAAGACTCCGGCGCTGATCAAGTCGTCGAGCTCGATCGACTTCGGAAGCGTCTGCAGGAGCCGCTCGGCGATGTGCCTGACCAGCGGGTAGTGCAATTCGAGCAGCGCATTGCGCAGCAGCTCGGACCAGGCCGGGTCGTCGTTCGCCTTGCGCGCCTTGCGATACAGGGCCCAGACGTCCTCAGTCTGCATGGCCTTGAGATCCTCGAGCGTCGGCTGCTTGGGAATCTCGGGCAGGCGCGATTTCTTCGCCGCCGGTTTCTCGACCGGCTTGGGCTCGGGCTTCGCAGCGGGTTTCGCCGCGGGCTTGCTCGCTCGCGCGGTGTTTCCCTTGGAAGGCGCGCTGGCTTGTTTTTTCATGGCGCTGTGCCTGTTCGCGGCCGGCGCCGAGGTTTTTTTCTTGGTGTCGCGAGCGTTCTTCTGCGCGCTCGCGCGATGCTTGGCGGCGCTCGTGGGCAGCGCGGGAGCGGGTTCGACGGATCTGTGCACAGAGGTCTTCCTGGCCGGCGAGCTTTTGGGCTGCTTCTTGGCGCTCATGGACGGGCGGCGATCGTAGGCGCGCGCAAGCGAGCAGAGCTGCTTTGCGAACGCGAGTCGCACTGGATCGACAGGCAGGCGCCGCGGGCTCCAATTCGGCCCATGGTCTAGTACCGGATCAGGGAATGCACGGGGAGCGAACCCAGGCGCGCGCGTCCTTTCAAGAACGCGAGCTCGATCACCACCAGGCCTGCGACCGGCTTTCCTCCGATGCGCCGGATCAGATTGGCCGCGGCAGCCATCGTGCCGCCGGTTGCGAGCAGGTCGTCGACGATCAGGACGCGCTGGCCGTCGCTGACCGCGTCGACGTGGATCTCGATCGTGTCCTGGCCGTACTCGAGCTCGTAGGACTCGTTCGCCGTCTTGTACGGCAGCTTGCCCGGCTTGCGGATCGGCACGAAGCCCTTGCCCGCTTTCAGCGCCAAGGCCGTGCCGAAGATGAATCCGCGCGATTCGATGCCGCAGACCACGTCGTAGCTTTCCGCGGGCACCGCGCGATCGAGGCGAGCGATCGTCTCCGCGAGCCCCTGGGCACTCTGCAGCAGAGGCGTGATGTCCTTGAACAGGATCCCTGTCTTCGGGAAGTCGGGCACATCGCGGATCAGCTTTTCGATCACGGGCTTTTCGGGGGCTTTCGCCGGGTGGCGCCTGGGAATCCCACGCGCCGTGGCGCGCGCTGTCTACATCGCTTCCAGCGCCGTGATGCCGAGGAGGCCTAAAGCATTGCCCAGAACGGACTTGGAGGCGCGGATGAGTGCGAGCCGCGCGGCCGTGGTGGGGGGCGCCTCGCCGAGCACGCGATTCTCGGCGTACCAGGAATTGAGATCGCGGGCCAGGGCGAGCAGATAGTTGGAGATCTCCGAGGGCTCGCAATGGGCCGCCGCGCTGCGCACCACGTCCGAGAGCCGCGAAAGGCGCATCAGGATGGCGCCGGCGCTCTCCAGGACTGCCCAATCCGGATCGGCCTGGCCTTCGCCGCCCGCCGCCGCCTTGCGCAGGATCGAAGCCAGCCGTGCGTGGGTGTACTGCAGATAAGGCCCAGTCTCGCCCTCGAAGGAGAGGATCTCGCCCTTGTCGAACACCACGTCCTTGATGCGCTCGCGCTTGAGATCGTTGAACACGATCGCGCCGACACCGACACTCTCGGCGACGCGCTCAGCATCGGCGATGTCGGGATTCTTCTCGCGGATGATGCGCCGCGCCTCCTCGACCACCTCGTCGATCAGATCGTCGAGCACGAGCACCGCGCCCTTGCGGCTGGCGAGCTTCACGCGGCCGGGACCGAGCAGCAGGCCGAAGTCGACGTGCTCGACGCGCGGCTCCCATTCGACCTTCATGCGCGCGAGCACCGCCTTCAATTGACGGAAGTGCAAGCGTTGCTCGGAGCCGACGACGTACAGGCAGCGCTCGAAGTGGAATTCCTCGTAGCGTTGGAAAAGCGCCGCGAGATCGCGCGTCGCGTACAGCGTGGTGCCGTTGGTCTGTCGCAGCAGGCAAGGCGTTTTCGCAAGACCTTTGTCGACGCTGGACAGGTCGACGATCAGCGCGCCCTCGGAGATCTCGGTCACGCCGGAATCCTGCACACGGCGCAGGGTCGGCTCGAGCAGGGGCTCGTAGAAGCTCTCGCCGCGCACGAATTCGTGGACGATGCCAAGTCGCTTGTACGTCGCGTCGAAACCGCGCAGGGAGATGGCCGTCACCCAACGCCAGATCTCGCGCACCTCGCCCTCGACGCCGCTCTCGAGCTCGCGGTAGGCGGCGATCGACTCCTCGCGGAAAGCCGGATCGCTCTCGACCGCCGCCTTGCTGCGCTGGTAGAGGTCGAGCAGACCGCGCACGGGATCGCCCTCGAGATCGACTTCCGCGCGCCAGCGACGGATCGCGACGACCAGGCCGCCGAACTGCGCGCCCCAGTCGCCGATGTGGTTGATGCCGATCGTCGTGTAGCCGAGGTGGCGGAAAATGCGCGTCAGCGAAAGCCCCAGGATCGTCGAGCGGATGTGGCCGACGTGCATCGGCTTGGCGATGTTCGGCGAGCTGAAATCGATCACGATCTTCTTGCCCGCGCCCTCGGCCGAGCCGCCGTAGGCCGCGCCCGAAGCCGTGATCTCCGCGAACACCGCTCGCGCCAGGGCCGGCCGCGCGATCCTGAAGTTGACGTAGGGGCCGGTCGCGAAGGCGCTGACCTGGTCCACGGCATGGGGACCGCCCGTGTTCAAGAGTCCCGCGAGCTCTGTTGCCAGCGCGGCCGGCGAGACTTTCTTCTGCTTCGCGAGCAGGAAACAGGGCAGGGCGAGATCGCCCAGCTTGTCGTCGCGCGGAGAATCCAGCCGGACCGATTCGACTTCGAGGCCTGCCGCGGCCGCGATGGCGGCGCGCAATCGATCGGCGAAAACTTGCATTGGCCAAGCAGTTTAGCGAGCTGGAGGCGCGGCGCGGAAAGCAAACTTGCCGCTCGAGCGCGAAGTGTCACCGGAGCGCGCGAAGTCGATCGCGCGGCTCACAGCGAGTTTCGAGGATCACTTCGCGCGGATCTTCTCGATCATCGCGCGCAGATCGTCGGCCTGCGGATGCTCCGGAGCGATCTCGAGCGCGCGCTGCAGGAAGGGCAAGGCCTCCTTGCCCTGGCCCTGATTCAGGAGCAGGACTCCGATCGAGTAGTGTGCTTCGAAATCGCGCGGATTCAATTCGCACGCTTTCTGCAGCAGCTCCAGCGCGCGCTCGTTCTGTCCCATCAAGGCCAGCACCTTGCCCTTCTGCAACAACGCCGGCTCGTAGGTCGGCGCCAGCTTGAGCGCGCGATCGAACCAGCCCAGGGCGGCACCGCCCTCGCGATTCTTCGCGGAGACCTGTCCCATGACCATCAGCACGCGCAGATCGTCGGGCGCGATCGCCAAGGCTTTTTCCAGGGTCCGCTTGGCGGCCGCCAGCTCGCCCATGTCACCCAGCACGCCCGCGTACAAGGCCAGGGTGTCGACGTCGTCGGCCTTGAGCGCGAGGGCGTGCTCGAAGGCCGTCTTTGCGGCGGTCAGATCATTCTTTCGAGTCTCGAGCTGGCCGAGCTCGTACCAGGCTTCGAGGTGCTTGGGATTGATGTCGAGAGCCTTGGAGAATCTCGCCTTGGCCTGGGCGAGCTCGCCCTGCTCCATCAGCACGACCCCCGCGCCGGTCAAGGCTTCGTAGCTGTACGGGAAGTAGGTCGAGGTCTGGTCGAAGACGGCGAGGGCTTCGTCCAGAGTCGTCTCCTCGTAGCCGCGCAAAGCCGCGAAGAAAAAGAACCAGCCCAGCCCCAGGTTTGCCTGCAAGCGATCCTCGTTGGTGACGAGCACCTCGGGATCACGCTTTCGGTCGGGACCCTTGAGCCCCAGCTCCAGCGAGTGCTCGATCGCGACCTTGGCCTGCTGCAGGAACTCTAGCTCCTGCGAGCGCCGATAGTCCTGGAGCATGATGCGACCCAGTCCCCAGGCGACGTAGGGACTCTTGGGATTGTCGGTGTACGAGGTCGAGAAGAGCGTGCGCTCGCTCTCCCAGACATGGGTGCGCTCGCGCGAGCGCCAGGCGTAAGGCACGGCGATCAACAGCAGGAGGAACAGGCCGACTTTCTTCAGCTCGAGCCGCGTCGCGAGCTGGGCCACGGCGCTGACCAGGAACAAGGCGAAGCCGAAAACGCCGAAGTAGAGATAGCGCTCGGAAAGCGAGAAGCGGCCGAGGGCCTCGATGCGCAGCATGGCCGGCAAAAGCGCAGCCGGAATCACGAGCAGTCCCGCGAGGATCGTGCGTGCGCGCCTGCGCCAGGCCCAGATCGCGAGCACCGTCCAGATCGCGATGCACACCACACCGGTCCACAGAGCCGCGTCGTCCCAGGCGATTTCCGGCCGCGTGTCGCGGAACAGATTGAGGTGCTGCGGCCAGGCCATCAGCGCGAGCCCGCCGCCGAACAATTCGACGCGCAGGCTGATCTCTCTCCCCGTCGTCAGCCCGAGCTGCCCGGTCGTGCGCTCGAATCCGGCCAGGATGTCGCCGAAAACCACGACGCGAGCGGCGTAGTACAGCGCGAAGGCCGCGAGCATCGTCGCGTAGGGCCGCACGAAGGGACGCAGACTGCGCCACAATGGCTCGTTCGTGCCCGCGGCCGGTCTGCGGCCGAGATCGATCACGAACAGCAGCGGCAGCATGGCGATCGCGCTCTCCTTGGAGAGCAAGGCACCAATGAAAAGCGCAGCGCTGAGCAGGGGCAGTCCGCTGCTCCCGCGCTCGCGCCAGGCCACGAAGGCGAGCAGTGAGCCCAGACCGAACACCGTCTGCAGGGGATCGTTGATCGAGGAGATCCAGGCGACGGCCTCGACCTGCACCGGATGCAGGCCGAACAGCAGGGCGACGAGGAAAGCGATCGCGAGGTCGCGGGTCAGCCGCCAGGCGAGTGCGAAGACCAGCGCCACCGCCGCGACGTGCAGCGCGAGCGACAGGGCGTGGAAGGCCGGCGGCCAGCCGCCTCCCAGCGCATGGCCGAGGTAGAGCGCGAGGGTCGTGAACGGCCGCCAGTAGCCGACATAGCGCGAGGACCTGGCGTCGAGGAAATCCCAGTAGCTGTCGCCCAGCGAGTGCCACATCTGGCCGAAGCTCGCCAGGTTCGGGTTCTGCGCGACGAGCCACAGGTCGTCGTAGACGAATTCGCCGCGCAGCATCGGCCAGAGCGCCGCGCACACCGCGAGAGTCAGCAGGGCGAGTGCAAGCGCTCGCCGCGCGAGCGGTATCGCATCCGGCGGCGCGTCCCTGGTTTCGGGCTCTTGCATGGGCAACATGTACCTGTCTCGGGTCGGCTCAGCAACGCGTGTGCCGGGCAACTTCAGGTATCTTCGTCGCATGGCCATCGCCCGCTTCGCCCTGTGTGCAGTCCTCGCCTTCCAGGTTCCCGCGCCAAAGCCCGCCCCGGCGCCGGAATCTCCGCCTTCCCTGGTCGCGCGCATCGCGGTGATCGGGGCGAGCGCTTCCGCCGGATACAAGCTGCACGTGACGCTCGCGGACGCGCTCGATGCGCAGCTCGCCGCCGTGCACGATGCGCCCAAGTGCTTCGCGACCGAGACGCTCTTCCTCGAGCCCCTCTCGATCGGTGAAGAGCAGGTCGCGCGCGCGGCAGCCATCGCGCCGACTCTGGTGGTCGCCGCCGATTTCCTGTTCTGGTTCGGCTACGGAGAAGTCAGCGGCGGCGAGCCGGAGCGGCTCGCCAATCTCGACCTCGGCTTGGAGCTGCTCGACGGCATCACCTGTCCCTTGATCGTCAGCCACTTTCCCGACATGACTCCCGCGGTCGGAAAGATGCTGATGGCGAGCCAGATGCCGAAGCAGGAGACGCTGGCCAAGCTCGACGCACGGCTGGACGTCTGGGCGGCGAAGCGCGGCCACGTCGCCTTCGTGCAGATGCCCGAGATGCTCGTCAGGCTGCGTCTCGAGGAGCTGCTGACGGTCGGCGGCGTCGAGTTCAAGGGCCCGGCGTCGAAGCGGCGCCTGATCCAGAGCGACGAGCTGCATCCGACGGCCGAGGGACTCGGCGTGCTCGCGCGCCTGTGCATCGACGCGGCCTGCGGGCCCACCGTCGGCGCGAAGCCCGCGGAGTTCCGACTCGAGCTGTCGCCGGTCCTCGACTCGCTGCGCGAGCTCGACGAATCGCGCGCGAAGGCCCTGCGCGGCGAATCGCAGCCGAATCGTTAAGCCGGCAGCGAGCTGGCCGCAGTCTCGCTGCGCGCCGTCAGCGCGTCGAGTCGCACCCGGGCCTCGCCGTCCCAGGGCTGTGCGGCCATCGCCGTCGCCCAGTCCATGGTGAAGCGCGCGTTGATCTCGCTCAGCGGGTTGAGCACGCTCGCCACGCCGCCGGGAAGCTTGTGGCGGTAGGCGTCGATTCCGAAAGGCCCGAAGTAGCCGGCGCGAGCGATGGCAGCGCCGGCCAGGGCCACGGCTTCCTCCAAGCGCACGTCGTCTTCCCGCGATACGCCGCCGAGCTCGGCTCGCTCGGTGCGAGTCCAGGCGCCGTGCTCCGTGGTCGCCTGGAAGCAGGGCGGCGAGATGGTGATCGCTCCATCGGGTCGCACGAAGGCGGACCTGGTGTATTCGACGGTCACCGAAACCCAGGGCTCGATGACCAGGGTCCCGCGGCGCAAGGAGGCCGCGAGCCAGGCGCGCTCGTCCGTCGTCGGCAGCCCGGCGCGCAAGCGGCGGCGGCCGCGACCTGCGGCGCCGAACGTGCGCCGCACGAGCCAGCCGTCCGTCGCGGGCTTGGCGAGCTGCGTCAAGGCGGCGTCGATCGAGTCGACCGTGTGCTTGGCGAAGCTCGATCCAGCGAGAGGCGCGCGCACGCTTGCCGCGAAGCCCCGCGCATTGACGCTGCGCAGGACTTCGAGCGGCGGCGCAGCGATCGGAATCGCTCCGGCCCGCTTCAAGAGAGCGAGCGCGGTCGGCGTCGGGCTCCACGCGAACCCTGGTAGGCCACGCGCGAGTCTCGCAGCATCGCGCCCGCCTTGGAGCAGCTCCTCGGTCACCAGGACGTCGTGCGGCCCGACGAGCTGTCCAATCAACCGCTGGCGTTCGCGCGCAACCAGCTGCTTCAAATGCAGCGTCGGCGCGTAGCTGCGCGCCGCTTCGAGCTCGTGCTCGGCATCGAGGTTCAAGACCCAGGCGCGCGGAGTGGGGGACTCGCTTGTCATCGATTCAAAAAAGCGATCGGCGTGCCGCAGAGCGCGACACGCCGATCGTAAATCATGCTCCTGCTGGAGCTGGAATCTCAGGGGCAGAACTTCAGCTGGTTCGCTCTCGACAGGCTGACGGCGATGCCATCAGGCGACTGCGGGTCGCGCGACCAGACCTGGAACCAGCGGTAGCTGCCCACTTCGAAGGCTCCGAAGGTGAGCGGCTGCGAGCAGTAGCCGAAGGTGTCGAAAATGAACGGCGGGCTGCGGATGATCGGCCCGAGCAGGCACAGCGTGCCGCCCTGGAACGGCGTCGTGGCGCTGCCGTTGTCGCTGTGCAGGAACAAGCCCGGCTTGTTCGGCACTCCGTTGTTGCACTCGATCGTCATCGAGCCGCCGCTGATCGTCAGGCTGTTCGAGCCGACGAACGTGATTTCCGGCACCAGGCCCAGGGAGTTGATCTTGCCCGTGCAGTACGGCAACGGCGCAGGGCAAGCGACCGGATCGAAGGGGAATGCATTCGAGATGCCGACCCCGTTCGCGATCCCCGTGTTGCGCACGATCAGCATGCCCTTGCCGGCCGTCGGCGGAACATTGACGTCGATCGTCGTGTTGCCGTTGGCGGAACCGAGACCGCCGACCTTGATCGGCACCGCGCTGGCGGACGCGGTCGCAGAGAGCGGCGTGAACCAGACTTCATTGCCGCCAAGGCCGAAGTTGGTGCCCGTGATCCGCATCGGCGCGCCGCTGCCCGCGAAGGCAGTGATCGTCAGCTTGCTCGCCGACTTCAAGCCGTAGAGGGCCTGCACGCCGTTGATGTCGTCCTGCTCGATCGAGCGGATGGCGGTGTTGAGCGGTGAAACCGAGGCTTCCATCGTGGTGCCGGCCGTGCCCGAGTGGCCTAGACCGAGGGCGTGGCCGTACTCGTGGCAGGTGATGCCTTGCAGGTCGAAGCTGCTGTTGCCTCCGACGATCGAGCCCGGACCGTCGTGCCAATCCCAGACCGAGTAGAACAGGATGCGCCAACCGCCCGGAGTTCCGGGGAGCTCGGTGAAGGCGAGCACGCCTCCCTGCGAGCCGGCGAGCTCGGACATGATGTTGTTGCCCATCACGCCGGACGAGGTGGCCAGACCGGAGAAGGCCGCGTCGAAGTTCGCGTTGCCCGAGCCGATGATCGGCTGGGTGGGGTCACCCTGGCCGTTGCCCATCGGTTGAGAGGCCCATTCCGCGGCGCCCTTCCACAGGGCCATCACGGCGCCGAGCGCGCCGGGATAGTTGGTCGACGGCGTGGTGTTGTTGTTGGCGTTGGCGTCCGTGAAGTTGTTGAAGACGCGGAAGTCGCGGTCGAACGGGCTCAGCAGGTTGCCGTCGAACGAGTAGGCGCTCAGATTGGAAGCGCTGAAGAAGATCGCGCCCGAGGCGAGCACGGTTGCCGGAAGGATCAAGTGGAGTGCTTTCATGGTGGTGTCTCCTACTTGCCTTCGCGCAGGTTCTTGAGGCGCGTGATCTCGGTGTCGAGCTCGTCGAGCTTCCAGTTCTTCGACAGGGCGTATCCGTTGCCGCGGCCGAGCACGACGCTGGCGCCGTTCTGCGTGAACACGCGGTACAGCCCGCCGTGCCATGCATAGAGCACGTTGCCCGAGATGCCGTTGCCCAGGTCGTCGACGTGCTTGTAGAAGGCGACCACCTGATTGCCGACCTTGACGTCGTCGGCTGCCGGGGCCTCGGAGTTGTGGGCCCCCTGCGTCGGCGAAATGAAGCCGCCGCCGAAGGTCACCTCGACCGTCTTGGGCAGGTCATTCGAGAGGGAGCGGCCGGTGATCGTGATCGTCGTGAAGTAAAGCTCCGGGACCTGGCCGACCTTGTTCCCGTCGGTGCGGAACACCTTCGAGGCGGTGATCGTGCCGAGCACGGCGTCGTCCGTGACCGCGACCATCTGAGGGAGGTCGAGCCGGACGATCTGCGCCAGACCCACCCCGGCGGCGGCAATCAGTGCCAACGCGGTGAGGGCGCGCGGTATGCGGAATTCCATGTTGTGCTTCCTTGGCGTTCGAGAGACGTATCCTGAGCGTCTGGGCCGCGGCGGAACTGCACGTCCGCGATGGGGCAACCCAAGCTCTAGAAAGGATACCAGGACCTGACAAACCTAGCGCCGACCTCGATCGGGCGCTTGGCGAGGCCTGGCGAGCGCGGTCCGGAGGTCCACGGTCCGTCGGCGCTCAGTGACCCTCGGGCGTACCGAGTTCCCCCGGGATTCCGAGGGGCGGCGGGAGCGGCGGGTAGGGGCCCGAGCCGCGGTAGGGGACGAGTTCCGTGTCATCGGGATGGTCGCGCAGCATTTCCTCGAGCCAATCGCGTGCGCGCTCGTCGCCGGCCAGGACGGCTGCGATCGCTCGCAGTCTCAGCGCCTGCGGATGACCGGCCTGAATGACGAGCAATTCATCGGCTGTCCGGAGGGAGGCGGCCGATTCGCCGGCGCGCAGGAGAGCTTCGGCGAGCCACAGTCGGGCCTGGAGGTCGTCGGGGTTCGCTCGCACGACGTTCCCGAGTCGGCGCGCAGCCGCGGCCCACTGCATGAACTCCCAATCCGCAGCCGCGGCGGCGCGCTGGAGCACACCCCAGGTTGGATAGCGATCGGCGATCGGCTGCGCGAAGCCGGTCAGACCGTCGATGTCGCGCTTGCCCTGCAGCGTCGTCGCGAGGAACTCGTCGAGCTCACGCTCGAAGCCGCGCGGCTCGGCGGAGAGTCCGGAATGGCGCAAGAGTTCGATCGCGGAGGCGTCGAGCTCGGTCCTCTGCGCGCGGCTCTCGAAGGGCGAGCTCGGCGCCTGGGCCTTGCAGATCAATTCGGCGGCTCGCGCAGCCGTGCTCGGCTCCCCGCGGACCAGTCGCTGCGCCGCGCGGATCCGCGCTTCCTTCTCTCGCTCGGGCAGGGAGCGCAGCACCTGGGACCAGGTCCCGAAGCGAAGTCGCGATCCGGCCGCGGTCGAGCTCTTGGCGTCGACGCCGGTGCCCACGCCGATCCGGAAATTCTCGACGTGGCTGAAGCCAGGGCTCACCCGATTTCCCCATTGGAGCTGAGCGATGTTCTGGTGCGCGGGGAGCCAGCCGATGACGGGGAACTCCCCTATGCCCTCTTCGCTGCGGTCCAGGCACGTCAACGTCCGCGAAGCGGTCTCGACCGCAGGGCAGATCACGACTCCATCGTTGGAGCTCGCCATCCAGGTCCAATCGTGCACGATCTTGAATCCCTCCGGAAAGCCCTCGTCCGCGAAGAGCGCCTTCTCCACCTCCGGAGCCAGACGCATCCACGGGCTCATCGCCCATACCATCCGGATGTCGCGCTGCCGAAGTTGCGCTGCGCGAGCCGGGGTCAAGAATCCCGCGATCGCAAACGAGGGCTCGTCAGTCCCCTCTGTAGATTCGCGGATGTCGAGTTGATCGGCCTGCGTCTCTTCCAATGTAGGCGTCAGCCTGCGCCGATCGAGCGTCGCAATCCGTCCGCGACCGCCTTGCAGCTCGACCGTGAGCAGACCTTCGCCCGTCTCGCGGATCCACTCGACGCGCGGCGGTGCGGCTTCCCATGGTGAGAGGGGCAGCACCGAAGGCGCGTCCGAGCTGCGCGCGACGAAAATCCAGACTCCCGCGCAAAGCGCGATGCTCGCGCGGCCTCTCCACGAGGCACCCCTGGTCGTGAATGCGCCGAGCAGAGCTCCGGCGCAAGCGAGCACGGCGCCCATCGCCGCTCGTTCCGATGCCTGGCGACCCACCTGTTCGGCCGTGGTCCCGCTGAACCCCGACTGCATCCAGAAGTCGCTTTCGCATGCCATCGCCGCGAACGCGGCACCGAGAAGCGCCCAGCCGAGGCCCGAGGAACCGCGAAGCGACGCCAACGCGACCCCGGCGATCAACGCAGGCAGCGCGAAGACCCGCGCGGCGAGCAGGCCGTCGTACTGGATCGATCCGCGCCAGGAGGAATCGAGATCGAAGTGGCGCAGGAATTCGGTGTAGGTGCGCGGAAGGCACAGCCCGGCGAGGAAATCGAACGAGTACAGGCTCAGGAACGCGGCAATGGCGAGTCCGAGCCCGAACCAGCCAGGAGTCAGCGATTTGCGCGCAAGCAAGGGGCTGAACGCGATCACTGCAACGGCGAACAGGACCAGCGCCGCCCCGAACGCGATCGTGTCGTCCTCGCGAGTTCCGCTCCCGAACAGACAAAGTCTTGAATTCACCGCGGTCACCACGAGTGCGAGACCGGCCCCAGAGACCGCAAGCGCGAGCCCCTGCGCCAGCGATACGGATCTGGCCTTTTCGGCGTCAGCGGTGGCAGCCTTCGAACGCAGGCCGAGCATCAAGCCCAGGCTCACGATCAGCGTCAGCATCCATCCACTCGTGGAATCGACCACGATCCAATCCGTGAGCACCAGCCCGTGCAGCACGAAGCCCGCCGCCGCGCCCAGGGCCAGCTCGCTCGCCGGAAAACGCGCGTCCGCGGCTCGCCTGCGCTGCGCCATCAACCCGATCGCGACGGCGAGCAACGCCCCCGCGCGCCAAAGACTCGAGCGCGTCGCGCTAGGCGACATCCATTCCTCGAGCGTGATCCCCGCCGGCGCTCGCGCGATCGAGAGAGTCGCTCCCGCGACCGCGCCGATGCAGAAATCCCGCAAGCCCATGTCCGGTCAGACTACCAGCGCGAGGCCTGGGACCTCGCGACGCTGGCGCGGTAGGACTTCAATCCGCTGAAAAGCACCACCGCCGCCGCGACCTCGACGATCGGCACGACCCCGGCCAGCGAAAGATGGAGCGCGCTGTCGCGACCGAAGACCTCATCGGTCGTCATCGCGATCGCCGTCGGTCCAAGTCCCAGTCCGGTCGCGTTGATCGCGAAGAGATAGATCGCCGAAACCTGACCGCGCAGTCGATCGGGCACGGCATCGGCGAGCGCGGCGGCCGCGACGCCCCACGGCAGGCTCGAGGCGAACATGAACGCGAACAGGAGCACCGCGCAGACACGCTGATCGTCGACCAGCGGAAAAGCGAGCCCGAGCGGCGCGCACAGCATCGCCGCCGCCAGACCGACGCGCATGTTCGCATCGGCCACGCCGCGGCGCCTGAGCATGTCCGCGACGCGTCCGCCCGCGATCACGGCCGAGATGCCGGCTGCCGCGATGATCGGCCCATAGACCCCCGCGATTTTCGTCGAGCTCCAGCCGTGGCGGCGCTCGAGGAAAGTCGGAATCCAATAAGCGCTCGCATAACCCGCGAGCGAGAGCAGCGCGAAACCCGCGTGGTGCGTCCAAAGACAGCGCGCGTTCTCTCGGTACTGCGCGAACACCGCGCTCCAGCCGGCTTGGAGCACGGGAGCGCGCCGCGCCGGCTCGCGGATGGTTGCGAACAGGAGCGCCGCGACGATTCCGCTGATGCCCAGGACCAGGAACACGAGCTGCCACGGCCGCACGCTTCCGATCCCGGGCAGGACGAGGTCTTCACCTCCGCTCGCGAGCAGTGTCCCGCCGAGGACGGTGGCCAGGCTCGAGCCGATGTAGATGCCGCTCGAATACACGCCGAGGGCCATGGCGCGCCGCTCGCTCGGGAACTCGTCGGCGATCATCGAATAGGCCGCCGGCGACAAGGCCGCTTCGCCGATTCCGACGCCGACTCGCGCGAGGAAGAGCTGTCCGAAGCTGCGCGCGAGGCCGCAGGCCGCCGTCATCGCGCTCCACACCACGAATCCGCCCGCCGCGAGCCCGCGCCGCGACCTGCGATCGGCCAGGCGGCCGATGATGACGCCGAACAGCGTGTAGAACATCGCGAAGGACAGGCCCATCAACAGGCTCATCTGCGTGTCGCTGATCCCGAGGTCCGCGCGGATCGGCTTGACCAGCAGAGCGATCACCTGGCGGTCGATGAAGGCGAAGGCGTAGGCGAGGGTCAGCACCGCGACCATCCACCAGGCACGTGGACCGGGACCGCTCGAGGGCGATGGGGAGGCAGGCTCGCGCACGCGCCTTGTGTAACGAGCGCGGACGATCGGCGCGAGCTTTCGAGCCTGCTCGTCGCCGGTGCTAGGCTGGCGCTGCTTGCTCCACAGCCGCCGAAGATTCGTGACAGACGCCAACCTGCAAGAATCCCTGCTCGCCTGGTACCGCGCGAACCGCCGCGACCTGCCCTGGCGGCGCACGCGCGATCCCTACGCGATCTGGATTTCGGAGGCGATGCTGCAGCAGACGCGCGTCGAGACGGTTCTCTCGTATTGGCCGAGGTTCCTCGAGCGCTTTCCCGACGTCGCGAGCCTCGCGCGCGCGCCCGAGGCCGACGTTCTCGGCGCGTGGAGCGGGCTCGGTTATTACCGGCGGGCGAAGGCCTTGCGCCAGGCTGCTTGCGCAATCGTCGCGCATCACGGCGGCTCGTTTCCGAAGGATCGCGCAAGCGTCCTCGCCCTGCCCGGCATCGGCCGCTACACGGCGGGGGCGGTGCTGTCGATCGCTTTCGGCCAGCGCGAGCCGCTGGTCGACGGCAATGTCGCGCGCGTGCTTTCGCGACTTTTTGCGATCGAGCACGAGCTCGGATCGACCAGCTCGCAACGCGAGCTCTGGGACCTCGCGGCGCAGCTGCTCCCCGATTCGCGAGACACGGGCGATTGGAATCAGGCCTTGATGGAGCTCGGCGCGACGATCTGCATCGCGCGCGATCCGAAGTGCGGCGCCTGCCCGCTTTCGGGCCAGTGCAAGGCCCTCGCCGAGAACCGCGTCGCGGACCTTCCGCGCGCCAGGCCTCGGCCCCTGCCGCTCGACGTCTCCGTCGAAGTCCTGGTCGTGCGCAAGGGCGCTGCCTGGCTCTTCGAGCAGCGCGCCGAGGATGCGCCCCGCATGTCCGGAATGTGGGAGCTCCCCACGCGCGAAACAGGCACGCAGAGCGGGCTTTTTCGCGCGGCGTGGATGCCCGCCGGATTGTTCAGCGCCGGCCGGGAGCTCGGCCGAGCCCGGCACACGATCACGCGCCATCGCATCGAAGTCCGCGTGCGCGAAGGCGCCTTCTCGGCGGCCGTCCCGATGCCCGCGGAGTTCCGATGGATCGAGCCGCGCAGGGCCGCCACGCTGGGCCTGACAGGAATGGCCCGGAAAGCCCTCGCTCTCGCCACCTGAGCCGCGATTGGGATGTTCTGCGGGCACTGGGCGCGGGTATGCTCCCAGCCAACCGATGCTGAACATGCCCGCATTGCTGCACGAGGCACCGCACCCACCCTTGTCGGCAGTCGGCATCACGATCGTGGTGCCGGTCTTCAACGAGGAGAAGGGCGTCCAGGGAGTGCTCGAGCGGCTGGCTCGATTGGACCTCGGAGCGCCGGTCGAGATCCTGGCCGTCAACGACGGCTCCGAGGACGGAACCGCCGCCGCGCTGCGCGACGTGCAACGGCGCATCCCGAACCTGCGCGTGGTGACCCACGCCGCGAATCAAGGTTACGGAGCGGCGCTGAAGACCGGATTCACCCACGCCAAGCACGACGTGATCGTGATCACCGACGCGGACGGGACTTACCCGGAGGATCGGATCGTCGACCTCCTGAAGTGCATCGACGATGGAGCGGAGATGGCCGTCGGCGCGCGCCTCGGCGAGGACGTTCACATTCCGTTCATCCGCCGGCCGGCCAAGGCCTTCTTGCGCCAGCTCGCGTCCTACCTCGCGGGAACGCCGATCCCCGACCTCAATTCGGGGCTGCGCGCGTTTCGCCGCCAGCTCGTGCTCACCTACCGGCCGATCCTGCCCCAGGGGTTTTCCTTCACGACCACGATCACCCTGGCCGCGCTGACCAACGGCCATCGTGTGGATTATGTCAGC
This sequence comes from Planctomycetota bacterium, assembly GCA_035490315.1. Lineage (GTDB taxonomy): Bacteria > Planctomycetota > UBA1135 > UBA1135 > JADJQU01. Next base: position 47,209 of record DATHET010000193.1, read on the forward strand.
GTCAATTACGCGCAGCGGCACGGGCGCTCGAAGATCCGCCCGTTCAAGGACACGCTAGGATTTACTGCTCTGATCATTCGCACGGTGATCTATTTCAATCCGCTGAAAGTGTTCTATCCCGTCGCGGGGGTGATCCTGCTCGGATTGCTCGGCTCGCTCTACTGGGACTTCTTCGTGGAAAAGCCGCCGAACCTCGGCGACAAGTCCGTCCTGCTCTTCGTGCTCTTCGTACAAGTCCTGTCCATCGGGTTGCTGGCCGACCTGATCGAGAAACGCTCGCGTCTCTGAGGGATATCCGGGTCGTGGGAAGGAAGTCGCCATGAAAAAAACCGTATTTGCCCTGAGTCTCGCGCTGCTGGGACTCTTCTCGCTGATCAGTCGCTCGCTGCCCGGGCAGGACGCCGCGGCCTTGGCGGCCGAGATCAAGCAGCAGCGCGACGACGTCGAGCCCGAGAAGATCCGCGCGCTCGCGGCCATGAAAACGCGCGACGCGATGACCGGTCTCGTCGACGGCTACGGGGTGATGGCGAGCATCTACATGCGGCTCGAGATCGTGCGAGCCTTGTCGAGCTTCGACGGCGTCGCCGATGCGGAGCAGCCCGCGCTGCAGAAGCTGACGGACGTCGCCACGACGGCGACGGAGCCCGAGCTGCGCGACGCAGCAGTCGAGGCGCTCGGCAAGTGCAAGAATCTGGGCAAGCATTTCCTGCAGCTGATCGTCGATTCGCCGGCGGAGGACGCGATTCGCGAGCACGCCATGCGCTGCCACGTCGCCATGGCGGCCGAGACAGACCAGCCCTGGTACGCCAAGCAATTCGAGCTCGGCGTCGGGAAGCCCGACAAGAAAAAGAAGAAGCCGGGCAAGGACGACGAGCCTGAGCTGGCGGTCCATGCCCTGCCGCGCGTGCGCGAGATGGCCCTGCAGCAGATCGCGGGCAAGCTCGAGACCGTCAAGCTGGTCGAGACGGCGCGCGACAAGGAGAAGGATCCTTCCGATCCGCGCAAGGACGGGCTGCGGCGGATCGCGCTCAAGGAACTTTCGCAGCGCAAGGGCCGCGACGCGGCCACGGTCGCCGCGGACGTCTACAAAGACACGGGAGAAAAGAGTCTCAATCGGATCCTCGCGGCCCAGATCCTGTTCGAGGACCAGAAGGCCAAGATCGCGCCGCTGTTCATCGACGACGCGGACAAGACCACGACTCCGCTCGACCTCGCCTACGCTTGCGCCGACATGCTGGCGGAGCTCAAGGATCCCGCTACCGACGCGAAGATCGTCAAGCTGGTCGGCAAGGGCAAGGGCCAGTCGCAGCTGTTCGCGCTGCGCGCGGTGCGCAACATCAAGGACGACAAGCTCGACAAGGCGATCGTCAAGCTGCTCGCCAACGAAGACCGCGAAGTGGCGATCGGCGCCGCCGCGTCGCTCGGCACGCGCAAGTCGAAAGCCTCCGTGCCCGACCTCGAAACCGCCCTGGCGAAGACCAAGGAAGCTCCTTTCGTCGCGGCGCTGATCGATGCATTGAGCGAGATCCAGGCCGGCGATCCCGAGTGGCAGAAGAAACTGATCGGCTACACGACCAGCGACAAGCTCGAAGTGCGCGTGGCGGCGGTCAACCAGCTCGCGAAGCAGCAGAACGTTCCGGAGCTGCTCAAGGCACTCGACTCCGCCGACTGGTCCGTGCGCCTCGCCGCGCTGCAGGGACTGGAGAAGGTGCGGACGCCGGAGATCACCGGCACGCTGATCGCCCGCATGCAGAAAGAGGAAGGCCGCATGCTGGTCGAGTTTGGCAAGGTGCTCTGGCACCTGACCGGCGAGCCCTTCTTCACCCAGCCGCTGGGCTGGAAGGGCTGGTGGGAGAAGAACTCGAAGGATTTCAAGCCGATCAGCGAGTCCGACCTGGCGAAGCGCGAGGCCGACGAGGAGGCGCGGCGGCTCAAGCAGGTCTCGAAGGCCTCGTTCTTCGGCATCCGCATCCGCTCGCACCGCGTGATCTTCATCCTCGACGTATCGGGCTCGATGGCATACCTGACCCGCGGTCAGTACGTCGGCAAGAACGGCGAGCCGCGCATCGATGTCGCCAAGCGCGAGCTGATCAAATGCATCGACGCGCTGGAGCAGAACAGCCTGTTCAACATCATCGACTTCTCCTCGGGGGTCGATAAATGGCTGGTCGATGGCATCTCCGATGCGAAGGGTGTCAACCGCGAGGATGCCAAGGCCTGGGTGACCAAGCTCGGCGCGGACGGCGGCACCAATCTGTACGGCGCTGTCCAGGAGGCCTTCCGCGACCAGGACGTCGACACGATTTTCATCCTCTCCGACGGCGAACCCTCGGTCGGCGACGTGATCGACCCCGGCGCGATCCGCGAGCACGTGCGCGAGTGGAACGAGCACCGTCACATCGTGATCAACTCGATCGCGGTCGGCGGCACTTTCGAAGTGCTGCGCTGGCTGGCCGAGGACACGGGCGGCACGCACGTCGAATTCCCCTGAAGCAAAAGGGCGAGCCACGGGCGGCTGCCGAGCAGGGAGTCTTCCTGCCGCGCCTGATCCGCATCGTGATCTCGACCGCGATCGGCGCCGCCGTCCTGTGGATCCTCTTCCGCTGGTCGAAGCTCGAGCCCGCTGACTTGTGGTCCTCGTGGAAGCGCCTGTCCCTGGGAGCGGCGCTTTCGGCCTTCGCCGTGCACGTGGCGATCTACGTCGTGCGCAGCCAGCGCTTCCGCGTGCTGCTGCCGGTCGCGCACCGGCCGTCGAGCGCCGCGATGCTCGCGATCAGCGCGGCGCACAACCTCGCCGCCTACGTGCTGCCGGCGAAGACCGGGGAGATGACCCTGGTCATGTATTTGCGCTCACACAGCGGTGTGCCGGCTGCCCAGGGACTCGCGGCCCTGCTCGTCTCGCGCCTGCTCGATCTCGCGACCCTGTGTCTCCTGCTCGCGCTGGCGATGATCTACCTGGTGACCTCGCGGCCGGATTCGACGCCGGTCTGGTTCTGGGCATTTGCCGTCGCGCTGCTCGCGACCGCCGCCTTCCTGATGCTGCTCAGCGCGCGCAGCGACGTCCTCGTGCGCAGCGCCGCCTGGATCGCGAGGGTCTTCGGCCTCGCGAGCTGGAACATCGGCTTGCGCATGCTCGCGCGCGCGGAGGAGCTCAGCCTCGCGCTGAGACAGGCTCCCGCCGGCCGTGTGCTGTGGATCGCCGCCGCCCAGTCGATGGCGATGTGGTTCGGGATCTTCATTTTCTATTCGATCCTCGCGCGCAGCTTCGGTCTGCCCCCCGAGCTGGGCCTGGCCGACGCGGCTTTCGGCTCGAGCCTGGTGGTCTTGAGCAATCTCCTGCCGATCAATTCCTTCGCCGGCTTCGGCACCCAGGAGGGCGGATGGGTGCTGGGCTTCGGCCTGCTCGGCGTCCCGCGCGATCTCGCCCTCTCGACAGGCTTCGGCGTGCACCTCGCGCAGCTCGCGTCGACGATCGTGCTGGGGATTTGCGGCCACGTCGCGATGGGTTGGCTGCCCGGGCGCGCAGCCGCGGTCGGGGCGAACGCGGACACGCCGGGCAACGGCCTCGGTTAGTCTCTAGGGTTTGGGCCAGCGTCCCAGGCCCTCCATCCCTTGACCCACAGCGCACCGAAGTCCAGCAACGCCCAGGCGCAGATCGAGCTGCACCGGGCACTCGCTCCGCGCTACGCCTACCGCTACTCCTTCGAGTTCTCGCGGCTGTTCCAGGAGGACTGGCACGCGGAGATGCTCTCCTTGATGCCGGAAGATGCGCGGCGCGTCCTCGACCTGGGCTGCGGCACTGGGTTTTTCCTGGCCGAGCTCGAGGAGCGCAAGCCGGGCGCCGTCGGCCTGGACATCAGCCACGCGATGCTGCTGGTCAGCGAGCAGTACGTCCCCGGAGCGCGGCTGATCACGGCGGACGCGGAAAAGCTGCCGTTCAAGGACGGCTCCTTCGACACGGTGTTCTGCAAGGGCAGCCTGCACCACACGCGCGACCACGTGCGCTTCCTCGAGAATTGCAGGCGCGCCTTGTCGCGCGACGGCGTCTTGATCATGAGCGAGCCGTGCAACGACAACTTCGTGATCCGTTTCGCGCGCTACTTGCTGTATCGCTTCAGCCCGCACTTCGACCTCGGCGACCAGGGCTTCACGAAGACCGGGCTGCTCGAGCTGTACAAGCGCGCCGGATTCGAAGTGACCTATGCCGGCCGCTATGGCGTGTTCGCGTACATGTTCGCGGGCTTCCCCGACCACCTCGGGATCCTGCGCTTCGTCCCGGGCAACGCGGCGATCGTGCGCGGACTCTTGAAGCTCGATCGTTGGATCTGCGCGACGCGCGGGCTGCGGATCCTTTCGTTCCAGGTGGTCGTCGCCGGAAAGCCGGCGTCCTGAGCGGCGGGAAGGCCGGTCAGATCGAGACCAGCACCGCCAGCAAGGCGAGCCAAAGCACTGCGGCCAGGGTGCGGTCCCTGCGCCGCTCGACCTGCCTCGCTCCGAAGTTCGTGATCACACGTGAATCCATGACGACCTATTCACCTTAAGACGATGCGAGTCACTCACTTGGTGTCTTTACTCCGGATTTAGTTTCGATTTTCTTTCCTCCCTCCCAGGACTGAGCCCAAAACTCGCGTCCAAAGGGCCCCCGGCAGGGTCGAATCAGTATTAAGGTGGTGGCGTCATGGAGACCAAACAGATCGAGGTGGTGTGCCCCTGCTGCACGTCCCGGCTGACCATTGACCTTCGCACCGAAAAGGTCCTGCGCTCGCGCCCCAAGGAACAGGTCGACGAAACCGGCAAGCCAAAAGTCACCGAGGCCGACTGGAGCCAGGCCTTCGGCAAGGTCAAGGACCGCGAGGAGAAACGCGAAGACCGCCTGGGCTCGATGCTCGATCAGGAACGCAAACGCCCCGGAGATCTCGAAGAGCGCTTCCGCGCCGCGAAGAAGAAGCTCGACGACGCCGAATAAGTACCCGGTATTCCACCACCATTTATTACACGGCGAATGTAATAGATGGCGGTGGAATACCGGGTACCAGTTTTACGCTCCGGAGGCGCAGTGAGTTGAGCACGACGGCGATGCTCGACAGCGCCATCGCGGCGGCGGAGAGGGCGGGCGAGGGGCTCCAGTGGATCAAGGGCTCGAGCACTCCGGCGGCGGCAGGCAGGGCGAGCAGGTTGTAGCCGAAAGCCCAGGTTAGATTGACGTGGACCGTGTGCAGGGTGGCGCGGCCGAGAGCGATCAGGATCGGCACGCGCTCGGGATCGGCGCGCAGGATCGTGCAGTCGGCGGCTTCGATCGCGACATCGGCGCCGCCGCCCATCGCGATGCCGACGTCGGCGCGCGCCAGGGCCGCGGCGTCGTTGACTCCGTCTCCGACCATCGCGACCGAGCGGCCGGAATTGGTCAGCTCCGCGATTGCCTCGGCCTTGGATTCGGGCGTCATCGCGCCGCGCGCGCGCTCGATCTCGAGATCCGCGGCGACGCGCTCGACGGCGCTCGGGTTGTCGCCGGAGAAGATCATGACTTCGACGTTCTGCCGGCGCAGGTGAGCGATCGCCTGCCTGGAGCTCGGCCGCAGCTCGTCGCTGAATCCGAAAGCGGCGCGGGCGATGCCGTCGACAACCAGGACGGCCGTGGTCTCGCCGCGCGCGATCAGCGGAGCGAGCAGCTGCTCGACGACTTCCGGATTGCGCGCGCGCAGAGCCGCGGCGGCGCGGCTGCCGACGAAGACCGCTCGCTCGCCGACCTTGCCCTCGACGCCTGCGCCCGGAAGGGAACGGAAGTCACTGAGCGCCGGGACCGCAAGATTCGCTGCCGCCGCATGCAAGGCCCGCCCGATCGGCTGCTCGCTGCGCGCTTCGACGCTGGCCGCCAGCGCGAGGGCTTCGTCCTTGGAAATCCCGGACACTTCGGTCGCGACCAGCACCGGCCGTCCGAGAGTCAAGGTCCCGGTCTTGTCGAACACGACCAGACCCAGCGCGGCGAGCCGCTGCAGAGCTCCCGCGTCGCGCACCAGCACGCCCTCGCGCGCGCCGCGCCCGACCGCGGCGATCACGGCCGCCGGTGTCGCAAGCCCGAGCGCGCAGGGACAGGCGACGACGAGCACCGCGACCGTGTGGCTCAAGGCGCGAGTCCAATCGCTCGTCGAAAGGAACCACACGACGAGGGTCAGCGCCGCGATCGCGAGCACGACGGGAACGAAGACTCCGCTGATCCGGTCGGCGAGCTCCTGCACCGGCGCGCGCGATCCTTGCGCCGAGCGCACGGCCGCCGCGACGCGGCCGAGGCTCGAGTCGGCGCCGACGCCGGTGGCTCGCATGGAAATCGCGCCCGCGCCGTTGAGCGATCCAGCGCGGATCAATTCGCCCGGCCCGCGCGCGACAGGCGAGCTTTCGCCCGTCCAGGTCGATTCATCGAGCCAGGTGGATCCGTCGAGGATCTCGCCATCGACAGGGATGCGCTCCCCAGGCCGCACGCGAACCAGATTGCCCGGCTGCACCTCCTCGAGAGCGACTTCCGTCTCCTGCCCGCGCCGCAGCACGCGCACGCGCTCGGGCGCGAGCTCGTACAGTCGCTTGACCGCATCCCCAGCCCGGTTTCGCACGCGCGCTTCGAGCCAGCGGCCGACCAACACGAATGCGAGGATCAAGACAGCCGCGTGCAGATGCTCCCCCGCGCCGGGCAGACTTCCCGGCCGCAAAATCTCCGTCGCCGCCGCGCTCCAGGCGGTGAGACTGCCCAGGGCCACCAGCGAATTCATATCCGGCGCTCGCCGCAGGGCCGCGCGCGCTCCCGCCGAAAGCGTGGCAGCGCCCGCGACGAACTGCACCGGGATCGAAAGCAGCAACGCAAGCTGTGGATCGATGTGCAGCGGATGCGCGAGCAGGACCAGCGCCCCGAATCCCACGGCGAGGATCGCGTCGCGTCGCACGCGCGCGAGCGATGTCTTCTCGGCCGCTTCGCTGAACTTCGCGTTGCTCGCGGCCGTCCGCGCGGCATCGAGATCGCCAGGCACCGAATAGCCCGCGCGGGCCACCGCCTGGGCGAGCTTCTCGCCGGTCGCCACCGCGCGGTCGCGCACCACGTTCGCGCTGCGAGAGCCGTAGTTGACACTGGCCTCGACCACGCCCGGAACCGCGCGCAGGGCCTTTTCGATCGTCACCGCGCAGGCCTGGCACGACATCCCCGCCACCGGGATGTCCAGTCGCTCAAGCGTCGGTGCGGCCATGTCGATGAGCATAGCCCGATCGAAGCAGTTGCTCGAACCGTCACGCGAGCTCGCGTGCGCCGACCCTGGCGCCGGAGTACAACAACACTTCGCTTCGCAACCCGAATTCTCCGCGCGCCGCGATCAACGCGCCGCCGCGGATGGTCCGCCGAAACAGCCATGACCACCAACGAAAAACCCCTGGGACGATTCCGCTCCGTGAAGGCCTACAAGAACGAGGCTTTCATGGCGAGCCCCGATGCGCGCCTCCTGCGCATCCTTTCCGAGTACATCGAGCCCGCCTCGCGCTTCGAGGACCTGCAGGTCCGCGACACGATCGTGATCTTCGGCTCGGCGCGGATCCTGCCGCGCGACAAGGCCGAAGCGGCGCTCGAGGCTGCGCGCGCGGGAGGCGGCGACGTGGCGAAAGCCGAGCGCATGCTCAAGATGTCGCACTACTACGAGTGCACGCGCGAGCTCGCCTTCCGGCTGACCGAGTGGTCGAAGTCGCTCGACGTGCGCGTCAAGACCAAGGCCGGTGAGAAGGAAGAGCGCCGCTTCGTGATCTGCTCCGGCGGCGGCCCGGGAATTATGGAGGCCGCCAATCGCGGCGCGAGCGAGGCCAAGGGCGTCAACATCGGCCTGAACATCGCGCTGCCCTTCGAGCAGGAAGTCAACCCGTGGATCACGCGCCGCCTCGCGTTCGAGTTCCACTATTTCTTCATGCGCAAGTACTGGTTCGCCTACCTCGCGAAGGGAATCGTCGCGATGCCCGGCGGCTTCGGCACGCTCGACGAGTTCATGGAAATCGTGACGCTGATCCAGACCTTGAAGATCAAGAAGAAGCTGCCGATGGTGCTGTTCGGCACCGAGTACTGGGACGAGATCATCAATTTCGATGCGATGGCGAAGTGGGGGATGATCAATCCTGAGGACTTGAACCTCTTCCACCGCACCGATTCCGTCGACGACGCCTTCGAGTACATCACGCGCGAGCTGCGCCATTACCTGGACGATCCGCAGCCGGTCACCGGGCTCGATTCGCCGATCAAGCCGATGCCGACGAAGGGCAGTATCGACGGGAATTGAATCGCCGTCAGGGACCGACGCTGGTGTGATCGTGGACGATCCGCCAGCCGTCCTGGTGCTTCTGCATCGCAAGGGTGAACAGGCCGGCGATTTCGCGGCCGTCGGGGAACGCGACTTTCCAGCGGCCGCGCACGAGTCCGGCGTCGGTCGCGAGGGGGACGGCTTCCATCTCGCTGAAGGAGAGCTTGCCCATCGCGTTGCCGCCTTGCGTGTAGCGGATGCGGTAGCGCTCGAGCATCGCGTCGTAGCCGCGCGTGTCGCTTCCGCCGGAGAAGAAGGAGAGCTTGGGCGAGTTCCAGTAACCCTCCGCCATGAAGCTCTCGAGATCGCCGCGATTCCACGCTGCTTCCTGGGCGCGGCATACGGAGAGCATGTCGGCGCTGGCGCTGCTCGACGACAGTGAAGCGCAGGCGGGAGCGAGGAGCAGCAGGAGCAAGGCGATCGTGTGGCGCATGGGTGCAGGGGGTG
>DATHET010000194.1:0-12721 GCA_035490315.1 Planctomycetota bacterium
AACCGGCCGCCGGCCATGTCGCGGATGCCGTAGGGCGACTCGTCGATCGGGAAACGCAGGCCAGGCTCCATGAATTCCCCCTCCGGATCGAGCTCGGAATGGGCCGCCGCGCAGCGGCAGAAGGACGGATCCGACTGATCGCCCCAGGGGAAGATCCGTCCGTCCACTCCGCGAGCCGACTTCTCCCACTCGTCCTCCGTCGGCAACCGGAAATACCAGCCCGCCTTGCCTGCCTTGGAGGAAAGGGTCAGCCAGGCGCAGTAGGCATCCATGTCTTCACAGGTCAGGCCCCAGATGGGCAAGGACTTGTCCATGGCGCATTCGTAGAGCCCGTCGCGCTCGGTCCATTCCGACAAGACTTCGCAGCGCGGGCTGACCCGCTCATCGGTGACGCGGTGGCGCGGAACACGCTGGTGAGTCCCGCGCCGCACGCCCTCGAGGATCGCGGGCCTGGTTCCTGGATCGCGCAGGAATTCGAGGTATTCGCCCATCGTGACTTCCCGGCGCAGGATCCAGAAACCGTCGAGCCACACGTTCTCGTGAAGGCGCAGCTTCCTGTCGGGGACGGCCTCGCCGAACTCGCAAGGGCCGGGACTGATGTGCACGAAGCCGGGCAGCGACTCGCTCTCGCGATCGAGATCGATTCGGAGATTCAGAGGCGCCTCGCCCTGGATCCGCAGCGGAATCCGCCGTTCCGCAAATCCGCTCGCGCGAGCGACGAGCAGGTAACTTCCGGGCGCGGCGGCGAAGCTGCATCCGGACAGTTTTCCGAGGCTGTTGCCGGCGTCGCAGACCAGCGGACTCGCTGTCAAGAGCAGCGATGCTCCCAGTCGCTGGCCGCCTTCCAGGTGTTGCTTGCGAAGCTCGCCGGTGTGCAGCACGACCACGTCGACGCCGGCCGCGGGCAGCTCGCCTGTCAGGGCCTGCACGACGTTCCCCAAGCGCGGCGAGAGTTTCTGCCCGTCGCGGCGGATCGACAGCTCGATCAGCCCGGATGCGGTCGCGACCAGGGCGTCGAAGGCGGCGCGCTCGGGGTTTCGCGCGAGCAGGAATTCCAGCTCGAAGAGGCCAGGATTCTGGCACTCCCCGAGGCGCTGGATCGCGTCCAACGCGCGCATCCGCTTCCCTGGTGGGGCGTTGCTCGAAGAGTCCGCGAGCGCGACGAGGCCCTGAGTCACGGGGCGGCCTGCGACGCGCACGATGCAATCCCCGGCGCGCAATCCGGCCAGTACCGCGAGGGAGCCGGGCTCCACCGACTCGACTGCCAAGGCGAGGTCGCCCGGGTAGAACTCCGCGCCATCCGCGTGCTGGCCCAGGCGCAGCGGCCAGTCGCGGTCCGGCGCGCCCGGGCGTGAATTGCACGGTACCGGGACGAGTCTGGGCTTCGCGTCCGGTCGGTGCTCGGTCACGGGCCTGTGCTCGAAGAGCCAGACTTCCGCCGTCGCGGGGGAGCCCGTGATGGTCAGACCGGAATCCGGCTTCGCCTCGGATTCCGTCGCCTTCGATCCGCGCTCGAGAACCGCCGAGACGCGCCGCAGGAACTGCGGTCCCCCCGACCAGCCCGCGTCGAATTGCAGGATCCTCTCGATCGATTCGCGCGCGCTGGCGCAGTCGGCGTAGAGCGCCTCGGGGCTCGCTCCGGGTTGTTCGCTGCGCGACAGCGTCGCTTCGACGGATTTTGCGAGCACCATGCACGTGTCTCGCACGCTCGTCAGGAAGTCGCCGTCGTCGAAATCGATGCTGCGCGCGAGCGAGATCTCCTTGACCAGCGGCTCGAAGCTCGCGCGACTCCCGTCGTAAGCCGCGGTCAGCTCGCGTATGCGGACGATGCTCGCCGCGAGTCGCTCCTCCCATTCCGGTGTGCGGTGCGTCAGCGCGTAACCCAGCCCCAGTCCCGAAGTGAGCAGCGCAATCGCGGCGACTGTCTGCCACTTGTTGCGCTGGATCCATCGCCGCGTGCGCAGGATCGGCCCCGCGGGACGGGCCTGGATCGGGATCTTCTCGCGCACCCGGCGCAGGTCCAGGGCCAGCGCGAGGGCGGTCGGATAGCGCCGCTCTCGATCCTTCTCGAGGGCGGTCTGGATCACCACGGCGAGATCGCGACTCAGATCGGGTTGAACGCGGCGAGGATCGGGAGTCGGCTCGTGCAGGATCTTGAACTGCACGCCCGCGGGCGTCGGATGCTCGAAGGGCCGCCGCAGCGTCAGGCACTCGTACAGCACCACGCCCAGTGAATACGTGTCGGTCCGCCGATCGAGCGCATCGCCGCTCGCGGAAACCTGCTCCGGGGACATGTACGCGGGCGATCCAGGATTGAGTCCCGTCGCGGTCAACGTGGTCATGTCGACATCGCCATGGCGCGCGAGCCCGAAGTCGAGCAGCACCGGTTCGCCTTGCGGCGTGACCATGATGTTTCCGGGCTTGATGTCGCGGTGGATGATGCCCGACTCGTGCGCGGCGTGGAGCGCTCGCGCGGTGCTCTCGATGAACTTCACGCAATCCATGACACGGCGCTTGCGACTCGCGCTGCCCGGCGTCGAGCTCTCCTCCTCACCGGTCGGCTCGCTCTTGTCGAGAGCGGCGGATCCGCGCAGCTCGAGGTGCGCCCCGGGAGTTTCGCGAGCTTTCACGAGCAGCTCCGAGAGCGCCTGGCCTTCGACGTAGCGCATCGCCACGTAGAGGGTTCCGTCCGCCGTCCCGATCTCGTGCACTCCGCAGATCCCGGGGTGGTCGAGCTTGGAGGCGATTTCCGCTTCGCGCTGGAGCCGCGCCTCGGGCTTGCTGCGCGTGGAGCTTCCGCCCGGGCGCGGAATGCCGGACGTGTGCAGGACTTTCAAGGCCACCTTGCGCTGCAGGCGAGCGTCGACGGCGAGGTACACGACGCCCTGGCCTCCGTAGCCGAGCTCGCGGATCAGGCGATACGGACCGATGGTGCCGAGATCGACGTCCTCGCTCGCGGCGGAAGCGAGGATCTCGCGAACTGCCGCGCCATCGCGCGCGCTCCCCAGCGCCGGCGCGACATCTCCGAGCGAATCGGCGAGGGCGCGCAGCTGCTTGCATTCGCTCTCGTCGAGGTCAGCGCGCGCCGCCAGGAAGGCGTCGACGTCGACGACCACGCCCCTCAAGACCGAGTCGAGGTACTGATCGAAGAGTTCATCCAGTCGGTCGGACATGGGACGGCCGGCGAATTCAGCTTAGAGCCTGGCTCGCCAGCCCGATTCACTGGATGTCGTAGCGCTTCAATTTCCTGTAGAGCGTGCTCTTGCCGACCTTCAAGAGCCGCGCGGCAGCCAGTCGATCGCCGCCGGTTTCCTTGAGCGCGCGCAGCAAAGCTTTCTTCTCGTAGAGGTCGAGGCTGACGTGCTCCTCCGGTGAAATCTCCCACTCCTCGTAGGCGCGGTCGCGGCCGGCGGAGGGCGTGCTCGATTCGTAATTCGAAACGGCATGGGTCGGCGCGGAAGTCAGGCTCGAGACGCGCGGCCGGGGAATCAGATCGCGGTGCGGCGGCTCCACGGCCAGGTCGCGCAGCGAGAGCGGCAGGTGCTCGACGTCGAGCACGCCTTCCTGGGCCTCGGCGCAGGCGCGCTCGACCGTGGTCTCCAGCTCGCGCACTCCGCCCACCCAGGGATGCGAAGTGAGCGTGGCCAGCGCGGCGTCGCTGACTTCGATGTCGCCGCGAGCGGCGCTCGAACGCTGCGCGAAATGCGCGACGAGCAAGGGCACGTCGTCGCGGCGCTCGTTCAACGTCGGAATCCGGATCTCGCGCGCGCACAGCAGGCGCGCCAGCTCGGCGGAGAAGCGACCCGCGGCGACTTCGGCGGCGAGCTCGACCGTGGTGGTGGCGATGACGCGCACCTCGACGCGCTCGGGCTTGTGGGCACCGGCGCGCACCGCTTCGCCGCTGCGCAGCACGCGCTCGAGCTTCTCCTGCAGGGGTCGCGGAATCAGCTCGATCGACTCGAGCAGCACGCTCCCGCCCTGGGCCTGCTGGAACGCGCCCGGCCGATCCGAGTTGGCATCGGGGTGAGCGCCCTTGACGTGCCCGAACAGCTCGGAATCCAGGTGTTCCAGCGACAATCCGGCGCAGGAATGGGGCAGGAAAGCGCCGCCGGAGGGGCTCATGAAGTGGATCGCGCGCGCGACGTGGGTCTTGCCCGTTCCCGGCTCGCCGACGATCAGGACGGGCTCGAGCGTCGCGCTGCTTTCGTGCACGCAGGCTCGCACGCGCGCCATCGCGGGGCTGGTGCCGACCAGGCTCGCCGCGCCGAAGGCGAGGCGCGCCGCGTCGAGCAGCACTCCGACCTCGCGGCGCGGGATGGTGTACTCATTCATCCGCGCGAGCTCGAGCGACATGCGCCGCCGTCCCGCGTCGATCAGCAGCACGACGCGCAGACCCGGATCCTTCGTCCCTGGATTGGCGATCAAGGGCAGCACCGCGGCGGTCAGCGAGCGCACTCCGCGTCCGGCGCCCAGCGTCACGTCGAGGCGGAAGCCGTCGCGCGCCTCGGTGCGCGCGTCGCGCACGAAGGCTTCGAGACCGCTGGCCGGCGCGAGCCGCCCCAGATTCTTGCCCTGCACGTTGCTGCCGAGCAGATCGCGCGCTCCGCGGTCAGCGAGAGTCACCACGCCTTCCGCATCGACCAGCAGCACGCCGTCGGGATGGCCGGCCTGCGATTCGCGCGACAGGGCGGCGGGATCGTTCGCGGCGGCGCTCTCCGACTCGTGCCCGCGCGTCGAGTCCTTCAGCTTGCGGTTGTGCTGGTCGAGGGCGCGGTTGGCGGAAGACAGCTCGGCGAATTGCGCGCGGGTGCGCAGCAGGGCGCGAACGACGTCTTCCAGGTTCGGCAGCTCGGCCTTGGCGAGCACGTGGTCCGCGCCGGCTTCATACGCCTGATGGGCTTCTTCGCGGCCGACCGGGCCCTTGCCGAACAGGATGATCGGAGTCCCGCTGAGCTGCGGAATCTGCCGCAGGCGCCGGCAGATCTCGACGCCGCTGATCCCCGACAGCGCGATGTCGACCAGGATCAGGTCGCACGGATGTTCCCGTGCCTGGGGCACGCCTTTCGTTCCGCTGTCTGCGGTGACGACCTCGTGGCCGAGGTCTCGCAGGCGGTTGTTCAGGACCAGACGGCTGGACGCTTCGCCGTCGATGAGCAGGATTCGGCTCATTCTCTCCTCCGGTCGGGTTGGGCGCCTCGGCGGGGACAGGATAATCCACCGAGACTCAGGGTCTGCCGAGTGTCGCTCGCGCCAGGCAAGTGACGCAACCGACGTCCGTTGCTCCCGGGCAAAGCATCGCGGGCCGCAGAAGCCCGCGAGAGCAATGCACAGATGCGTTTGCATCTGCCGAGCGCATGCGCAGGATTGTCTCCAACATGGGAAGCGATCGCCAGCCCCGAATTGCGGAGCTTCACAGCGAGGCCGCTGGAGCGGCATTTGCCGAGTGGGCGCGCCGCCCAGGCCCCAGCGGCGATCGCCTTGCGCTGGGCAAGTTCCTGCGCGGAAAATTTACCCCTGAATTGGCTCGAGCTCTGGCGGAGCAGGTCGACCTGCGCCAGCGCGCCGCCGCGAAGTTCGCGCAGCCCGAGCGGATGCTCCTGCAGCGCAAGGGTCTCGAGCAGGCGACGCGGCTCGACGTGGCGCGCTGGCGCGCGGCGCGCGTGAAGCACTTCGCGCCGAAGAGCCCGATCGTCGACGCGACCTGCGGCCTGGGCGCGGACACCCTGGCCTTGATCGAAGCAGGCCTCCCGACCCTGGCCCTGGAGCGCGACGCATGGACCGCCAGCCTGGCCGCCCACAATCTCCGCGAGCTGACCGGGCGCAATTGCGTCGTCCTAGGTTCGGCCGAAGCGGCGCCTGTCCGCGCGGACTATTGGTGCATCGACCCCGACCGGCGCGGCAGCGGGGCCCAGGCGCTGGACCCGCGCAGCTGGTCGCCTCCCCTCTCCGTCGCCCTGGACCTGGCGCGCGCGGCGCGAGGCGCCTGCATCAAGCTGGCGCCGGGCATCGATCTCGCGCGGTGTTCGCTGCCCGATGCGACGGTCTGGCCCTGGCACGCGGGCTGGGTCAGCGCTGGCGGCGAGCTGCGCGAGTGCACGCTGTGGTGCGGCGAGTGGGCCGGCGATGCGAAGCCAGGCGAGCGCGAAGTGGTCGCCCTGGACCGCGGCGCGTCCTTGCGCGATGAGCCGCGCAGCGTCGATCCCTGGGAGCCCGAGGACGCGGCCGCGCTGCGCTGGCTTGCCGAGCCCGATCCAGCGCTGATCCGCTCGGGCCTGCTCGGAAATATCGCCCTGCGGGCCGGCGCGCGTCCGCTCGCGTCGCAGATCGCCTACCTGGGCTCGATGGAAGCGATCGAGGATCCGCTGCTCGACGCATGGCCGGTGCTCGCGGCCTGCGCCCTCGATCCCAGGCACGTGCGGCGCATGCTCACCGAGCACGACATCGGCTCGATCGAGGTGCGCAAACGCGGCCACCCCGACGCCGCGGAAGTGCTCGCCAAGAAATTCGCCGGCGCGGGATCGCGCCACGGAGTGCTCGCGGTCGCGCGCCTGGAGCGCGGACACATCGCCTACTTGCTCGGCCGCTGAGAAACCGGCTTCTGCCAGGCGCGGAAAGCTGCCCGCAACTTCGCGTGCGCGTCGAACCTGGCGACGAAATCGCTCTCGCGCCGGCCGCCTTTCGCGCGCATGACTTCGAAGAGGGCACGGCGCTCGGCCGCCGACCAGGACTCGACGCCCTCCAGGCAGAAGACGAGCGGCGCCCAGCGCTCGCAGGCCTGGCGTTCCTCGGGCGAAAGCTCCTTCCAGGGCGGCGAGCCCAGCAGGGCCTGGGCTTCGGTGGAGAGCTCGCGCGTCGCGCGCTCGCGGTCGGAGCCGAAGCGTCGCGCCAGAAGCCGCGTGATCGATTCACCCACTTTCGCCAGGGGAAAAATGCCGATCACGTCGTCGCGCGGGGCGTCGAGATCGAGGTAGACGTTGTACGGGACGACTTTTTTCAGCGTCGCGCGGCTCGAGCGGTGAGCGGGATCGCGGCGCATCCTGCCCAGCTCGCGATCCATCGAGCGCAGCACGCCGCGCTCGCGCGAGCGGAAGCCGAGCTTCTGATAGAACCACCAGGCGCCCGACTTCAGGCCCTCGTCGTTCTCGTAGCCGAGCTGGTAGGGATAGATGGTGAACGTGTCGGCGCCGAACAATGCGCGCACCATCGCCAGGGCGCGCGAGTAGACGTGAGCCGCCTGGGCGCCGCGGTAGGTGTCGAAGACGTTGTAGGCGATCTCGGACGAGGCCATCAGCGCGGAGCACAGCACGTAGCCGATCGGAACTCCGTTCTTCAGCGTCAGGAATCCGTACACGCTTTCCAACAGGAGACGCCGCTCCGGTTTCACGCCGATGCAGGCGAACTGCAGGTTCTCGCCGCAATCGACGAGTCGCACGTCGCGCGGATCGCCGTGCATGAAGGCGTCGAGGTCGCGCGCGCGGGTGACCATCGCTTCGCGCGCGAGAGCGACCAGGCGTTTGCCTTCCTGCAGCGACACCTCGCGCACTTCGAGCGGCGGCACGTGCACTTCGCGGCGCAGATCGGGCCGCGGCCGGTGCAAGGGCGTGGTCTGGTACGCGATCTTCGCGACCGGCGACTTCGCGTGGGTCCGCGACGGCCCGCCCGTGCCCCAGGCGAGGCGCATCGGCACGTCGAGCTCCTCGTAGAAGCGCTCGCGCACGAAGGAGTCGACCGGCAGGGCCTGGACCCGTCGCACGAAGAACTCGGCGTCGCTCTCGCGCGGCGATTTCATGCGCTGAAACCATTGCCGCGCCGTCAAGTCGAGCTCGTCCAGCGCCGGCGTCTCGCCCCACAGCGCGAACAGCGGCATACGCTCGATCAGGAGCGGCTCGTGCTCGAACCAGTCCCAGTCGATCGTGACACGCGCGCCGAAGCGCTCGACCAGCCAGGCCGCGGTCGCGGGGAAGAAGGGGTAGTCGATCGGCGTCCCGGCGATGCCGGAGCTGGCCAGCTCCTCGCGGTGACGGCGCAGGTCAGCGCGGCGCTCGAAACGCGCGAGCTCGCGCTCGACGCGCTCGAGCAGGGCGGCGTCATCGGGATAGGCGCGCAGGAACAAGAGCGACTCGTGCAGCTCGAGGACCTGGCTCGCGCGCGCCAGGCTGGCCTTCGACAGGCTCGCGAGCAGCTCGATCTTGGCCGCGGACCGGCCTTCGCCGTACTCCGCCCGGATCTTGCGCAGCTTCGAGAGGGCTCGGCTGGCGTCTTGGCTCCTGCCCATCGTGGTTGCTCTCGGACGCGGACCGGATTGGTGGGCGATGAGGGATTCGAACCCACGACTTCCTCCGTGTAGGGGAGGCACTCTAGCCGCTGAGTTAATCGCCCGGAGTCCGCGAACGGGGTCGAGACGGTATCCTCCCACCCCCCCAGCCTCCACCTGCGGGCCTCCCGAGGTCGAAAAGGGGGCCTGTTCCCCCCGCCACCCACGCCCCCCATCCCATGCGCATCGCTGTCATCGGCACCGGCTACGTAGGCCTGGTCGCCGGAACCTGCTTCGCCGAGAGCGGCAACGCCGTGGTCTGCCTGGATATCGACGAGGCCAAGGTCGCGAAGCTGCGCGCCGGCGTGGTGCCGATCTACGAGCCCGGCCTGGAGGAGCTGCTCAAGCGCAACGTCCACGACGGCCGCCTGTCCTTCACCACGCGCTACGAGGACGCGATCCCGGGCGCCCAGGTCGCTTTCATCGCCGTGGGGACGCCTCCCGGCGAGGACGGCGGCGCCGACATGCAGTACGTGCTCTCGGCCGCGCGCTCGATCGCCAAGAACATGACTGGCTACCTGGTGGTGGTCGACAAGTCGACGGTCCCCGTCGGCACGGCGCGCAAGGTCCACGAGGTGATCGCCGCGATCACCAAGCACCCCTTCGACGTTGTCTCGAATCCGGAATTCCTGAAGGAAGGCGCCGCGATCGACGACTTCATGAAGCCCGACCGCGTTGTGATCGGCTCGGAATCGGCGAAGGCTGCCGAAGTGATGGAAGAGGTCTACGGCCCCTTCGTGCGCACCGGCAACCCGATCTTGCAGATGGACATCGAGTCGGCCGAGCTGACCAAGTACGCCGCGAACGCGATGCTGGCGACGCGCATCTCGTTCATGAACGAGATCGCCAACCTGTGCTCCAAGGTCGGCGCCAACGTCGACATGGTGCGCAAGGGCATCGGCTCGGACGACCGCATCGGCTCGCGCTTCCTGTTCTCGGGCGTGGGCTACGGCGGTTCCTGCTTCCCCAAGGACGTCAAGGCGGTGATGCGCACCTCCCAGCAGCACGGCATGGAGTTCAAGATTCTCGAGGCCGTCGAATCGGTGAACGAGGCGCAGAAGCGGCTCTTGTTCGAGATGGTCTCGAAGCATTTCGACGGCAAGCTCCAGGGCCGGAAGTTCGCGGTCTGGGGACTGGCCTTCAAGCCCAACACCGACGACATGCGCGAGGCGCCGGCGGTGGTCGTGATCGACCTGTTGCTGAAAGCGGGCGCCACGGTCGTCGCTCACGACCCCGAGGCGATGGCGGAGGCCAAGCGGCACTACCTGGGAGATCGCGTCAGCTACGCCGACAAGCCGATGGACGCGCTCGCCGGCGCCGACGCCATGATCCTGATCACGGAGTGGAACGAGTTCCGCCGGCCGGACTTCGACGCGGTCAAGCGGCTCTTGAAGCAGCCGGTCATCTTCGACGGCCGCAACATCTACCGCCGCAAGACCCTGCTCGAGCTGGGTTTCACGTACTACGGCATCGGCTGCTGAAGCGCGGTTTTTCGCGGGAAATCCCGGGAGTTCCGGCGCCAGCCGATGCAAGCGGGGACGCAAGTCCCTGCTTGCATCGGGGGCAAGCGACAAGGCGGCCCAACCCGAGGGTCAGGACCGCCTTTTGATGTCGAGAGCGTCGTTTGAGTGCGACCCGAACGATTCGGATCGCCAACGCAGCCTTGTGATAGCGCATGCAGCGGCACCGATGCAATGGGTTCGTGCACGTTGCGCGGATTTTTTTTTCGCGGCGCGATCACTGGTTCGGCGGCGTGACTTTGTCGCGCGCGGCGATCGCGCGCTCCAGACGACGGATGGCGCGCATGTGCTCGAGCGCGTTGCGCACGCGCTCGCCTTGCACGGTTTCCTCGAGCGCGACGTCCGCCAGGGTCTCTCTCGCGCGCGCAATCCAACCCGCGCCGCCTTCCAAGTCGCCGCCGTCGACGAGGTCCAGGGCCAGCTCGTCCCATGCGTCGATGCGCTGCAGCGGATCTTCCGCGCGCGCCGCCACGGCTTGCCACTGACGCCTCGCCTCGTCCAGCTTGCCCTGCTCGGCGTACACCCGCCCCGCCCACAGCGCGGCCTCGTCGCGGCGCTCGGGCTCGCTCAGGGGATCGCCGACCACCGCGAGATAGGCATCCAGGGCTGGAGCAAGGTGCTTCGCTCGGCGGTGCAGGTGGCCGAGCTCGAGTCCGGCGCGGGCGCGGAAGGGAGTACGCAGGTCCACGCCGCGCACGAACTCGAACTCGGTCTGCGCTCCCGCCAGGTCATTCGAAGTGCGCAGCAGCTCGCCAGCGCGGAAAGCCGACTCGGCGCACTCGGCCAGGGACTGCGGCCAGAGCTGGCGCACGGCGCGGTAGGCGGCGACGACTTCGAGGGCGAGGGTCTTGCGCGCCTCGTCCTTCGCGCCGCGCATCGAGCTCTTCAATTTCGCCGCGTGCTCGAGCTGGGCCGCCGCGCTTTCCAGCTTGGGCGTCTGCGCGCTGGAGCTCGCCGGACTCTGCCTTTCCCGCAGCGGATCGGGCCGCAGGATCACGGCGTTCAGGATGGAGAACAGGATCAACAGACACGGCGTCCACAGGCTCATGACGGCTCCTTGCAAGGGGTACTCGAGGCGCAACGCTCGACCCACGGCAGCAGGTCGAGCACCAGGGACAACCGCCGGCGCAGGCGCTTGCGCGCCCGGAACAGGCGGGTCTTGACCAGGGCGTTGGCGACGCCGCACTCGCTGGCCGCGCGGGCCGCCGACAGGGGCTCGCGGTAGTAGCTGCGCAGCACGCGCGCATCGGCGGCCGAGAGATCGCCGATCACCTCGGTGACGTGGGCGACCAGGGCGTCGCGCTCCATGACCACGCCGAACTCGGTCAGGCGCATCCACTCGCCCGCGTCGCCCGGATCGGCTTCGCTGCCTTCGATGCGCTGCAGCTCGGCGGAGTCGGGATCGAGGAAGAACAAGGCGCCGTCGCGCCGCTTGCGATCGCGCACGACGTTGGCCGCGATGCGCAGGGTCCAGGGCTTCAAGCGGCCCTCGTCGACCAGGCCGCCGCGGTAGCGCGCGGCGCGCAGCAGGGTCTCCTGCACCACGTCGTCGAGCTCGTTCACGTCGCGGCAGCGCCGCCCGGCGAAGGCGCGCACGTGCGGCTCCATCTCCCACAGGCCCTGCCAAGAGACACTGCTCCCCCGCTCGAGTTTGACGCTCTGCATCCCCCACCCCTCCCAGGCAAGACGTCCCGCACGGACCACGCGCCAGCCCCCGATGGCAGTGCGCGGACGGGGAGGAGACCGCGGATCCGGGCTCGGGTGGACGCGGCGGCCGTTTGGGGAGAGGCGAGCCCTCGCCGCTGGCGGCGCGTTTGCGGAATTCAGCGGGCGCGAGCCGCCGGCAAGCGTCGTCGTTCGGCGATCGCGCTGGCGGCGAATGCGGGACTCTCGTCCCGGAACGCAGCGCGGGCGGTCACACCCTGGGTGCGACCGCCCGCGCGCTTTTCGAATTCCCGTTTGGCGCTAGCCGCCCATTTGTTTCTTCGCGTCCTCGGCCCAGCTCGACTCCTTGAACTCGCGGATCACCGAACGGTAGAGCTGGCGGGCGCGCGCCTTGCTCACGTCGTCGCCGATGAACTCGAAAGCGCGACCGGCGAGGAACATCGACTTCGCGCGGTAGCGCACCTGCTCGGGATAGAGCACGACGACTTTCATGTACGTGTCGACCGCCGACTTGAAGGCCTCGTTCGCGTCCTTGTTCGCCTTCTGCAGATCGAGCGCCTGCGCGAACAGGCAATCGCCGAGTCCGGTGTAGGCTCCGGCGAGCGTCGGCTTGTCCGCCTTGGGATCGGCGGTGATCTGCTGGAACACGGCCTTGGCCTTGGTGAAGTCCTTGGTCTCGCCCTCGGTGTAGGACTCGCCTTCCGCGACGCGCGCGCGGTTGGCGACCATCGGGTAATCCTTGCCGGCGAGACCCGAGATCTCGATCACGCGGGCGCGGCGCTTGGAGCCCGCGAGCGAAGTATCGGCGAGCACTTCGGCCAGGTCCGCTTCGAGCTTCCAGCGCTGGCCGAGCTCCTTGGTGTTGATCAGCGAACGCAGGTCCGCGATGGCTGTCAGCGCTTCCTTGTTCTTCTTGCTGTCGGCGAGGGCCGTGGCCTTGCTCAAGTAAGCCGCCGGGAGATAGCGCGACTCGGGCGCGTTCTTGATCAGCCTGTCCGCGGCGACCACCACGCCCTCGGTGTCCCCGACCGAAGCGGACAGCTCGATCAGGCGTTGCATGGCGTAGCCCGGGGCCCAGAGCATCGGCTCCTTGCCCTTCCCCTCGATCAGCCCGGAGACGTAGGTCTCGAAGCTGTCCATCGCGCCGTTGATGTCGCCGTCCTTCGCGGCCGAGTCGGCCTGGTCGACCAGCTTGGGCTTCTTGACGTACTCGACCGAGGTC
>DATHET010000195.1:0-2751 GCA_035490315.1 Planctomycetota bacterium
GCATGCTCTGGGGGCGGGAGTGTAGCAAGTCTCCGCCGCCTCGCACCTCGATGAGCTGCCGGCCTCGACGCGGGTGAGCGGAACGGTCTCGCTGCCTCAAAATGGGCTCATGCGAATTGCCATCCACCCGGAACTCGTCCAGGGCGAGTCCTTCTCCGCGCGGTGGGCGCACGAATTGACGATCATGGGACACGACGTCGATCTCGTCAGCCTGAGCGATCCCGACTTCTTCCCGCGGGTCAACGCGTGTGCAGGCTTCCTCTGGTGGTTTCCGCCCTCGGCCATGGAGCGAGACGCGGGTCGCCGATTGCTCTCCGCTCTCGATCACGGTTCGAGCGTGGTGGTTCATCCGGACTGGAAGAGTTGCTGGCATTTCGACGACAAGATCGCCCAGGCCTACTTGTTCCAGGCCGCCGGAATCCCGATTCCTCGCACCGCGGTCTTCTGGCGGTTCGAGGAGGCGATGGCCTTTTTCCGGCAGGCCCGCTACCCGCTTGTGATCAAGCTCAGCTTCGGGTTTCGAGGGAACAACGTCGGTTTGCTGCGCAGTCGCGCCGAAGCCGAGGCAATGGCGCGGCGCCTCTTCGGCCCCGGCCTCGCGACGCTTCAGCCTTCGCGGTTCGCGAGCCTGCGCGACGCCTTGCGGCCGATCCGCGCCGGACTCTGCGACCTTTTGGGGACCGAGCCAACCCGATCACCGCTGCGTGAGCAGAGCTGCATGCTCGTGCAGGAGTTCATCCCCGGCAATGACTACGACACGCGGGTGAACGTCATCGGCGACCGCGCGTTCGCGTGGCGCCGCGGCAATGCGCCGAACGACTTTCGCGCCAGCGGTGCCGGGCGTCAGGATGTCGATCCGGCGAAGATCGACCAGCGCGCCGTGGGCCTGGCCTACGGGACCGCCCGCGCGCTGGGCATGCGCACCGCGGCCGTGGACATGCTGTGTCACGACGGTGAGTTCGTCGTGTCCGAGGTGAGCTACTACTTCGAGCCGTTCCTCGTGCGCAGGTGCATCGGGCACTGGCTCTTCGACGGAGACGAGCCGCGCTGGGTCGACGGCGTCGTCGAGCCTGAGACCGCGATCCTCGAAGACTTTCTGCTGCGCCTGACCCCGGCCGGTCTGACGGCGACAGGCTAGCCCAGGACGCGCTAGAACATGGTCTTCTGTTCCGGCGGGTAAATCACGCGATCCCCTGTGAGCCGGGCCATGGGGTTGAGCTCGTGCACCTTCGTGGAACCGGGCGCCAGGATGTGGACGACCTCGACCCCGCGCCGGACGAGCTCGTCCGAGAGGAGGTTGCGATGGCATCGCCACGGCACCGCCTCGGCGCACATGTACGCGGTCGCTCGATCGCCCTCGAGGAGGCGGTCGACCGCCGCGTGAAACTCCGGCGTGCTCATGTGATCGGCATATCCGCGGAACTGGTCGCTCTCCCACGCGCCGTTGGGCGAGCTCTTCTGCGGCCGGCGGCGGCCGCCGAGGGGCTCGAGATGCACGTAGTCGATGCCTGAGTGGGGGAGGCGGTCGGCGAGCGCCTCGCCTGCGAAGTGCGGGTAGCGCCGTGAGCCGGGAAAGCGGCGGATGTCCGCGAGCCGAGTCACCTGATGCTCACGGAGGAGGCCCACAAATTCCGCAAGCTCGCGGGTGGAATGACCGATCGTGTAGATTCGATTCAACATACACGCGAATGGCCTCTTACTACGCAGACCACGCCCAGCAGCTCAAACGCGATCTGGCCCGGGAGATTCCGGTCGACGCGCTGCGCGAGCTGCATCAGAAACGCCCGGTGCTGCATGCCCTCGTCGCGCTCGCGAACGTGGCCGTGCTGCTGGTGAGCGTCGCCGCGGTCCTCCGGTTCGAGCGCTGGTTCCTGTGGCTTCCCTTTGCACTGGTCGCCGGCTGGGCGGTCTTCAACTGCACGGTGCTGCTGCATGAAGTCGTGCATCGCGCGGTCCTGCGCGACGCGAGCGAGGGAGGCTACCGGTTCCTGGGCCTGCTCTACGCAGTGCCGAGCGGCATCTCCGCCTCGCAGTTCACGCGCTGGCATCTCGACCACCACGCGAACCTCGGCTCCGACGACGACGATCCGAAGCGGCACTACCTCTCGCCGAAGATCAACGCGCGCTGGCTGAAGTTCCTCTACTTCACGCCCGCCCTCTTCGCGATCTACTTCCGCGCCGCGGCGAAGGAGACCGCGTCCTACGAGCCCGAGCTTCGTAGCCGCATCGGGCGCGAGCGCCTCGGCTCGATCGCGTTTCACCTCTCGCTGCTCGCACTCGCGGCGGGGCTGGGCGGCTGGGCGATCGCGTGGAAGCTCTACGTCGTCCCGGTCCTCTTCGGCTTCCCCATTGCCTTCGCGCTCAACCGCCTCGGCCAGCATTACGACATCGATCCCGCCGATCCCGCGAAATGGTCGACGTTGATGAAGAGCTCGTGGTTCTGGAACGCGGCGTTCCTCTTCTCGAACTTCCACCTCGAGCACCACTACTTCCCCGGCGTGCCGTTCTACAACCTGCCCCGCCTGCAGAAGCTGCTGATGCCGTTCTACGAGAAGCGCGGGATCGTCGCGCGCGGCTACGGCGAGCTGGTGTGGCGATACCTGATCCTGAATCGCAAGCCCCACACGGACTGGAGCGAGCGAAGCGGGAGTGCGGTGGTTGCGACCGCGGAGTGACGTCGGGTGGGGCCGCAACTGGAGTGTGATCACGCCGGCGGTCCGCTGTGCTTCCGCCCAGCCGCCCAGCCATCCC